>JBJMIG010000041.1:0-10596 GCA_045806965.1 Labedaea sp. | reverse complement strand
GGCGCCCGTGGCCCCGGCCGGGGCGGTCTTGGCCGGCGGCACCGGGACACCGGCCGGTGCGGCCGTTGTGGCGTCGCCCGGCACGGAAGTCCCCGGCGCGACGGGCCCGAAACCGGTGCGCACCGGCTCGGCCGTGCGGCCGGTGGCCGGGCCGGCGGCGGGCTGGCCGCCGACCGGTCCAGCGGGCGCGTCCATCCCACGCAGCACCTCTGGAACGGCCGACGGGTCTAGGGGGCCGGCGGCAGCAGCACCGGCAGGGAGACCGACACCCGCGCCGACACCGGCACCGGCGGTGACACCGGCACCGGCGGTGACACCGGCAGCGAGGCCGACACCCGCCGAGGCGCCGACAGTGGCGGCGCCGACGGCCGCGCCGGGGCTGGCCGGTCCGGCGGTCAACGCGGGCACCGGAGTACCGGCCGGTGGCACCGGCAGCGGGGTTCCGGTGAGCGCCAGCAGCAGCGACTCGAAGGCCGCGGCGGTCTGCGCCGCGTCCTCGGGCGATCCGTCCGCCGGGGTGCCGGTCGCACCGGGAAGGGTGGTGGTTCCGGCGGTCAATGGCTGCGTCATGCTGCGGCTCCCTGGCTCAGCGTCGCGGTGATCTTGCGGACGTAGTTCTGGGTCTCTTGGTACGGCGGGATGCCGCCGTGGCGCTGCACCGCGCCGGGCCCGGCGTTGTAGGCGGCCAGGGCCAGCGGCACCGAGCCGAACTTGCCGAGGTGGCTCTTCAGCAGGCGGGCCGCGCCGTCGACGGCCTGGGCCGGGTCGAGCGGGTCCACGCCGAGCGACTTCGCGGTCGCCGGCATGAGCTGCATCAGGCCCCTGGCACCCGCGCCGCTGACCGCGCTCGGGTTGTACCCGGACTCGGCCTTGGCCACGGCCGACAGCAGACCCTGCGGCAGGCCGTACTTGGCCGTCGCGGTCGCGAACAGGTCGGCGTACTGGCCGCTGCCGGACGCGCTCGGCCCGGTGGCGCCCGCAACCGCGGCGGCACCCGCACCCCCGGCGGGCAGCACCCGGCGGATGGCGGACGGGGTCTCGTACACGTTCTGGATGCGGACCTGAGTACCCGGCTCCGGGGCGTGGATCATCTTCCCGTCACCGATGTAGATCGCGATGTGGTGTACCGGCTTGCCGAAGGCGAGCAGGTCGCCGGGCTTGGCCTGGTCAAGGCCGGCCACCGGGGTGCCCGCGGTTGCCTGGTCGCGGCTCACCCGGGGCAACTGCACGCCGAGGTCGGCGTAGGTGCGCTGGACCAGGCCGGAGCAGTCGAGGCCGGTCTTCGGGTCGGTGCCGCCCCACACGTAGGGCACGCCGAGGTACTTGCGGGCGTCGGCCACCACGTCCTGGCCGGTGACGCCGCCGGCGCCGGTGGCGTCACCGGCACCGCCCGTCTCGGTGAGCGCGCTGTTGAGCATGGTGGCGAAGTCGGTGCCGGACACGCTCGACGGCTGCCGGGCGGCCGGGGCCACCGGCCGCAGCGCCGCCGGCTGCAACATGGTGTTCAGTTCCCGCATCCGCGAGCTGATCTCCACGATCCCGTTCATCGAACCTCCCCGGCCCGTCGCCCGACCGCGAGGTCGTCGACGACTCGCTGCTCGGTGGCCAACTCGTGCTGCCGGTGCGCCGCGGCCGCCCGCTCGACCAGCTTCTCCACACCACGCCTGCGCTGCGCCGCCTCGAGCAGCCGGTCCCGGCTCTCATCGGCGCCGGCCAGCGCGAACCGCTCGGCCTGAACCGCGTCACGCAGCGCCTGGGCCAGCGCCCGGCCGGCCGCGACGGAGGCGAGGTAGGCGGTGTTGGTCCCGTCGTTCGGTCCCGACCAGCGCTCCATCGACCCGGCCCGATCGGTTGTGCGCGTCCTGGCCTCCGCGACCTCGGCGTTGGCGCGGGCGACCGCACCCTTGGCGACGTCCTCCTGGACTCGGCGGGCGCGCAGCACGGCGCCGAGGCGCGATGTCATGGTCACAGGTCATCCCCTCCGTGCAGCAATGCCGTGAGTGCCTGCCAGGACTGCGCGGCCGGCACCTGCTCGTCGACGTCTTGGCGAAGGAACTCGTTGATCCGCGGCCACAGCGCGAGGGCCCGGTCCGCGTCGAGGTTCGTGCCGGGCACATAGGCGCCGATCTCCACCAACTCGCGCACGTCGCGGCGGGCGGCCATCAGCCGGCGCAGCTCGGTGAGATCGCCGCGCTGTTGCTTCGAAGTGACCGCGCCGGTCACCCTGGACACCGACTCGAGCAGCTCGATGCTCGGGAAGTGCCCCGCGGTGGCGAGCTTGCGGTCGAGCACGATGTGTCCGTCCAGAATGGATCGGGCGGCGTCGGCGATCGGCTCGTTGTGGTCGTCGCCCTCCACCAGCACCGTGTAGAGCCCGGTGATGCTGCCGACCGAGCCCGGCCCGGCCCGCTCGAGCAGGGTCGGCAGCAGGGCGAACACCGAAGGCGGGAAGCCCCGGGTCGCCGGCGGCTCGCCGGCGGAAAGGCCGACCTCGCGCTGAGCCATGGCGATCCTGGTGAGACTGTCCATCATCAGCAGCACGTTGGAGCCGCGGTCGCGGAACCACTCGGCGATGCGCGTGGCCACGAAGCCGGCGCGCAGCCGCACCAGCGGCGGCTGGTCGGAGGTGGCCACGATGACCACCGAGCGGGCCAGGCCCTCGGGGCCGAGGTCGTTCTCGATGAACTCCCGGACCTCGCGGCCGCGCTCGCCGATCAGGGCGACCACGTTGATCTCCGCGGCGGTTCCCCTGGCGATCATGGACAGCAGGCTGGACTTGCCGACTCCCGAACCGGCGAAGATGCCCACCCGCTGGCCCTGCCCGACCGGCACGGCGGTGTCCAGGGCCCGGACGCCGAGTTGCATCGGTTCGCGGATCAGGCCGCGCTCCAGCGCGGACGGCGGAGCCAGGTCGACCGACACGCGCTCGCCGGCGGTCAGCGGCGGGCCACCGTCCATCGGCCGGCCGAACCCGTCGAGCACCCGGCCGCGCAGCGAGTCACCCACGGTGAGCTGCAGCGGCCGGCCGGTGTTCACCACCGGGTCGCCGATGCCGACGCCACCGAGCGTGCCGAGCGGCAGGCAGACCACCCGGTCGTGGTTCAGCGAGACCACCTCGGCCTGTAGCTCCCGCTCCCCGCTGCCGATCCGCACCAGGTCACCGACCTTGGCGGGAATGCCGGACACCGTGACGGCGAGCCCGACCACGCCGACCACCCGGCCGGTGAGCTGGGGACGGGTCGCGGCCAGCGCGACGGCGAGGCGTTGGTCAAGGACGGCGGTCATGCGGTCAGCTCCTGCCGGACCCGCTCGAGTGCGTTCGAGAGGGTCGCGTCGACGGTGGTGATCGGGTTCTCGGCAACGGCGTCGCCCCGGGCCAGCCGAGGGTCGGCCACCAGGGTCACGTCCCGGCCGGCGGTCAGCTCCGCGACGCCCGACGCGGTCAGCGTGGCGTGGTCCTCCGGGTTGAGCCGGACGGTCACCGCCTGCCCACCCATGGGGAACTCCGCCAGTGCCCGCGCCAACGCGGTGGTGGCGGCGCTCGTCACGTCGGCGGACACCGTCGCGCCCAGAATCGCCTCGGCCAGATCGACCGCCGCGGTCATGATGAAGTCCGCGATGTCCTCGGACCGCTGCACGGTGGTCGTGCGCACCTCGCCGGCGGCCGCGGCCACGGCCCGCAGTCCCCGCCCGATCTCGGCGTCGCGCTCCCGCAGCATCCGCACGAGCTCCAGTTCCGCGCGCTGCCTCGCGGCGACGGTCACGTCCCGTGCCTCACGCATCCCCTGCGCCCAGCCCATGGCATAACCCTCCGCGCGGGCGGCGGTCCGATCGGCGACTCCGCCGACCGCACCGGTCCCGACCGAGCCCAACTGGTAGGGCACGGCTATGCCGGCCCGCTCGCGTGGCACGACGATCGTCACGTCGTACTCAGCTGACGAACTGCTCATCATCACCTCGCCGCAGGACAAGCTGACCCGAGTCCTCGAGGGACCGGATCACGCTGATGATCTTGGCTTGGGCTTCCTCGACAGTGCGCAACCGAACCGAGCCGAGGAGTTGGATCTCCTCGAGGAGGTTCTCCGAGGCACGCTCGGACAGGTTGCGGGTGACCTTCTCCCGCACGTCGTCCCGCACGCCCTTGAGCGCCGTGGCCAGGTCCTTGCCCTCGACCTGGCGCAGCACGAGCTGCACCGAGCGGTCGTCGATGGTGACCAGGTCCTCGAACATGAACATCTGGCTGCGGATCTCGTCGGCCAGCTCCGGAGAGCGCTCGGCGAGTCCGGACAGGATGGACCGCTCGGTGACGCGATCGGACCGGTTGATGATGTCCACCAACGGCTTGACCCCGCCAATCGTGGACACGTCACTCGGCTGGAGCAGCGAGGAAACCTTGCGCTCGATGACGGTCTCGACCTTGCGGATCACCTCGGGCGATGGCCGCCCCATGGTCGCCACCCGCAACGCCACGTCGCTCTGCCGCTCGGGCGAGAGGCCGGAGAGCACCAGCGAGGCGAGTTGGGCCGGCATGTGCGCCACCACGAGGGCGACCGTCTGCGAGTGCTCTTCGGCCAGGAAGGAGAGCACCTGCCGCGGATCGGCCCGCTGCAGCGAGCGGAACGGAGCCTCGAGCATGCTGGCGCCGATCCGACCGACGATCTCCTCGGCCCGCTCGTGGCCAAGCGACTGCACCAACAGCTCGCGGGCGTAGTCAAGGCCGCCGTAGGCGATGTGCTTGCGAGCCCTGGCCATCGTGTGGAACTCATCGAGCACCGCGGTGGTGACCGCGCGGTCGACCGTGCCGAGCCGAACGATCTCCGCCGACAGCGCCTCGACCTCGGACTCTTGCAGGCGGGACATCAGCTTGGCCGAGCCCTCCTTGCCCATCTGCAGCAGCAGTACCGCCGCCTTGCGCACCCCGGAGTTCGTGGGGCGGGACTCCGTGCTCGTCATCGCCTCAGACTCCCGTCTTCATCCAGCTGCGCAGCAGGCGAGCGACCTCGTCCGGCTGGTCGTCCACCAAAGCCTCGATCTCTTGCATCTTCTGCTCCTCCGGCCCGTCGTCCGGCTCGACCGCGGGGGTCAGCAGCGCGGTCGCCGGCTGACTGGTCCGCAGCGCCGCGGCCTGCTCGGTCGCGGCGATCTCGTCCGCGATCCGGTTGCGCTCCAGGTCGGCCTTGAGCTCATCGAGCCTGCGCATCTCGGCCTTGTTGATCTGGTGCCGCTTGCGCCGCCGCCGGGAGGCGAGCCAGCTGCCAAGCAGCAGCACGAGCACCCCGAGCACCACCGCGCCGGTCTTGATCAGCGAGATCAGCTGGCCGTGCGCCTCGGCGTCCTGCGCCGCCTGGAGGTCCTGGTTGGTCTGGTTGGCCGCGGTCTGGTCGAAGGGCATGGCGGACACCGCGATCGTGTCGCCGCGCTTGGCGTCGAGTCCGACCGCCGAGGAGGCCAGGTTCTGCACCGTGGGAATGTCCAGCTTGGTCGCGTTGGTCTCGTCGAGCAGGACCGCGACACCGAGCTTGCGAACCTTGCCTGGCGCGGACTGGCGGGTCTCGATGACCGAGTTGACCGCGTTGTCCTTGACCGACTTCTGCTGCTGGTACGTGCCGTTGCCGCCGTTGGTGCCGGCGGTGCCGTTGATCTGGCCGAGCACGCCGCCGTTGGCCGGGGCACCGGTACCGGTGTAGGTCTCGTTGCTGGTGCTCTCCGAGAGCGGGTTGGCGCTCGGGTTGCTCGCGTAGGTCTGGCTCTTGGTTTCGGCCTGGTCGAAGTCCAGGTCGGCGGTGACCTTGACGACCGCGTGGTTCGCCCCGACCACCTGGGTCAGCATCTGCTGAAGCGAGGTGCTGAGCCGCTGCTCGTAGGCCGCGGTCTGCTGGTCCCGGCCGCCCGTGGCGCCGGCGCCGGTCTGGCCGGGCGCGGCGAGCACGGTGCCGTCCGCGTCGGCGACGGTGACGTCGTCCGGGTTCAGGCCCTCCACACTGGACGCCACCAGGTGCACCACGGCCTCCACCTGCTCGGTGGAGAGCTGCTTGCCCCCGGAGGTCTGCACCATGATCGCGGCGGTCGGCTTGCTGGCCGCGTCGGAGAACACGTCCTTCTTGGGGATGGCCAGGTGCACCGTCGCGGAGGTGACACCGTCGATCGACTTGACCGTCTTGGTCAGCTCACCCTCGAGGGCGCGCTGGTAACCGATCTGCTGCATGAACTCCGACGTCGTGACGCCCTGCTTGTCCAGCAGCGCGTAGCCGGTGTCGCTGTCGGCCGGCAGTCCGGCCGCGCTCATCTGCAACCGCAGCGGGTAGACCTTGTCCTGCGGCACCATGACCGTCGCGCCGCCATCGGCCAGCTCGTACGGCGTGCCCGTCGCGTCCAGCTTCTCCACGATGGCGCTCGCGTCCTTGGCCGCCAGGTTGCTGAACAGCGGCGTGTAGTTCGGGGTGGACGACCAAGCGGTGAACACCCACACCCCGGCCACGATGGCGAGCACGCTCGCCGCCACGACGATCTTCTGACCGAGCGAGAACGCACGGAAGCCGTCAACCACCCGCCGTCCGAGCACCAGCAAGCGATCAAAGTTCATGCTTGTAGCCTCATGATCTCGTTGAACGCGTCAACGGCCTTGTTGCGGACCGCGACCGTCAACTGCGTGGTCAGCGATGCTTCGGTAGCGGCGGCGAGATAGTCCTGAGCGTCTTTCAGGTCCCCGGTGGCCGCCTGTACGGCAAGGTCGTCCGCCTTGGCCTGTACCTGCTCGGTGTGCGAGATGGCCTTGCCGACCATGTCGCCGAACGATGCGCCCGAGGCGTCCCGGGCCGGATCGGTGGACGTGATGGGGGCCAGTGGGGCCGGCGGTCCGGTGACCGCGCCGATGGCCTGGATCGGGCTCATACGTTCTTCCCCAACTGGAGTGCGGACTGGTAGGCGCTAGTGGCCCGGTCGACGGCGGCGATGTTGGCCTGGTAGCCGCGCTGGGCCATGATCAGGTAGCCCATCTGGTCGGCCATGTCGATGTCCGGGTAACGGACGTTGCCCTGGGCGTCGGCGAGCGGGTTGTTCGGCTCGTAGACCACGCGGCCGGTGGCGTCACCCTCACGTACGTTGGTGACCACCGCCCCGCCGTTGGGCAGTGCCGACGCCTCGATGAAGCGCTCCTGGAACGCGCCCTCGCTGGTCGGCTTCACATCGTTGATGTTGGCGAGGTTGTCGGAGACCGCGTCGAGCCATTTGCGGTAGACCGACGCGCCGGTGGTGGCGATGCTGATGCTGTCGAACATGATTAGTGACCGCCCTTCACCACGGCACTGACCAGGCCGTACTTCTCGTCGAGCGCGCGAAGCATCAGCTGGTTACGCAGGCCGGTGTCCATGCTGGACATCGTTTCCTCGTCCAGGTTCACGTTGTTGCCGTCCTGGCGCGGCGCCAGCGGAGAGTTGGTGTACGTCGGCGCCACGTTCCCGATGGAGTCACCCGACTTGACGGCGTCGCGCAGCGTGTTCTCGAACTCGACCTGCGTCGCGGTGAAGTTCGGCGTCTGAATATTGGCGATGTTGTTGGCGGACACGCGCTGGCGAGCGGCCAGCCCGGTCAACGCCGAACGCACCGCACTGGTAGCAACGTCGTCGAACACGCGAGCTCCCTTGTCGTTCCTGTGGTGCCGATCCGTGGCGGTTCGGGGATGACCTGTCCGCGCTCACAGGTAGTTGATCGGCAGCAGGGTGTAGTGACTGAGGTAAGCGGGCGTTACCGTCCTGTGTGTCCGGTCACAGTGCCTGGTTACAGTGCACAGTCGACGTAGTTCGGCCGCGGGGCTTCCCGGCCGTCGTCGATGCGGTCGAGGACCGCCGCTTGGCGCGCGGTGCCGGTCATCACCGCCGCCAGCTTCTCGGCGACGGCGAGCTGGCGGGCCAGCACCTGGTCGGCCCGAGGGCGCAGGTCAACCGGCAGCGGGCCGAGGCCGGCAGGCGGGTGCCATGGGTCGGCCAGCGGTATGTCCCGAAGCAGGTGTTCCTCGGCCAGCAATGCCTCGGCCGAGGCGACGTCGGCCGCCATGCGGTCCAACGCGTCGGTCCAGGCCTGGTGCCACGTGCCGGAACTGTCCCCAATGGCTCGCTCGCTCATGACATCTCCTCGCAAGCTCATGCCAGCCCGCGCAGCTCCGTCGTGGTGGATGACTGCGTCTCGACGGCGGCCCGCCAGGTGTCGCGCAGCGGCAGCACCGTCGCCAGGCAGGCGGCGACCCGATCGGGCTCCTGCCGCACGTTCGCCTTCATCAGCTCGCTCACCAGGAAGGTGTAGATCGCGGACAGGTTCGCGGCCCCGGCCCAACTGTCGGTGCGCAGCGAGCTGCGCAGCTCAAGCAGGATTTCCTGGGCGTGTACCAGCGCGGCCGACGCCGGCTCCCGCTCGCCGGCGAGCAGCGCCGCCTGGGCCCGCTCCAGGTCGAGGCAGAGCCGGTCGTAGAGCATGACCAGCAACCGGGCCGGCGAGGCGGTAGTGATCGAATCGGTCAGGTAGCGCATCCGCACGGGTGTCGACATGGGCGAGTTCCTCACTACGATCCGGGCTACTAGCGGGACAGGCCGGCGAGCTGACCGGCCAGCCAGGAGGACTGGTCCTTGAGCTTGCCGAGGGTTGTTTCCAGGCCGCTGTACTTGCGCTGCAAGGTGACCTTCTTGGCGGCCAGCCGGGCGTCCCAGCTGGTGATCTCGACGGTCATCCGGCGCACCGAGGTCTTGACCCCCTGCACCGCCTCGGTGAGCCGGCCGCTGATGGGATCGGTCGCGTTGGTCGCGATGGTCTGGTAGGTCTTGGCGAATCCGGCGCTCACCGTGGCCTGCGTCTTGACCGGATCGGCCTGGTAGGCGGCGAGGAACTTCTCCCGGTTGAAGACCAGGGCCCCGTTGCGGTCGAGTTGCACGCCGACCGGGGCCAGGCTCTCCGGGGCGACGCCGGCACCCTTGTCGACGCCGGCGCTGACGCCGTTGAGCAACTCGATGCGCATACTGCGGACCAGCGGGTCGCCGTCCAGCGGCCCGGAGGTCGCGGCGGTCAGGCCATGGGTGCTCTTGGAGCCGATGTCGGTGATCGTGCCGTTGATCCCCGAGACCAGGGCCTGCATGGCGTCGGCGAGCTTGTTCACGTCCGTGGCGCTGGAGACCGTGACCCCGGCCTGCACCTTGTTCGCCTTGACGGTCACGCCGGAGATCACGCCGGTGTACGTGTTGTCGGCACTGGTCATGCTGTAGGCGCCGAGCTTGATCTCGCCGTCCGCACCGGCGGTCTGCACGGTGGGGGCAGGATCGTCGAGCCCGTCGATGGTGAAGGCGTTGGCCGCGCCGGTCGCGTTCGCGGAGAACTGCAGGACCGGGCCGCTGGTGGTGTTCAGCACCGTGGCGCGCACGCCGGCGTTCGCGGAGTTCACCGCGTCGGCGACGCCCTGGGCGGTGTTGGTGGAAACGTTGACCGTAACGGCCTTGGCGCCGGTCGTCACGGTCAGCGTGCCGCCGGTGGCCGGCTGGCCGGAACCGGGCACGGTGGCGGTGACCACGTGCGCGGACGCCAGCCGCACCACGTCGAAGGTGGACGAGCCGGCCTGGCCGGTGGTCCCGGCCGAAGCGGTGACCGCGTCGGTTGAGCTCGTCGCGGTGACCGCTTTCCAGGTCGCGGGGTTGGTGAGCGCCTGGGCGGCATTGCGCACGGCCAGCATGCGCGCATTGATCGCCTGGTAGGCGTTCTGCACCGTCTGCTGGACGTTGACCTGGTTCTTCAGCCTGGTCTGGGGTGCGGCCTCGAGCTGCATCAGCTGCGAGATGATCGAGGTGGTGTCCAGTCCGGTGACCAGACCGTCGACGCTAGCCATGAGAGATCATTTCCTTCGCTCGCTGTGTGAGACCAGGTGAACCGGGCGGCCGTGGGGTGCCGGCCGCCCGGTTCACGATGTGGTGCTTAACCCGGGAATCAGCCGCGCAGCAGTTGCAGAACGCCCTGCGGAGCGGAGTTGGCCTGGGCCAGCATCGCGGTGCCTGCCTGGGACAGGATCTGCGAGCGGGTGAACTTCACCATCTCCTGAGCCATGTCCGTGTCGGTGATGGCCGACTTGGACGCGGTCAGGTTCTCCACCTGAACGTTCAGGTTGTTGATGGTGTGCTCGAACCGGTTCTGGAACGCACCGAGGTTGGCGCGCGCGTTGGACAGGTTCTTGATCGCCGTGTCGATCTTGCCGATCGCGGTGGAGGCACTGGCTGCGCCGGCGCCGTTGACCTTGACTCCCGCGACGGCGGCGTCGATGCCGAGGCCCTTGCTGTCGAAACCGGTCATGCCGGCGCCGAACACGCTGCCGCCGGACAGATCGACGGTGATCTGGTCGTTGGCGGTGTTGTTCGCACCCACCTGGAACACACCCTTGTAACCGGTCGACACGGCCTGCGGGCCGGCACCGTCCGGGTCGATGCCCACGTCGAGCAGCTTCTGGCCGCCGAAGGACGTGGTGGCGGCGATGCGGTCCAGCTCGGACTGGAGCTGACCGAACTCGACCTGAGCCGCGTCCTGCGCGCTCTGGTCCTGCGAGCCGCCGTTGGCCGCCTGGACCGCGAG
>JBJMIG010000040.1:0-36286 GCA_045806965.1 Labedaea sp. | reverse complement strand
TCGCGTACGACTGCGGGGGAGTGGGTGCGGGCGGTCTCCGCCAAAGTGGTCTCCAGCAGCTCCCGGTGCTGCGGGGTGGCCCAGGTGGGTAGTTCCTTGATCGCGTCGGCGACGGCGTCGATGTGTTCACCGTCGATGAGCCCGTCCAACATCGCCGCGCGGAGGGTGGGCAGTGTCGCGGGGCTGGTGTGTCCGGTTGGGGTCACAGCTTCGGTGATGTGCTCGGCGTGGGTGAGCATGCGGGCGGCTTTCTGCCGGTTGATGTGCACCAGTTCCGCGACGAACGCGGCCGGGGTGGAGTATCCGGCGTGGTGCGCGGTCCGCGCGTGCCCCATTTCGGCAAGGTGGGACAACGCGGCCGCGTAGGCACGCCGCAGGTCGCTGATTGCCGCCACAAAGCCGGCCGCGTGTTCGGCACCGGGAAGGGCGCCAAAGGAGTCAATGGCCGGGAATGTCATACACCTATTGTCCCAGAATGGTGAGGCATTCGCCTGCTGAAACCGGTGCGTATGCAAACCTTTGTTCGAGAAGAGTTCGAGAAGAGCCAGTGACCTTTAATGCCGTCGAGCGTTTGAACGATGAGGGGGCGGGGCGGGCAAAGGAAGGGCAGGCGCAGCCTGCCCTTATCTCCTGCCCAAGGTGCCGAGCGAGGCTCATTGTCAAGGGTTCGCGAAGCGAATCGCGAAGCGACGCGACGAAGGAGCGCCCTTGACCATGAGAATCGGCACCGCAAAATCCGCCCCGCCCCACCCCGGTGAACCCCGCACAAGCCAACCAAATCGCCCGAGCGCGCAACTCAGTTGCCCGAGCGCGCACTTCAGTTGCCGGAGCGCAGAACTCAGTTGCCGGAGCGCGCGACTCGCGAGCCCGAGCGCGCGACTCGCGGGCTGGGCGCACAGCTCGGTTGCCGGAGCGCAGAACTCAGTTGCCTGAGCGCGCGACTCGCGTGCCGGAGCGCGCGACTCGCGGGTTGAGCGCGAGGCTCAGGTGGCTGGGGGCGGCTGGTCCAGCGAGTCGAGGAGCTGCGCGGCCCGCGTGATGTCCGCCGAGAGTGGACGGTCGTCGAGGTCCGCGTCGAGGACCGCCGCGGCCTGGTCGAAGGCGGCGCGTACCGGCAGGTCGACCAGGCTGGCGTTGCGCATGCGGAGTGCGCGGACGGCGGCGACCAGCTCGCAGGCCAGCACGTGACGATAGGCGACGGCGGCGTGTCTGGCCTGGCGGGCGGCCTGGGTGGCGAAGCTGGCGTGGTCCTCAAGGCCTCGTGACACCACCGCTGTGCCGATGGTGACCGGGAACGCGGCCTGGCGGAGCTGGGCCAGGGCGTCGTGCGCGACGTACTCCAGGATCATCACGCCGGAGCTGCCGGGCGGGCCGGTGGACAGGAACGCGGGCAGCCCGGTGAGTCCCGGCTCGACGAGGTCGCCGAGCCGGGCGGCGGAGAGCTCGGCGACGTGGTGCACGGTGGCGCGCAGCCGGTCCAGCGCGACGGCCACGTACGCGGTGTGGAAGTGGGCGTGGTGGAAGGCGTCCTGCGCCTCCACCGACACCATCGGGTTCTCGGTGCTGGCGTTGATCTCGATGGTGAGGACGTCGCGCAGGTAGCGCCACGCGTCCAGCGCGGGGCCCTGCACCTGCGGGAAGGCGCGCAGCCCATAGGGATCCTGGATCCGGCTGCCCGGCAGCGGCACGCCGAGCATGCCGAGCAGGCGGCGCAGCTCCGCGGCGCACTCGACCTGGCCCGGATGCGGGCGGGCGGCGTGCACCGGCGTGGCGTACGCCTCGGGCGAACCGTCGAGGGCGACGAAGGACAGGGCGCAGACGGCGTGGCTGGCGCGCAGCAGCCGGCCGAGCTCAAGGCAGCCGAGCACGGCATCGGCGAGGGTGGCCGCGTTGCTGCTCTGGAATGCCATCGCGTCGCCGGTGTCGAACGGGACCGGCGGCAGGTTGCCGGTGCGCCAGGGACGCTCGCCGGCCAGGGTCAGGCCGGTCTCGGCGAGCGCGGTGAGGTCGCCGGTGCCGATCGAGCCGGTGCGGTGCACCCGAGGCACGGCGCCGGTGGTGAGCGCGTCGGCCAGTGCGGTGAGCAGCCGCGGGTTGGCACCGGACCGGCCGGCGGCGAGCTGGTTGAGCCGCACCAGGAGCATGGCCCTGACCAGCTCGGTGCTCATCTCCTCGCCCGCGCCGCTGGCGTGGCTCCTCATCAGACGGTGGCCCTGCTCGTGCGCGGTGGCGGCGTCCAGCAGCTCGTCGCGGTTCGCACCGACCCCGGTGGTGTGCCCGTAGAGCGGCCGCCGGGCGACCAGCTCGGGGACCAGGCGCCAGGCCTGCTCGGCTCGGCGCAGCGCGTCCGGTTCGACCTCGACGCGGACGTCGTGCTCCGCCGCGACGCGTCGCACCTCCTCGCAGCGCAGGTTCCGACCGTCCACCACGAGCACCCGATCGTCCATCCCGGCCAATCTAGGTGACCCGGCGCCGGCCGTCGTAGGCTGCCGTGCCGTGACATTCACCGGATTCGGCGAGCATGCCATTGATTTCTACGACGGCCTGACCGCGGACAACTCCAAGCCGTACTGGGAGGACAACCGGGCCGTCTACGACAACGACGTGCGCGCCCCGATGGCGGCGCTGCTCGCCGCCCTCGAGCCGGAGTTCGCCGGGGAGTTCGGCTCCGCCAAGGTGTTCCGGCCCTATCGCGACGTGCGCTTCGCCCAGGACAAGACGCCGTACAAGACCGAGTGCGGCGGGGTGATCGAGCAGGGTCGCGGCGCGGGCGCGTACTACGTCGCGGTGAGCTCGGCGGGCCTCCGCGCCGGTGGTGGCTGCTTTCACCTGCACTCCGACCAGATCGCCCGGTTCCGCACCGCGGTCGACGACGAGATCCGGGGCACCGCGCTGGCCGGGATCCTGGCCAAGCTGCGCCGGCAGGGTTGGGAGATCAAGGGCGACCAGATGAAGAGCCGGCCGCGTGGCGTCCCGGCCGACCACCCGAGGATCGACCTGCTGCGGTATCGCTCGGTCTACGCGATGCGGGTCTGGGAGCCGGACGACGTGCTGCACGAGAAGGCCTGCCTGGCCCGGATTCGCAAGGCCTGGCGCGAGCTGCGGCCGTTCAACGAGTGGGCGGCCGACCACGTCGGGGTGAGCGAGCAGGCCGGGCGCTGAGCCGAACCGCTGGTTGAGTTCCGGTCAACCCACGGTTGACGCGAATCGAGTTCTGAATCGAATTGACGTTACTGGACGGTACTTCGGGATCGGTCCAGCGGACCCGGCTAGGCTGCTTTTCGTGAGCCGACGCGCGAAGATCGTTTGTACCATGGGGCCCGCGACCGGCACCCCAGAGCGGGTGGCCGAGCTGGTGGCCGCGGGTATGGACGTCGCAAGGATGAACTTCAGCCACGGCAGCCGCAGTGACCACAAGCAGGTGTACGACCTGGTGCGGGCGGCGTCCGACGAGACTAGGCACGCTGTTGCCATCCTGGCCGACCTGCAGGGACCGAAGATCCGGTTGGGCACGTTCGCCGCCGGGCCGGTCGAGTGGAAGACCGGCGAGATCGTCCGGATCACGGTCGAGGACGTGGCCGGCACGCACAACCGGGTGTCCACCACGTACAAGGGCCTCGCCAACGACGCCCGGCCGGGGGATCGGCTGCTCGTCGACGACGGCAAGGTCGGTCTGGTGGTCACCGAGATCGACGCCCAGGACGTCGTGGCCGAGGTGACCGAGGGCGGCACGGTCAGCAACAACAAGGGCATCTCGTTGCCCGGGATGGACGTGTCCATCCCGGCATTGTCCGAAAAGGACATCGAGGATCTCGAGTTCGCGCTCCAGCTCGGGGTGGACTTCATCGCGCTCTCGTTCGTCCGCTCGCCGGCCGACATCGACCTGGTGCACCAGGTGATGGACCGGGTCGGCCGCGGCCGGGTGCCGGTGATCGCCAAGCTGGAGAAGCCGGAGGCGGTGAGCAACCTCGAGGCGATCGTGCTCGCCTTCGACGGCGTCATGGTGGCCAGGGGCGACCTCGGCGTCGAGCTCCCGCTCGAGCAGGTCCCGCTGGTGCAGAAGCGCGCCATCCAGATCGCCAGGGAGAACGCCAAGCCGGTGGTGGTGGCCACCCAGATGCTCGAGTCAATGATCAACAACTCCCGGCCGACCAGGGCCGAGGCATCCGACGTGGCCAACGCCGTGCTGGACGGCGCGGACGCGCTGATGCTCTCCGGCGAGACCAGCGTCGGCCGCTACCCGGTCGAGACGGTGCGGACCATGAGCCGGATCATCGAGGCGGTCGAGCAGGAGTCCACCGTGGTGCCGCCGCTGTCGCACGTGCCGCGCACCAAGCGCGGGGTGATCTCCTACGCGGCCCGGGACATCGGCGAGCGGCTCAACGCCAAGGCGCTGGTCGCGTTCACCCAGTCCGGAGACACGGTGCGGCGGTTGGCCCGGCTGCACACCCACCTGCCGCTGCTCGCCTTCACCCCGGAGCAGAGCGTGCGCAGCCAGCTAGCCATGACGTGGGGCACCGAGACCTTCATCGTGCCGGCCGTGGACTCGACCGACCAGATGGTGCGCCAGGTGGACACGTCCATGCTCAACATCGGCCGCTACCAGCCGGGCGACCTGGTGGTGATCGTCGCTGGTTCGCCGCCTGGCACGATCGGCTCGACCAACCTGATCCGGGTGCACCGGCTCGGCGAGGAGGACCACGCCTGAAGGGAGTTCGATGAACGAGGCCGACGCCGAGGCAGGGGGAGGTCAGCCCGTTCTCGACCGGCTGGTCGAGCTGCTCGACCTGGAGAAGATCGAGGAGAACATCTACCGCGGGGTCAGCCCGCGCTCCGCGACGGTTCGGGTGTTCGGCGGGCAGGTGGCCGGGCAGGCGCTGGTCGCGGTCGGCCGGACGGTGCCCGAGGAGCGCAAGGTGCACTCGCTGCACGCGTACTTCATCCGGCCAGGCGACCCCACCGTGCCGATCGTCTACGAGGTCGACCGGATCCGGGACGGCCGTTCGTTCACCACCCGCCGTGCGGTGGCCGTGCAGCACGGCAAGGCGATCTTCGCGTTGTCCGCCTCGTTCCAGGTGGCCGAGCCCGGTCTCGACCATGCGGAGCCGATGCCCGACGTGCCGGATCCGGAGACGCTGCCCACCCGGTTGGAGAGCCTCGGCGAGCTGGCCGAGAAGCTCGGTCGAATGGCCACCGCGCCGCGCCCGATCGACCTGCGCTACGTCACCGAGCCGCCCTGGCTGTCCCGCTCGCGAGGGCCGCGCTCCGACGCGCGCAGCCAGGTGTGGATGCGTGCCGACGGCAAGCTGCCGGACGACCCGCTGCTGCACGTCTGCGTGCTCACCTACGCCTCGGACATGACCCTGCTGGACTCGGTGCTGGCCAGGCACGGCGTGTACTGGGGCACCGACCAGGTGCTCGGCGCCAGCCTTGACCACGCGCTGTGGTTTCACCGGCCGTTCCGGGCGGACGAGTGGTTCCTCTACGACTGCACCTCGCCGAGCGCGTCCAACGCCAGGGGGCTGGCCACCGGACGGTTCTTCACCAGGGACGGCCGGCTGATCGCGACCGTGGTGCAGGAGGGTCTGCTTCGGGTCATCCGCTGAGCCCGGCGGGATGCGCAAAAAGGCAGGGGAATGATCGGCGCTTACGTTAAGTTGGCGTGATCGGATAGCCAGAGGGGGCGTCGGTGCGTAAGTGGGTGTGGCCATTCGGGCTGGTCGCTGGTCTTTTCGCGACGGCGGCCGCCCTCGTCGCGCTCCGCTTACAGGTGCCGTTGTGGCTGCGGCCGGCCAGCCACGACGCGGCCGCATCTGGCGCTGCCCGGCTGCACGGCGCGCTGCTGGCAGTGCTGCTCGTGGTGTTGGCCAGGGGGCTCTTAGGTCGCCGCCGGGTGGCCTACGGGGTCGGCGTGGTCGCCGCGATCGTCGGCGCGCTGGCGCTCGGCCCCGGGTTGCCGGCGGTGCTCCTCGTGGTGACGGCGGTCCTGCTGGCGTTACGCCCGGCGGAGTTCACCGCGGTGCCGGTGTTGGCCCGGGTGCGCACGGCGATGGCCGGCGGCCTGGTCGTGCTCGCCGCCGGCGGCATCTACGACGTCGCGATGCGCTGGGACACCCACATGCGGGCGGATCTGCTGTCCCTGCTGTTGCTCGCGGCCAGCACGGTGCTGGTCGTGCTGATGGCCCCCGCTCCCGCGCCGCCGCCGGCCACCGAGTCGACCAGGGCGTTGGTGCGCGGGCTCGCGGCGAACCCGGCGTCCGGCACGCTCGCGCCGTTCGCGCTGCGCCGGGACAAGGCCTACGTGTTCAGCCCGGACGGCCGGGCCGCGCTGGGCTATCGGGTGCTGTTCGGGGTGGCGGTGGCCGGCGGCGACCCGGTGGGTCATCCCGGCTCCTACGCCGCCGCCGTGGACGCGTTCGTCCGGCGCTGCGCCAGGGACGGCTGGCGGCCAGCGGTGATCGGCGTCCGGGCGGAGCTGGCCGGCATGTGGCACGCGCACGGGCTGCGCTCGATCGGCATCGGTGACGAGGTCGTGCTCGAGGTGGCCGGGTTCAGTCTGGAGCGCCGGCGGATGCGCAACGTGCGGCAGGCCGTGGCCAGGACGCACAACGCCGGGGTGAGCACCCGGATCGCGCGCGAGGGTGAGCTGCCCGCGCGGCTTCGGACGGAGCTCGCCGAGGTCTCCTCGGCCTGGCTGCGCGGCTCCCGGGAACGTGGGTTCTCCATGATCCTCGACGGGCTGCTCAACGGTGTGCACCCGGAGTGCCTCCTGGTGATCGCCTACGACCGTACCGGCCGGGTGGTCGGCTTCCAGCGCTACGCCACCTGCTGTGGCGGCACGGCACTGTCCCTGGACACCATGCGCCGCGATCGCGACGGTCCCAACGGGCTCAACGAGCGCATGATCGTCGACGTGCTCGAGTACTGCGCCACGGCCGGGATCGAGGTGCTGTCGCTGAACTTCGCGGCGTTTCGCACTCTGCTGGACGCCGGGGACGCACGCCGCGTGGTCGACCGGCTCGGCTACCGGGCGATGCACCTGCTCGACCCGCTGATCCAGCTCGAGTCGCTGTACCTGTTCAACGCGAAGTTCCGGCCGAGCTACCGGCCGCGCAGTGTGGCGTTCCCGTCCTGGTGGTCGATTCCCACGGTGGCGGCGGTCATGCTCACCCTGGAGTTCGCCCCTGGCGGAGTGCGGCGTCTCATCCCCCAGCCGGAGCCGGTACTCAGTTCGTCGCCAACAAGTTCATCGTCAGCAATTGTCACGGGAGACGCAGAGTAGGAAAATCCTCGCCATGCGTCGAGCCACCCGTTTCTGCCTCCCGCTGACCGCCCTGCTGCTGGCCGCCGGCTCCGCGGTCGCCGGTCCGCCGGTGTCCGCGGAGGATCCGGACCCGCTGGTCCGTGATCTGGACGCGATCCTCGCCCAGCCCGGTCTGGCCGGCGCCGACGTCGGGCTGGTGGTGCGCGCCGCGGACGGGACGGTGCGCTACAGCCGCGGCGGCGACCGGCGCCAGCAGCCGGCGTCCAACGCCAAGCTGGTCACCTCGGCCGCGGCGCTCGAGGTGCTCGGCCCCGACTACCGCTTCAGCACCTCCGTGGAGACCGCCGCCCGCAACGCGGGGGCGACCCTGCGCGGCGATCTCTACCTGCGCGGCACCGGCGATCCGACCATGCTGGCCGCCGACTACGACGCGCTGGCCGCCCGGGTCGCGGCCGGCGGCATCCGGTTGGTGCAGGGCAACCTGGTGGCCGACGACACCTGGTTCGACACCGTGCGGCTCGGCTCCGGCTGGGCCTGGGATGACGAGCCGTTCTACTACGACGCCCAGGTTTCCGCGCTGACCGCGGCTCCGGACAGCGACTTCGACGCCGGTTCCATCATCGTCAGGGTCTCGCCGGCCACCCCGGGCGCGCCCGCCAGAGTCGAGACCGTGCCGCCAACCGACCAGGTCCGGATCGTCAGCACGGCGGTGACCGGCGCGCCCGGCTCCGGCTCCTCGATCAACGTGGACCGCGAGCACGGCGGCAATACCTTCACCGTGACCGGGTCGCTGGCCGCCGATGCCGCTGCGGTGCAGGAGTTCATGGCGGTCTGGGATCCGACCGGCTACGCGGCCGGGCTGTTCCGCGCCGCGCTGCTCGCGCACGGCGTGCGCGTGCTCGGCCCGACCACCCGGGGCGGCACGCCGGCCGGGACTCGGATCGTGGCCGGGCGCCAGTCCATGCCGCTGCGCGACCTGCTGATCCCCTTCCTCAAGCTGTCCAACAACCTGCACGCCGAGATCCTGGTGAAGTCGATGGGCCGGGCCCGCTCCGGCGCCGGCACCTGGCCGGCCGGCATCGCGGCGGTCGCTTCGGCGCTGCCCGGCCTCGGCGTCGATCCGGCGCGGCTGTTCCTGGTCGACGGCTCGGGACTGTCCCGAATGGACCACATCGCGCCCGACCAGGTCAGCACGCTGCTGCTGGCCGCAAGGGCCAAACCGTGGTTCCCCACCTGGTACGACGCGCTGCCGATCGCGGGCATCCCGGACCGGTTGGTCGGCGGCACCCTGCGCAGCCGGATGCGCGGCACCCCGGCCGCCGGCAACGTGCACGCCAAGACCGGCTCCTTCACCGGCGCCAGCGCGCTGTCCGGCTACGTCACGACGCCGGGCGGCGAACCGCTGGTCTTCTCGATGATCACCAACAACTCGGTGGGCATCAGCCTGCGCCCGCTCGAGGACGCGGTGGCCACCCGGCTGGCCGCTGACCGCCCCACCCAGGTCGCCACCGGCGTCGAGACCGGGCGCTCCGACCTGGAGTGCAGTTGGCAGAAGTCCTGCTGACGGGCCGCCGAAAAGCGCGCCCACACGGAGCGGCCCGCACGGAGCGCCCCGCACAGAGCGCCCGTACAGCGCAAGGTGACATTCCGCTGACAGAAGCGAAGTAATGTCACCTTGCGCTGTACGGCTGTCGTGGTGACACAGGGGTCCGGGACCTTGCCGGGAGAGGACGTTGGTCCCGGACCCGCTGTTTCGCCGGGCGACGCGGGGAGATCCGGGGAGGATGGCCGCCCGGCACGAGTCGCGTGTTGGGGGGAGAACGCGCGACTCGGATTCGGGCTACCCCGGGGCGTCGAGGCGGTTGCGCGGGTCCGCGGTCACGTTGAGCAGGTCCGGCGGGCGCGGGTCGTCCTCGGCGACCAGCAGGCACAGGTGGGCGCTCAGGTAGGCGCGGCAGGGCGCGGGGGTGCGGCCGAAGCGGCGGGCGCGGCACCGGGGGCAGCGGCCGTGCTGGTCGGGTTCGTGCTCGTCCAGCACCGCGCGCAGGGCCTCGGCGATGCGGGGCAGTTCGGTCCTGGCCATCGCGGCCGCGGTCTGCTCGTCGGCCTGCCGGGCGCGCTCAGCCACCTCGCCGAGATACTGGTGTAGCGAGGCCTCGAGGTGGGCGAAGATACTGGCGGTCATCCGCGGCCAATCCCTAGGTGGGGGCGCGTGGCGGGCAAGGACGGCATAGAGTGCCATCTCGAGGCCCCCACCGACCGGCACCCCGTTTGATCTTCGAAAACCTGATCTTCGAATACCGTCGTTGAACACCGACCCTGATGGGAGCTCACACCCATCGTGACACCCACCGTGGCACCGGTCATGACTCCCCTCCACGTCCGCGTTCGCCGGCCGCAGGAAAATCTTCGGCTCGTGTAGGAGCTTGCTCCACGCATGCATCACCTTGCAAGTTGCAATACCCGATCAGGCGACGGTCAAACTACCCTCGGCGGGACGAGGCCCACACCGGGTAGACATAACCCCCGATCATCACGAACATCTGTCCCACAGCGTCGAGCATTGAGGTGATGGTCCATGGCGAGAGGTAACAGCCCGACGGTGCGTCGCCGGCGGCTCGCCAGCGAGCTGCGGCGACTGCGGGAGGCCGCCGGGCTGACCATCGACGAGGTCGGCGACAAGCTGGAGTGCTCGGCGTCCAAGATCAGTCGCATCGAGACCGGCCACGTGGGAGTGACCCCGCGCGACGTCCGCGACATGCTCGAGCTGTACCCGATCGACGCCGACCGGCGCGAGGCACTCGTGCAACTGGCCAGGGAGGCCAGGAAGAAGGGTTGGTGGCACGCGTACAACGAGGTGTTCACCGGCTCCTTCGTCGGCCTCGAGTCGGACGCGTCCTCGCTGCACGCCCATCAGGCGTTGCTGGTCCCCGGTCTACTCCAGACAGAGGACTACACCCGCGCGGTGCACCGCGCGATTCGGCCGGACCAGCCGGAGGAGGAGATCGAGCGCCGGGTCGCCGCCCGGATCGCCCGGCAGAAACTGCTCACCGACCCGCAGCCGCCGGAGTACTGGGTGGTCATCGACGAGGCGGTGCTGCACCGCGTCGTCGGCGGCCGGGCGATCATGCGCGGCCAGCTCCAGCGGATGATCCAGGCGGCCGAGCTGCCGCACGTCACGATCCAGGTGCTGCCCTTCGAATCGGGCGCACACGCCGGGATGGAAGGTCCGTTCCTCATTCTCGGCTTCCCCGAGCAGGCCGACCCGGACGTGGTGTATGTGGAAAACACCACGACGGGGTCCTATTTAGAGGATCCAGCGGACGTGTATCGGTATACGTTGATGTTCGACCACTTGCGAGCGTCGGCCTTGAACACGACCGAAACCCGTGGGCTGGTCGAGGAAGCGGCCGATCGGCTGAGCTAGAGCGAAGGGAGTGGGGCGTGACCGTTTCTGACCTCGGAGGCACCGGGTGGCGCAAGAGCAGCCGCAGCGGTGCGGGAAACGACTGCGTCGAGCTGGTCGTGGCCGGAAGTGGCGCAGCGGTGCGGGATTCCAAGAATCCTGAGGTTGGCCACCTGTCCTTCGCGGACGCCGGGTGGCAGGCGTTCCTTGGTGTCCTGAAGAAGGAGGGCCGCTGACCGCCCCTGACGGGCACTCGTTGCCCGGCTGAAACCGGACAGTCACGCACGATCGGCGAGCCGCGGTCCTCTCTGGGGGCCGCGGCTCGCCGGCGTTCGGGTAAGGGCCGGCCCCCGGAGTAAGGGGTGCCGGCCGGGTAGGTGTGGGCGAACCTCGGATGCCGCGCCGGCCGCCTCAGGACGAACCTCATCCTCGACACGAGAAGAGGGTGATCAAGGTGGAGTGGACGACGGAAGCGATCCGGGCCGAGGTCGACCGCCGGCACGAGGTGGCCAAGCACAGCGCGCTGGTCCGCCAGGTCCGGGCGTCCCGGCAGTCCCGTCCGTCCTGGTGGCGGCGGCTGCGCTCGCCCGAGCGCGGCGATGAGTCGGCGGCCGGCCGCCTGCGGGGCGGCCTTCGGTTCGGGTCGGACTCCGCGGCCTGAGGTGTGACAGCATGCTTGACATGCCGCGCCTGGGTTCGGGGGTTCCGCTGGTGGCGCGCGGCCGGGAGGTGGACCGACTGCGGGCCGCCTTCGAGCAGGCCGATGGCGGGGGGTCGGCGGCGGCGTTGCTGATCGCCGGCGACGCCGGGGTCGGCAAGACCCGGCTGATTGAGGAGCTCGCCGGGCTGGCCAGGGACAAGGACGCGCTGGTGCTGACCGGGCGCTGCCTCGACGCCACCGAGACCGGCCTGGCCTACCTGCCGTTCGCCGAGGCGCTGGCCGGCGTCGGGGATCGGGAACGGGCCATCCGCGCACATCCCGGTCTGGCCACGCTGTTCCCCGAGTCGGCGCTGCCCGTGCCGCCCGAGCCCGGCGCGCTGGTCACCGGCCTGGCCCTGCCGGTCGGCGCCGGATACCCGCACGCCGCCGCCCGGCCGGAGCAGGACGTCGGCCAGTTACAGATCTTCGACGCGGTGAACGGGTTGCTCGGCGACCTGACGGCGAGCCGGTGCGTGGTGCTGATCCTGGAGGATCTGCACTGGGCCGACGGTTCGACCAGGCGGTTGCTGTCGTTCCTGTGCACCCGGCTGCGCGGCCAGCGGCTGCTGATCGTCGGCACCTACCGCGGCGACGATCTGCACCGCCGGCATCCGCTGCGGCCGCTGCTGGCCGAGCTGCTTCGGCTGCCCGCGGTGCAGCGGATGGAACTGACCCCGTTCGGCCGCGCCGATGCCAGGGCCTTCGTCGCCGCGCTGGCCGAGGGGCGGGTACCCGACGACGTGCTGCGTGCGGTCGCCGGCCGGTCCGACGGCAACGCGTTCTTCGCCGAGGAGCTGTTGGCCGCGTATCAGGAGGGTGGCGGCGGCATCCCGGCAACCCTGGTGGATGTGTTGCTGGCCCGGGTGGAACGACTCAGCCCGAGCACGCAGCAGGTGATCCGGGTCGCCTCGGTGGCCGGCCGGCACGTCGGTCACGCCCGGCTGCGTGCGGTGGCCGGGCTGGCCGACGCCGAGCTGGAGGAGGCGCTGCGCGAGGCCGTGCAGCACCACATCCTCGTTCCCGGCGCCGAGGAGGAGGTGTACGGGTTTCGGCACGCGCTGCTGCGTGAGGCGGTCTACGGTGACCTGCTGCCCGGCGAGCGGGACCGGTAGCACTCCTCCTACGCCGCGCTGCTCAGCGCCGAGCAGGGCAACCGCGGTGCGGCCGCCGCGCTCGCGCACCACAGCATGGAGAGCCACGCGCTGCCGCAGGCCTTGGCCGCGTCGGTGCGGGCCGCGGCCGAGGCCGGCCGGTCGGGCGCGCCTGCCGAGGCGCTCGAGCACGTGGAGCGGGCGCTCAAGCTGTGGCACGTGGTACGGGAGGGGGACCGGCCGGCCGAGGTGGACGAGCTGGAGCTGCTGCGCCGTGCGTCCTGGTACGCCGGTTCGTCCGGCGATCCGGAGCGCTCGGTGGCGTTCGCCCGCTCGGCGGTCAAGCACGCGGACGGGGTCGACCCCGAGGTCGGCGCGGAGGTACGCCGCCGGCTGGCCAAGGCGCTTGCCGTGCTGGACGGCCGGGAAGCCGAGGCGAGCGAGGTGATCCGCGGCGCCTGGGCATTGATCGAGAACTGTCCGGCCAGCTACACCAAGGCTTGGGTGCTTGCGGTGTACGCGGTGATCGAGCGGCAGGCGGACCGGTTCGACAGCGCGCGGGAGCGGGCCGAGCTGGCGGTGGCCACCGCGCGGGAGGCGGACGCGCCCGGCGCCGAGGCGGACGCGCTGACCACGCTGGCCGCGCTCGACGAGTCCGACGGGCGGATCGAGCAGAGCCGCAACCGGCTGATCGAGGCCATGGGCCGGGCCGACGAGGCCCGCGCGTTGACCACGGAACTGCGCGCCCGGCACTACCTGTGCCTCAACCGCTACGAGCAGGGCCTGCTCGACGAGGCGGTGCGGGTGGTGGACGAGGGCGTCGCCCGGGCTCGGTCCACCGGACTGACCTGGAGCAGCTACGGCCTCGAGCTGCACACCATGCAGGTGACCATCCGGTACGTGACCGGCGACTGGGACGGCGCGCAGGCGGCCGCCGAGCCGCCGGGACATCGGGTGTCCGGCACGGTGTCCGCCCGGCTGGCCGCGGCCGGTGCGCCGGTGCTGGTCGGCCGGGGAATGCTCGCCGAGGCCGCGCGGCTGGTGGCCGAGCTGCGCCAGGAGTGGCACCGCGACGTGCTGATCGGCTTGACCATGGGTGCCGTCGCCGCCGAGCTGGCCCGCTGGCAGGGCCGTCCGGAGCAGGGCGTGGCCGCGATCCGGGACGTGCTGGCGAACGCCGGGCAAGGCTCCGGCCAGTGGCTGATGGCCGGCATCAAGCTTGGTGCGCTGGGCACCGCGGCGGCGGCCGACGCGTTGGCGAGGGCCACACAGCGGCGCGACGCCGGCGCGGCGGAGCAGGCCCGCCTGGACGGCCTGGAGCTGGTCGAGGTGGCCCGCCGCACCGCGGAACTAGGTTCGCCGAGAACCGGCACGCTCGGGGTGGAGGGGCGGGCCTGGCTCGCCAGGGCCGAGGCGGAGGCGAGCCGGCTGTCCGGGCCGGGGGATTGCGCGCGGTGGCAGGCGGCGGTGGCCGCGTTCGGCTACGGCGCGGTCTACGAGCAGGCGGTCTGCCGGTGGCGGCTGGCCGAGGCGCTGCTCGGCGTCGACCGGCGGGAGGACGCCGCCCGGGAGCTTGGCGTGGCGTACGAGGTGGCCGGCGGGCTCGGCGCCCGGCCGCTGCGCGACGCGCTGCGCCGGCTCGCCCGGCGCGGCCGGATCAGCCTCGGCGACGCGGTGGTGGCCAGGGACACGATCGACCCGTTCACTCCGAGAGAACGCGCGGTACTCGGCCTGGTCGCACTCGGCCGGACCAACCGGGAGGCCGGCACCGAGCTGTTCATCAGCGAGAAGACGGTGAGCGTTCACCTGTCCCGGGTCATGGCCAAGCTTGGCGCTACGAACCGGGCCGAGGCGGTGGCCATCGCCCACGAGCGTGGCCTGTTGGAACAGCCCGCCACCCTTGGCCCTCCTAAGGGCTCCTTACCCGGCCGGCCGGCGCGCTAAGGCCTGCGGCTAAGGCTATTTCGGGACCAGCGTGGGTGATCGCCCGATGTCGCGCCGGGCACCTCAGGCGCAACCTTCACCTCGAGCGACAAGGAGAGGTGAGTCGGATGCAGTGGACACCGGAGCTCGTTTCGGCCGAGATGGAGTACCGCAGGCGGTCGGCGCGGTTGGAGCTCGTCGCCGAGACCCTGCGCGCGGCAAGGAAAACCCACCCCGCGCGGTGGCGTCGGCTGCTGTCTCAGTGAGACGGTTGGCGTTGTTAATGAACGAGTCAACGCGACCCCGGGTGTGACACGATGCGTGACGTGCCACGTCTGGGGACTGGAGTTGCGTTGATCGCGCGGAGCCGGGAGTTGGACCGGCTACGTGCCGCTTTCGAGCGGGCCGCCGGGGGGTCGGCAGCCGCCGTACTGGTCGCCGGTGACGCCGGGGTCGGCAAGACCCGGCTCACCGCGGAGCTGGCCGAGCAGGCCCGCGCCCGGGGCGCGCTGGTGCTCACCGGCCGCTGCCTCGACGCCGGTGAGACCGGCCTGCCCTACCTGCCGTTCGCCGAGGCGCTCGGCCAAGTCGCCGCGACGTTGCCCGCGGACCTGCCCACCCGCCCGGCGCTGGCCAGACTGCTGCCCGAGCAGGCCATCCCGGCGATCGCCGACCCCGGCCGGCTCGGGCCCGAACCTGGCCCGCCCGGCTGGCGCGGCGGTGCCCGCCCGGAGCAGGATGTCGGCCAGCTGCAACTGTTCGACGCGGTCCACGGGCTGCTCGGCGAGTTGGCCGAGCGCTCGAGCCTGGTGCTGATCATCGAGGACCTGCACTGGGCCGACGGGTCGACCAGGGCACTGCTGTCCTTCCTGCTCGCCCGGCTGCGCAGCCAGCGGCTGCTGATCGTCGGCACCTACCGCAGGGACGACCTCACCCGGCGCCATCCGTTGCGCCCACTGCTGGCCGAGCTGGTCCGGCTGCCCGCGGTCGAGCGGCTCGACCTCGCGCCGTTCGGCACGGCCGCGTCGAGGCAGTTCGTCAACGCGCTGGCCGAGGAGCGGCTGCCGGACGAGGTGATCCGCGAGGTCGCCGGCCGCTCCGAGGGCAACGCGTTCTTCGCCGAGGAGTTACTCGCGGCGTACTCCGACGCGGACGCGGGCGACATCCCGGCCACCCTGATGGACGTGCTGCTGGCCCGCATCGAGCGGCTCAGTCCGGCCGCGCAGCAGGTGGTCCGGGTCGCCTCGGTGGCCGGCCGCGAGGTGCCGCACGCGCGGCTGCGCGCCGTGGTCGAGCTCGCCGACGTCGAGCTCGAGGCGGCGCTGCGCGAGGCGATGCAGCACCACGTCCTGGTCGTGGTCGGCGACTGGGAGGTCTACTCGTTCCGGCACGCGCTGCTGCGCGAGGCGGTCTACGGCGATCTGCTGCCCGGTGAGCGGGTTCGGCTGCACGGCGCGTACGCCAAGCAGTTGGCCACCGAGCAGGGTGCCAGAGGGGCCGCGGCCGAGCTCGCCCACCACAGCATGGAAAGCCATTCGATGCCGCAGGCGCTGGCCGCGTCGGTGGTCGCCGCCGAGGAGGCCGAGCGGCTCGGCGCGCCGGCGGAGTCGTTGCGGCATCTGGAAAGGGCGCTACGGCTATGGGACGCGGTGCCGCCGGAGGACCGTCCGTCCGATGTAGACGAGCTGACGCTGCTGCGGCGCGCGGTCTGGGTGGCGGGCACCTCCGGCGAGCCGGAGCGGGCCGTCGCCTACGCGCGTTCCGCGGTGAAACTGGCCGACCAGAACCCGGATCCCGAGATGCAGGCCCGGCTGCGCCGCAGGCTCGCCCAGGCCTTGTCCATTTTGGACGGCCGTGAGGCGGAGGCACGGACCGTGATCGAGCAGGCCTGGACGCTGGTCGCGGACCGGCCGGCGAGCGACGTGCGGGCCTGGGTGCTCGCCGTGTACGCCACGATCCTGCGCGGGGCCGGGCGGATGGAAGCGGCCAGGGAGCGCGCGGAGCTGGCGGTGGCCGACGCGCGCGAGGTGTCGGCGGCGGCCGCCGAGGCGGACGCGCTGACCACGCTCGCGGCGTTGGCCGAGGGTGTCGGCAAGATCGAGGAGGCCGGCGAGCGGCTGGTCGAGGCGCGGCGCAAGGCGGTCGAGGCGGGCGCGCTCTCGGTGGAGCTGCGCGCCTGGTACACCCTCGCGGTCAACCTGTATGACCAGGGCCGGCTCGACGAGACCGCGCGCGTGATCGGCGCCGGTGCGGAGCGGGCCAAGCAGACCGGGATGACCTGGAGCACCTACGGGCTGGAACTGCGCATCCTCCAGGTGATCACGCGGTACGTCGGCGGGGACTGGGACGGCAGCGAGTGCGCCGCCGAACCACCGGGGCACCGGGTGTCCAGCACGGTGTCCGCCCGGCTGGCCGCCGTCGGTGCGCCGGTCGTGGTGTCGAGGGGCCGGTTCGCCGAGGCCGAGCGGCTGGTCAACGAGCTGCGCTCGGAGCGGCACCGGGACCTGCAGATCGCGCTGGTGATCGGGGCCGCCGGCGCCGAGTTGGCCTGCTGGCGCGGCCGGCCGGAGCGGGCCGTCGAGTGGGTGCGGGAGGCGTTGCGGTCCGCCGAGCAGGTGGGCGGAGCTTGGTTGCTGGCCGGGATCCGGCTGGCCGCGCTCGGCGTCGCGGCGCACGCCGACGTGGTGGCCAGGGCGACGCTGCGGCGCGACGCCGAGACCGTGCAGGCGGCGTCCGAGCAGGGCGTGCAACTCGCCGAGCACGCGCGCAAGGTCGCCGAGCTGGGCAGCCCGAGGTCCGGCACGCTCGGGCCCGAGGGGCGCGCCTGGTTGGCCCGCGCGAATGCCGAGACCAGCCGGCTCACCGGCTCCGGCGACCCGTCGCTGTGGCGTGCCGCGGTCGACGGGTTCGGCTACGGCGCCGCGTACGACCAAGCGGTGTGCCGCTGGCGCCTGGCCGAGGCCCTGCTCGGTGCGGAGCGGCGCGACGAGGCCGCCGCCGAGCTCCGGGCCGCGGACGAGGTCGCCGAGCGGCTCGGCGCCCGGCCGCTGCGCGACGCGGTTCGCCGCTTGGCCAAGCGCGGCCGCATCGCGCTTGGCGCCGGCGCCACCCCGCGCGACGCCGTCGATCCGTTCACCCCCCGGGAGCGCACGGTGCTCCGCCTGGTCGCGCTCGGGCGCACCAACCGCCAGGTCGGCGACGAGCTGTTCATCAGCGAGAAGACGGTCAGCGTGCACCTCACCCGGATCATGGCCAAGCTGGGCGCCGCCCGCCGGGCCGAAGCCGTCGCCATCGCACTGGACCGCGGTCTGCTCGAGGCCCCCGGCCAGTCCTGACCGCACCGGCCGCGAGGGCCATTTCAGGGCAGCGTGACAGTGACGTCCAGGCCGCCCTCCGGGCCTGGGGTGGCCTGGATCTGCCCGCGATGGGCGGTGACGATCGAGCGGGCGATGGACAGGCCGAGGCCGGCGCCGTCGCGCTGGGTGGTGCGGTCGGCGCCCAGCCGGCGGAAGGGTTCGAACAGGGCGGGGATGGACTCGGTCGGTACGTGCGGCCCGGCGTTGCGCACGGCGAGGGCGGGGCGGTCGGCAACCACGATCTCGACCCAGCCGTCCGCGGTGTTGTACCGGATCGCGTTGTGCAGCAGGTTCGTGACCAGGCGCTCGAGCAGGACGGGGTCGCCGTTGACGGTGCGTTCGGTGAGCCCCCGGCGCAGCGTCACGTCGTGCTCGGCGGCCAGCTCGGCGTAGCTGTCCAGCGCCGCCTCGACCAGGCGATCCAGCCGGACCGGGACCTCACCCACCAGGCCGCGGTCGCTCTCGGCCAGCGCGAGCAGACCCTCGATCAGGCGCTCGTTGCGCTCATTGACCAGCAGCAGCTGGGCGCCGAGCCGGTTGAGGTCGGCGTTGGTCCCGTTGCTCGTGGTCATCGCGACCTCCAGCAGGGTGCGCTGGACCGCGAGCGGGGTGCGCAGCTCGTGCGAGGCATTGGCGGCGAACCGGCGCTGAC
Source organism: Labedaea sp. (assembly GCA_045806965.1). GTDB lineage: Bacteria > Actinomycetota > Actinomycetes > Mycobacteriales > Pseudonocardiaceae > DASYTH01. The sequence goes on along the minus strand of JBJMIG010000040.1, from coordinate 17,894 downwards.
CCTCGAAACCGGACGCCACCCGGTCGAGCATGTCGTCCATCGCGTTGGCCAGTTCGCGTAGCTCGTCGGCGCCGCCGAACCAGCGGATCCGCTCGCCCAGATTGTGCGGACCCATGTGCCACACGGTGTCCGCCATGCCGGCCACCGGGCGCAGGACCAGCCGCGCCACCCTCCGGAACAACAGCACGGTGAGCGTGATCCCGACGATCAGCGCGGCGACGGCCACGGTCCGGCCGAGCCCGTCGTAGGGCGGCCCGCACTGGTAGAGATAGCCGAACTCGTGCTCGCAGAGCGGCTGATCGTCCGGCGGGAAGATCGAGTGCCACAGGTTGGCCACGGCGGTCAGCCCAGGGCCGCCGGCGAGTATCCCGACCGCGAAGGTCACCAGGCAGGCCACGGTTATCCGGCCGCGCAGCGAGGTCGGGCCGCCGCTCAGCCGAGCCGGTAACCCATCCCGGGCACCGTGTGGATCACTGGTGGATCGGCGAGTTTCCGGCGCAGGGTCATCACCGCCACGCGCACCGCGTTGGTGAACGGATCCGTGTGCTCGTCCCATGCCTTCTCCAACAGTTCCTCGGCACTGACCACCGCGCCTTCGGCCCGCATGAGCACCTCGAGCACGGCGAACTCCTTCGGGGACAACGAAAGCGGCCGGCCGTCGCGGGAGGCGAAGCGGCGCGGCAGGTCCAGGCGCAGTCCCGCCCGGTCGAGCACCGGCGGCAGCGCCGGCCGGGCCCGGCGACCGAGCGCATGCACCCTGGCGACCAACTCGGCGAACGCGAACGGCTTGGTCAGGTAGTCGTCGGCGCCGAGGCCGAGGCCGTCCACGCGCTCCCGGATGCTCGCCGCCGCGGTCAGCATCAGCACCCTGGTCTCCCCGTCGCCGGCGACGATCGTCCGGCACACCTCGTCGCCGTGCACGGCGGGCAGGTCGCGGTCCAGGATCACCACGTCGTAGCGGTGCACGGTGACCCGCTCCAGCGCCGCGTCGCCGTCGTAGCAGACGTCCACGGCGAGCCCGAGGTGTCGCAGCCCCTCCGCGACCGCGTCGGCGAGCATCTGCTCGTCCTCAGCGACCAGCACTCGCATGTCGCTCCCCAGTACGGATAAGCGCGACATAAGTGCCGCTCTTATGGGCCCGATATGACGGGAACTGTACACCTTGTTCCGAGTTGGGGGCACCAGGGTCGCAGGTCGGGGTTTCGGAGGTAGTCACGGTGTTGTTCGCGCGCGCTTGCATCCGGCGGCGGCTATTGTTGGGAATTGGTTTCGGTGCGGCAAATGTGCTCGCTCTGGGGTATTTGTTGCTCACCAGGACGGGAATTCTCGGCGGTTTCGGTTTCACCGGGTATCTCGATCTCGACGTCTACCGAATTGGGGCACGAGCCTGGTGGGCCGGGGCGGACCTGTACGCGACGCTGCCGGCCACTTCTGGCGGACTGCGGCTGCCGTTCACCTACCCGCCGGTGGCCGCGGTGCTGTTCGCGCCGCTGACCCTGATGCCCCTTCCGGTCGCGGGCGCACTGCTGGGGTTGCTCGGCCTGGCCGCGACCGCGGCGGTGCTGCCCATGGTGGCCGGGCGGACTCCGAAGCGAGTGCCGAGCCGGGTGCTCATCGCCGCCGTGCTGCCGCTCGCCGTCGCCGTCGAGCCGGTGCGTGCCACGCTGGACTACGGCCAGATCAACCTCGTGCTGATGGCACTCGTCCTGCTCGACTGCCTGAATCCGGCACCTCGCTGGCCGCGCGGTGCCCTGGTCGGACTGGCCGCCGCGGTCAAGCTCACCCCGGCCGCGTTCCTGCTGTTCCTCCTGCTCAACCGGGACTCGCGGGCGATCTGCCGGGCCGTGGTCGCGTTCCTGGCCGGCACCGCGGCCGGATTCCTGTTCGCCGGCCCGGATTCGGTGCGTTACTGGACGTCCGCGCTGTGGGACACCGGGCGGATCGGCACCGTGCACTACGCCGGCAACCAGTCCCTGCTGGCCGCACTCGCCCGATTCGGCCTCACCCCGCCGGCTCGCACGGTGCTGTGGCTGCTCGGGATCGTGCTCACGCTCGCGGTCACCGCGATCGGCATGCGCCGGGCCATTGCCGAGGGCCGCCCTGAATACGCGGTCGTGCTCAACGCGCTCGCGATTCTGGTCGTCTCCCCGGTTTCCTGGACCCACCACTGGGTCTGGCTGGTTCCGGGGTTGTTCGTGTTCGCCGGAATCTGGCGATACGCCGGGTTGGCCGTTTTCGCGCTCGCCCCACAATGGTGGTGGACCGATTCGACGGCCAACCGGGAATACGACTGGACCGTCGGCCAGCAACTGCTCGGCAACGCCTACCTCTATTTCGCCCTGCTGGCCCTCGCCGCGTCGGCCGTGCGGCCGGTCAGCTTCGGCCGCCGACCAGATTCTCGTCCTCGGCCGCCGGCCCGAAGCACTCCGCCGTGACGTGCAGCGAGATGCGCACGAGCTCGGCCTCGCGACGGACCGACATGGGCAGCCCCGAACTGGTCGCGGTGCGGGCGAAAGCCAGCTCGCTCGGCAGGCACCAGGCGACGATCTCGCGGTGGCCGGCGGCGCGGGCGAGGGTGGCCAGCCGGCGGAGCATCGCGGTGCCCAGGCCGCGGCGCTGCCAGCCGTCCTCGATGAGCAGCGATATCTCGGCCTCGTCCGGCGTCGTGGTCCGGATCAGTTGGGCCACGCCGACGACCGTGGTGCCGCACAAGGCGAGCACGGCGGTGCCGCGCGGCGGGCTGAGCAGGTGATACAGCAGCCGCCGGGGCAGGGTGCGCACTCCCGCGTGGTACCGGGCGAACAAGGTCTGCGCGGAACAGCGGTTGTGCAGGCTGGTGACCGCTTCGGCATCGGCGGGAGTGGCGCCGCGCAGCACCAGGCCGGCGCCGTCGGTGGTGAGCACCGCTGCCGGCGCAGCGGCCTGGACCGCCGCGGCGGCAAGGACTTCGGCGAGTGCGGCGACCCTGGCGACCTCCACGTCGGTGAATGGCGCCCAGCCGCGCCTGGCAACCAGCGTGTCGCCGGCACCGGTGTCGAGGGTCAGCCGGTGCCCATTCCCGGCCGGAGCGGCCGGCGCGTCGGGCGCGGTGGGCCGGGCCGGCTCGAACCCGGCCGAGTCCGCGGCCAGCACGGTGCGCACCGCGTCGGCCGCCGCCGCGGGGTCGTCCAGCATCCTGGCCACCGCGCGCAGCGCCGCCGTTGTCGGGTCGACCAGGCTGCGCAGGTCCGCCGTGGTGAGGCCGACGCACCGCCCGCCCTCGGCCCGAATGTCGGCGACCAGGGTGGCCGGACCGACGTCCTCGGGAGTGTGGACCACCAACTCGTCCACCACGCCGCCGGGTATCGGCAGCACCGCCAGACCGAGCACGTTGCAGTCCCGGGCGGCGAGCCTGGTGGTGACCCGGGCGAGCGCGCCCGGCCGGTCGTCCAACTCGACGCGGAGCAGCCAGGTCCGCGGGTTCACGTCCATGGCGGCCACACTGCTCGCCGCGTGTTGCCGTTCGGGGACGGGATTGTTTCCTTCCCGTGAGGCGTCCAGCGACGCCGCTGACCGCCCCATGTGCTGCCCGATTGGTCATCCGTACAGCTCAGGCCGGGCCCTAACGTCATTGTCATACCGCCACGTCACCCCGAGGGAAGCCAATGGTTCCAACGAGGCCGGGCCTTCGGGCGTTCCGGTACACACTGCCAACCACACCGGTGGCCACCGCGTCCGTCGACATTGGACATGTCGGGGTGCGGTTCGAGCTGTTCCTGCACGGTGAGTTGGACATCAGCGCGGCAAGAGGTGCGGGCGCGGAGGACCGGGTGGTGCGGGCCTGCACGCTCAAAGCGTTGCGGGCCATGGCCAAGGGGCTCATGGTGAGCGGGGCCGGCTCGTACTCGCCGACCATCAGCTCGGCCGCGGCGCACGGGTTCAGCCAGGTGGGCTACCGGTTCACCGAGCCGAACACGATGACCTTCGCCGGTTCCTGCGTGATCAACTTCGGGCAGCGGTGTGACTGCGGCACGGTGACCGTCTCCGGCGACACCCGCTACTCCCTTGACGTGACCGCGCTGCCGGCCGACGGGCGGGCGGTCGACCCGGTCGGCTCCGGCCAGGCGGGTGCCTGGTTCGTCCGGCACGAGCAGGAGCTCGCCTCCATCGGGGTGGTCGTGCTGGTCGCGGTGCCGATCGCACCGGGACAGCTGGTCGCCTTACCGGCCGAGGAGCAGGTCCCAGAACTCTGAGTCGACGTGATCGCCCTCGTCCAGCCCGCTCTGCTTTCGGAAGTGCGCGACCGCGCTCGCGGTGGCGTCGTCGTACCAGCCGTTCTCCTCGACCACGGTCTGCTGATAGTGGTGGTTCAACATCTGCTGGAGATAGCTGACCCACTCGGAGCTGGCGCCGGGCTTCAGTTCGGGCTCGTCCGCCACACGCTCCTCCTCAGCCGCCGATGTCCACCGTGCCTACCGCGACAATAGAGCTCGTCGGAGCGGGCGCAGGGTCATTGCAGGTCGTCACCGTGTCGCCGGCCCGAGCGGCAGGCTTGTTGTTGATCAGCACGGTACCGCTGCCCTTGATCACGGTGCCCTGGTTCGTCGGCGGAACCTGGAACGGCCCACCCTGGGGAATGTGTGGCGGAGCATTGGTGGCGGTGCTGCCGACCACGGCCGCCGGCTGCCCGCCGATCAGCACGTCGGTGCTGCACCCGCCGGTGATGGTGCCGGCGAACGGGTGCGGCAGCGGCGTCGGGACCGGGCCGCCCGGCGACGGGATCATGATGATGTGGATGTCGGTGCCGACCACGTTGTCACCCATCTTGGCTCCAGGGGCCATCATTCACCTCGCACACTCTGCGGTACGGCGCACGACACCGTGCTCGATTGTTCGCTCGCAAGCTCGCTCACGACCGGCCGGCGGCTTTGCTCGGGTCCGGCTCCGGTGCCGGGGTGTCGCCGTTGCGGCGGGCGGGTGGCATGCCGGGTTCCGGCGCGGGGGCGCGGACCCACTTCTTCGGACCGCTGGGGGCCAGCGGTCCGGCCGGGCCGGGCTTGCGCACCTCCTGGCCGGTGGCCAGGGAGATCTGGTCGGCCGGCGGAGCGAGGTCGGTGTCCGGCTCTGGCACGAACGGGGCGCTGATTCGGACCACGAACGCCGCCCGCGCCGGCATGCCGAGGCTCGTCCACAGGCTGCCCGGCTCGGTCTCGGCGACGTTGACGAACACCGGTGCCCCGGTGTCGGACAGGCCGGAGGGCAGGCAGTCGGCCGGCAGGATGTCGGTGAAGACCAAGGTGCGCAGCGCGATGTCCAGCAGCCGGTGCTCCTCGCTGATCTTCGGCGCGCGGGCGGTCACCAGGTAGGACAGCTGACAGCGGCGGATCGCCTCACGCCGGGACAGCACCGCGCCGCGATCGTCGCGCACCTCGTGCCAGCCGGTCTCCCGGCCCCGCGCGTCGTCGTGCAGCCCGAACAGGAACAGGTCGATCGCCTTGGACGGGCGCTCGGTCTGCCACGTCGGCTTGGGCGGATCGAGCCGCACCATGGTGCCCTCCGGCAACGATCGGCCGAGCAGCACGCAGAGAGCGTCGTCCACCTCCGTGATCACAGGAGCCAGTGTCGGTGGGCGAGGCGTGCCGCAACAGTGTCCGACGCCCGTCCTTTCAGTGCGCGAACGTCGCCCGAAAAGGCAGCCTTGGGCGCCCACTGCCCCGCCCCCCGACGACTGCGCGCGCCGCCCTCGACCGATGAAGCTCGGGACAAGCCTCCCGGCAGGGGGTCTGCTCATCCTGCCGCTGGTGGCGCAGACAGGCCGCGAAACGAGGGAGATACCCGAGATGGCAAGCAGCTACCTCTCGCCCGGCGTGTACATGGAGGAGGTTTCTTCGGGCTCCCGGCCGATCGAGGCCGTTGGCACCGCGGTTGCCGCCTTCGTGGGCTTCGCCGAGCGTGGACCCCTGCACGAACCCGTACTCGTCACGAACTGGACGCAGTTCAAGCAGACCTTCGGCGACTTCGTCGAGGACTACTACCTTGCCCACGCCGTGTACGGCTACTTCCAGAACGGCGGTGGTGTGGCGTATGTGGTCCGGGTCGGGGGAGCCGTCGGCGACGGCAACGGAAGCGGCAACGGCCACGTGGCCCTGCCGCACGCCGAACTGCCCGCCGCCGGCCAGGGCGACCGCCCGGCGCTGAGCATCTCGGCGCGGGCCGCGGACGCGAACGACATCACCATCGAGGTCGCGCCCGCCAGCGAGGAGGGCGACGACAATTTCAAGCTGATCGTCAAGCAGCACGGTCAGCCGGTGGAGACCTTCGACAACGTGACCACCAAGCGCGGCCCGAACAACGTGGCCACGGTGGTGCGCCAGCAGTCGAAGCTGATCGTGATCGAGGAGACCAAGGGCAAGGCGCTGTCCGTGCCCAAGGCCGGCGAGATCGCCCTGGCCACCCCGGCCCCGGCACCGGAGAAGATCGAGTCCAACGACTACGTCGGCAACTCCGCGGACCGCACCGGCTTCGGCGGCCTCGAGGCGATCGACGAGGTCACCATGCTCTGCGTGCCCGACCTGATGGCCGCCTACCAGAAGGGCGCACTGTCCGAAGAGGACGTCAAGGCCGTGCAGCTGGCCATGATCGCGCACTGCGAGCTGATGGCCGACCGGGTGGCCGTCCTGGACACCCCGCCCGGCCTCAAGGCCGAGGACGTCAAGAAGTGGCGGATGGACGTCACCGGCTACGACTCGAAGTACGCGGCCATGTACTGGCCGTGGATCAAGGTCGCCGACCCGGTGGCCGGCAAGCAGGTGTTCGTGCCGCCGAGCGGCCACATCGCCGGCATCTGGGCGCGCAACGACACCAGCCGCGGCGTGCACAAGGCACCGGCCAACGAGGTGATCCGCGGCGCGGTCACCCTCGAGCTGAACATCACCAAGGGCGAGCATGACATCCTGAACCCGATCGCGGTGAACTGCATTCGGTCCTTCCGCGGCCAGGGCATCCGGGTGTGGGGCGCGCGGACGCTGTCCAGCGACCCCGAGTGGCGCTACCTCAACGTTCGGCGGTTGTTCAACTACGTCGAGAAGTCCATCCTCCAGGGTACGAACTGGGTGGTGTTCGAGCCGAACGACCCGAAGCTGTGGGACTCGGTCAAGCGCACGGTGAACATGTTCCTGCGTCGGGTGTGGCGCGACGGCGCACTGTTCGGTGCGACCCCGGCCGAGGCGTTCTTCGTCAAGTGCGACGAGGAGAACAACCCGCCGGAGAACCGCGACGTCGGCATCCTGACCGTCGAGATCGGCATCTCCCCGGTCAAGCCGGCCGAGTTCGTGGTGTTCCGGATCTCGCAGTTCGCCGAGGGCGCCGGCCTCGAAGAGTGAGTCGTCCATCGAGACTTCCAACCCACATAAGGAGAGTTGGCCATGCCACCTGGAGTAGGCCCCAACCAGCCGAACGACGCGATCACCGCGGCCCGGTTCTCGCTGACCATCGACGGTGTCGAGATCGCCGCGTTCTCGGAGTTGCAGGGCATCACCACCGAGGTCGAGCCGGTGGAGCTGATGGAGTCCACCGACAAGGAGGTCATCCTCAAGAAGCTGCCCGGCAAGACCAAGCCGGCGACGCTGGTGCTCAAGCGCGGCAAGAACAGCAGCATGGAGCTCTGGTCCTGGCACGAGGCGGTGTTGCTCGGCAACATCGTGGCGGCCCGCAAGAGCTGCTCGTTGATCATGTACAACACCGACGGCAAGCCGGTGGCCCGCTACCACCTCGAGCACGCCTGGCCATCCAAGTTGGAGATCGGCGCGATGAAGGCGGGCTCCAGTGAGGTGCTGATGGAGACGGTCACCATCGTGTCCGAGCGCATCCAGCGCGTGGCCGTGTGACGGTAGCGATGGAGCAGGCCGAGACCGGCTTGCGGACCGAGTACCCGTTCACCCTGCCGCGTGGGTACGTCGACGAGCACGGCGTGGTGCACCGCAGCGGAGTCATGCGGCTGGCCACGGCGCGCGACGAGATCACCACACAGGCCGACCAGCGGGCCAAGCAGAACCCGGCGTACCTCACCGTGCTGCTGCTGGCCCGCACGGTGACCACGCTGGGCTCGGTGCCCGAGGTGGACCACTACGTGATCGAGAACCTGTTCGCGTCGGACCTGGCGTTCCTCCAGGACCTGTACCGGCGGATCAACGCCGACGGCCACACCGAGGTCGGGGTCAACTGCCCCAACTGCGGCCACGACTTCGCGGTGGACGTTGCCGGTGATGCCCCGGGGGGATCGTGACGTACGCGATTGACCGGGTGTGGGAGGAAGTCGCGTACGTCGCCTACTACCTGCACTGGGATCTCGACAAGATCCTCGATCTCGAGCACCCGGTGCGGGAACGCGTGATCTCCGAGATCGGCAAGATCCACACCCGGCTCGGGGCCGAGGACTAAGGGGACGGCGCATGCGTTGGCCATTTGGGCGGAAGGGCACCGGTCCGGCACCGGTGCCCGAGCCCGCCGCGAACCAGGACGGACCGCCGGCGGTCGCCGCTGCGCGGCCGTCCCGGGAATGGGCGACGCTGCCGCCGTTGCCGGTCGCGGTCTCCCGGACCGCGCCCCTGGTGATCGGCCCGGCTCCGGTGCTGCCGCCGCTGCCGGGCCGGCGGCAGATCACCAGCACCCCGCTCGCGCCGCCGGCCGGGCGGGTGGAGGGCATGGCCACGGTGCTGCCGCCGCGGCCCAAGCCGCCGGCCGGATCCGCTGTCGTCTCAGGGCCGGCGACCGAGCCGGTGCCGGTCGTGCACCGGCCGGCCCGGCCAATGCCTGCCGATGTCGCGTCGCTGACCGAGGCGGTGGACGAGTACGTCGGCGAAGCGCGGGTGGCCGCCGAGCCGTACCGGGCGCCGGCCTGGCTGCGGCACACACCATCCTGGCTGGAGCAGGGTGGCCCGCCCGATCTGGCGGCGATGGCCGGACTTCCCACCATGCCGGCGGATCCGGGCCCAAGCCTGCCGGCCATGATCACCCCGCCGACGTTCATTCCGGCCGACGTGTCGAGCCCGGCCTCGCTCCCGTTGCCGGCGACCCCGTCGCTGCCGGCACCGGTTCAGGAGGTCGGCCCGACCCGGCCGGCGCCGGAACCGACCGTGCTCAAGCGCCGGCGGGCGAGCCTCGCCGACTCGCGCCGGCTCGGCCTTGGCACGCCGACCTCCCGGCCCGCGCACGAGCCGTTCACCCTGCCGCAGCAGCCGGAGCTGATCCTGCCGCCGGCCCAGCCCGAGCCGGAGCCGCCGGCCGAGGCGCAGCCGCCCGTCGTCATCGAACCCGAACCCGTTGTGGTGGTTGAGGAGTCTCGACCACCCCAGGAGCCGCCGGCCCGGCCGGAGCCACCCGCACCGCCCGCGCCACCGGTCCGGCCCGCGCCACCGGCGGCCACCGATCGTCCCGCGCCGGCCCGGGTCGTCTCGCCGACCTACCGGGCCACGCCGGCGCGGGAGCCGGCCAGATCGCGCAAGTCCTTGCCGCGCGCGGTGGTGGTCACCAAGCCGCCGGCCGACCTGGTCGACGCGCTGCGCTCCACCCAGCGGGCCGACGTGGCCGAGGTGCCGGTCTACCGCGGCCCCAAGGTCGGCGAGGCCGCCAAGGCCCGTGGCGCGCGGGCGTTCGCCGCGGGTGGTGCGGTGTTCCTGCCGGACGAGGCCGGCCCGGCGGACTCCCAGGCGGCCCGGGGCCTGCTCGCCCACGAACTCGTGCACGCGGTGCAGCAGCGCACCTTCGGTCGCCAGCTGCCGGCGCCGGAAACGCCGGAGGGCCAGGCACTCGAGGCCGAGGCGGTGGCCGCGGAGAAGTGGTATGCCGGCGAGGCCGGCGCGCCGCCGCCCGCGCCGCTGATCCACGCCCCGACGGCGCCCGCGGCGGCCGCGCCGAACCAGGTGTCCGAAGTGGACATGAGCGCGGCGGCTCAACTCGCCCCGCTGGTGCCGTCGACCCCGTCCGCGCCGTCCGCACCGAGCGCCCTGCACGCCCCGTTCGACCAGCCGACCACGGAAGCGGTCGGGCAGATCGCCGAGACCTCGGCCAAGAAGGTGGTCCAGGAGTGGACCAACCCGGCACTCGGGGGCCGGGGCTTCGCCCAGGGCGGCTCGGGCTCCGGCGGTGGTTCCGGCTCCGGCGGCGGTTCGGGCTCCGGCTCCGTCGGCGGGGGATCGACCTCGGGTGGCGGTGGCCCCCGCGGCCGCCCTGGCGGAGGTGGCAGCGGCGGGTCGGGCACCGGCGCCGCGCCGTTCAACGCCGGCGAACGCCGCCAGCAGCTCATCGACGACCGGCTTGCGGCGCTCAACTTCGGCCGGGTCGGCGAGGTCGAGATCAACGAGCTGCCGGAGCACGAACTGGACGCGATCGACGAGCGGGTCGCCCTTGAGGCGGAGTCCCATGGCGGCGGAACCGGCGGTGGCACGGGAACCGGCACCGGGGCCGGGACCGGGGAGCAGAAGCTCACCGCGGGCCAGCGGTGGGGGCACGCGTTCGGCGCCTATGAGCACGACGGCAACATGGGCTTCGCCGGTGCGTTCACCAGCAAGGCGGAGGTCGGCTCGGAGGGCAGTTGGTACGCCAGCCGGGACGAGGACCGGTCCGCGGACGCGGTCGCGGCCACGGTCGGCATCGGCAGCCACGACAAGAACTCGCTCGACTACCACGACTGGCTCGAGGGCTCCGGGGACCAGCCGCACATTCCCGACGTCGACGCGGGGCACAGCGGTCCGACCCACGCGCAGTCGCAGGCGCAGACCAGGGCGCACGGCCGGTCCAGCCAGGAGGACCACGGGTTCAACCTCGACCAGCTCGATCTCGACGAGCTGTCCGCCCGACTCTACGACCGGCTGCGTAGCCGGATGCGCCTGGAGCTGCTCGTCGACCGCGAGCGTTCCGGTCGTCTAACGGATTTCAGATAGGAGAACGAAAATGGCCCTGTCCGACACCTCGTCCATCGGTCTTGCGAACCGCTTCGTGGTCAGGATGAGCGGCAAGTCCGAGTACGACCTTGGCAGCTGGTCCAAGGCCGACGGCCTCGACGTCAGCTGGGATGTCGCGGAGTACCGCGCCGGCGACGGTGGCAACGACCGGTTCTACTTCCCGGGAAACACCAAGTACACCAACATAAAGCTGCTGCGGGCGGTGTCCGAGGAGACCGCGAAGGTGCGCAAGTGGCTGGACGCGAACTCGTTCAAGAGCGAGCTGTTCGTGGGCCTGATCCAGCTGTTCGACGCGCACAGCAAGCCGATCGAGGGCGCCGACTGGGAGCTGCGTGACGTCATGCCGGTCAAGTGGTCGGTGGCCGGGTTCGACGCGGGCGCGAGCCAGGTCTCCATCGAGACGCTGGAACTCGCCCACCGCGGGTTCCTCAAGGACGAGATGAAGCTCGGCTGACGGTTGTTGCCCGGTCGAACCAGGAGAAGGGCCAGGTCATGGCGATAAGCCTGAGCACCATGCTCGCCCTCACCACGCGTTTCCACGTGTCGGTGGACGGGGTGGACCTTGGCGGCTGGGCGCGCTGCCAGGGGCTCCAGGTGAAGTTCAACCCCGAGCCGCTCAAAGAGGGCGGCAACTACCAGTACGAGCACATCCTGCCCGGCCAGATCCAGTACCCGAACGTCACGTTGGCCAGGGCGATGAACGCCGGGGACACCGCCAAGGTGCAGGCCTGGCTGCGGGACCGGGCTTCCGGCTGGACCGACGCGCTGAGCAGCGGCGGCGGCGGCACCGCGCAGATCACGCTCTTCGACGCGCACGCCAAGAAGGTGGCCAGCTGGCAGCTGCGCAACGTGTATCCGGCCATGTGGAAGGGGCCGGATCTGGACGCGATGACCATGGGCATCGCCACCGAGACCCTTGAGCTGGCGCACGAGGGCTTCCTGTGACGAACCGTCCGATGTGGACCGAAGTGGAGAGAGAGGTGCCGCGATGAGCATTGGGATGGCGGTCAGCGCCGGTGCGAACCTGGGAATCGGTGCCGCGATCGGTATCGCCGCGGTCGCCGGCGCGCGGGTGCCCGCGTCGCTGCGCTGCACCACGCTGCCGAACATCGGCTTCGTGCTCTTCGACTTCAACCCCAAGGAGCTGACCTTCAACCGGTCAAGCTCCACGTCCACCAGGTCGACGGCGGGCCGGGCCAACAACAACACCACCAAGACCGTACCGACCGGTTCCAAGATCACCATCGGCGGAGTGATCTTCGAGGGGTGGGACACCAAGCTGCGCTGCGACACGCTGCTCACCTGGATGTCGCCGGACGCCGGCTTCCTCGGCCAGCTGCTCAAGACGGTGGCCGGGCTGAACCTCAAGACCCAGCCGCCCGAGCTGACCTTCCAGTGGGGTCCGCCGATGGTCGGCTTCATGTACACCGTCAAGATGACCGGCTGCACCATCAAGTACAACCGGTTCACCTCCGCCGGCATCCCGGTCCGCGCCGAGGTCAGCATGAACCTCACCGAGATCCCCACCCTGCTCGGCAGCCTGCCGCAGAACCCGACCTCCGGCGGTGTGATCGGCCGCAGCCGGCACGTGGTCGGCGACGGCGAGTCGCTCCAGTCCATCTCCATGACCACCTATGGCACGCCCGCGCTGTGGCGCAAGATCGCCGAAGTGAACCGGATCCAGGATCCGGCCCGGGTGCGCCCCGGCACCACGGTCTACCTGCCCAACGCCGACGAGTTGGTCAACAGCAAGGGCGGTTCCTGATGCCGGGCGGCCTGCTCGGCGGGAGCTCAACGGCGCTGGTCTGGCCGACGATCAAGGTCGGGTACCCGATCGGCATGCCACTCTCGCCGACGATCGCGCCGAACCTGATCCGCGCGGTGGTGGACACCCACCTGCACCTGCCGGACATGTTCGAGCTCACCTTCCTCGACGAGGAGGGAACGCTGGTCAAGGATGCCGGGCTGAAGATCGGCATGGTGGTCGAGGTGTCCGCGGGGCGGGCGGACGAGGACTCAACCACTTCGCTGATCACCGGCGAGGTCACCGCGATCGAGGCGATCTGCGCGGACGGCCTGATCTACTCCGTGGTGCGCGGCTATGAGAAGGCGCACCGGTTGCAACGGGGCAAGCGCACCCGGACTTTCGTCAACATGAAGGACTCCGACATCGCGAGCCAGGTGGCGAAGGACGCCGGGTTGAAGGTCGGCACCGTCGAGCAGACCAAGGCGACGCACGAGCACATCGCGCAGGTGGCCCAGACAGACTGGGAGTTCCTCACCCAGCGGGCCAGGGAGATCGGTTTCGAGACCGGGGTCGCAGGCGGCAAGTTCTTCTTTCGCAAGGCATCGGGGCGTAAGGACGGCGGCGGGCTCGGTGGCGCGCTCGGTGCCGTCGCCAGTGCGGCGGCCGGCGCGCTCGGGCTTGGCAGCGGCAAGCTCACCTTCAAGGACAACCTGATCACGTTCCTGCCGCGGATCTCGGCCGCGAACATCACCCCGGATGTCGAGGTGCGAGTCTGGGATCCGAAGGGTGCCCGGGTCGCCGTGGCCACCGCGGACGCGGCGTCCGGCACCGCGACCATCGACGGCCAGGAGCCGGCGAAGCTGGCCAAGTCGTTCACCGACGGACTGATCCCGCCGCTGCCCTCGCTGCCCGCGCTGCCGCCGATCCCCGGTCTGCCGAAGATCGACTTCGGGCTGGCCGCGAGCAACACCGCCTACCTCGTGGTGGACCGCCCGCTCGGGGTCGGTTCGGCCGCGGACAACGCCGCGGAGGAGGCCGCGAAGGGCCTGGCCGACCACATCTCGAGCACCTTCGCCGAGGCGGAGGGCGACGCGCTTGGCGACCCGAAGATCCAGGCCGGCGCCGAGGTGGAGGTCGCCGGGGTGCCCGAGCAGTTCGCCGGCAAGTGGGTGGTGACCAACGCCAGGCACGTCTTCGACCCGGAGGAACGCGGCTATCACACGAAGTTCTGGGTCAGCGGCAGGCAGAACCGCTCGCTGTTCGGCATGACCAGCGGCGGTGGCGGCGGTGAGCCGTGGGCCACCATGACCGGTCTGGTCTGCGGCGTGGTGACCAACACCAAGGACCCGGACAAGAAGGGCAAGGTCAAGGTGGCCATGCCCTGGCTGTCGCCGAACTACGAGTCGGACTGGGCCAGGGTGGCCTATCCGGGCGCCGGGCGGCGCAGCGGCACGCTGTTCGAGCCCGAGGTGGGCGACGAGGTGTTGATCGGCTTCGAGTTCGGCGACCCGCGCCGGCCCTATGTGCTTGGCGGGCTGCTGAACGACAACACCGACTTCGGCCACATGTCGGCCGCTGTGGACGGTTCCGGCCAGGTGGTCCAGCGGGGCATCGCCACGCCGGCCGGCAACCGGTTGCTGTTCACCGACGACCTGCCGCCGGGACCGCCGGGATCATTGCCGCCCAACAAGTCCGAGATCGTGCTCGGTACCAAGGACGACAACCTGTCGCTGTTCATCGACCAGGTGGGCGGCAAGGTCACCCTGAAGTGCAACCCGGCACCGCCGGTGAGCAAGACGCCGGCCGGCACGCTGACCATCGAGTGCGGCGGCGCGGGAGCGATCTCGATCAAGGCCGGGGCCGGTGGGCTGAAGTTGGAGACCGACGGCCAGCTCTCGTTGAGCGGCAAGGCCGGCGTGAAGATCGAGAGCACGGCGATCACCGAGGTCAAGGGCTCGCTGCTGAAGCTGAACTGAGATTAGGACGGAATCAATGACGCAGGACTTCATCGGTGCGGGATGGGCGTTCCCGCTCGGCGTCGGAGCGCAGGGCGGGATCGCCCTGGTGCGCAGGGAGGTGGAACTGGAGCAGGCGATGCGGCTGATCCTGTCCACCTACCCCGGCGAACGCCCGATGCGGCCCGAGTTCGGCAGCCGGATCCGCGACTTCGTGTTCCGGCCGGTCAACATCGAGACCATCGCGGAACTGTCCCAAGAGGTGCGAAACGCCCTGCTGCGCTGGGAGCCGCGGGTCAACATAGAGGGCGTGTACGTGATCCCGGACCCGCACGACGAGGGTGCGCTGTACATCGACATCCAGTACGTGGTCAAGGACACCAACGACCGCCGCAACCTGGTGTTCCCGTTCTACACCATCCCAGAAGACGGGAGTGACTACTGATGGCGCTGCCCGCCCCCAACCTCGACGACCGCCGGTTCCAGGACCTGGTCGACGACGCCAAGCGGATGGTGATGCGTCGCTGTCCGGAGTGGACGGACCACAACGTGTCCGACCCCGGCGTGACGCTGATCGAGACGTTCGCCTTCATGACCGACCAGTTGCTGTTCCGGCTCAACCAGGTGCCGGACCGGCTCTACGTCAAGTTCCTCGAGTTGATCGGGCTGCGGCTGATTCCGGCCACGCCTGCGCAGGTGGACGTCACGTTCTGGCTGTCCGCGCCGGCGATCACCTCGGTTGGCATCCCGGCTGGCACCTCGGTGGCCACGATGCGCACCGAGACCGACGAGTCCATCGTGTTCAGCACCGACCAGGACCTCCAGATCACCCCGTGTTCCCTGGACCGGGTCGGCACCAAGGGCGCGCAGGACGACGGCATCGACGACCGCACCGACGAGCTCAAGATGAACCAGCCGTTCGCGGCGTTCGCCGAGATTCCGGCGGTGGGGGACACCCTGCTGGTCGGGCTCTCCAACGCGGTGCCCAACTGCGTGGTGCGCCTTGAGGCGCACTGCCGGGTCGAGGGCGTCGGTGTGCACCCGGAGCACCCGCCGCTGGTGTGGGAGGCGTGGAACGGCAAGGAATGGAAGAAGTGCCGGATCAGCAAGGACGGCACGGCCGCACTCAACGCCGACGGTGAGATCCACGTACACGTGCCGGCCGATCACGAGGCCGCGGTGCTCGGCGGCGAGCGGGCCGGCTGGCTGCGCGCCAGGGTGATCGAGGTGGACCCGGACTTCCCGCGGTACAACGCTTCCCCCGTGATCAACGGCCTGTCCGCGAGCACGATCGGCGGCACGGTCGAGTGCAACCACTGCGACATCGTGGCCGAGGAGGTGCTCGGGGTCTCGGAGGGCGTGCCGGGGCAGGAGTTCACCATCGGCCGTATCCCGGTGGTGATCGGCGCCGGCGCGGCGACCCTCGAGACGACCTCGGACGAGGGCTGGGTGCCGTGGACCACGGTCCAGCACTTCGCCGGCAGCGCGCCGACCGACCGGCACTACATCCTCGACGGGGTGTCCGGAATCGTCCACTTCGGACCGGTGATCCGCGAGCCGGACGGCGGGACCCGGCAGTACGGCGCGGTTCCCGAGTACGGCGCCACCGTGCGGCTGCGAAAGTACGCCACCGGCGGCGGCCGGGTCGGAAACGTCGGCAAGGGCGCGATCCAGACCCTGAAGTCGTCGATCCCGTTCGTCAGCAAGGTGGAGAACCTGGACGCGGCGTGGGGCGGGGTGGACGGCGAGACGGTCGAGGAGGCTCGGGCGCGCGGGCCGATCCTGCTGCGCACCAGGAGCCGGGCGGTCACCGCGGAGGACTACGAGGCGATCACCCAGGAGGCCGCGCCCGACGTGGCCAGGGTCAGGTGCGTCACCGCGGGCGACGACGACGTGGACGCGGGGGCGGTCCGGGTGCTGATCGTCCCGGCCGCCGCACAGAGCGCCGGCAAGATCGACTTCGCCGAGTTGGTGCCCGGGCAGGAGACCCTCGAGCGGATCAGCGAGCGGCTCGACGAGGTCCGGCTGATCGGTACCCGGGTGCTGGTCTCGCCGCCGAAGTACCGCGGGGTCACCGTTGTGGCCCGGGTGATCGCCCGGCCGCGGCTGGACAAGGCGCGGGTGCGGGCGGATGCCTTGCAGGCGCTGTACACCCACCTCAACCCGATCAGCGGCGGGCCGGACGGCAAGGGCTGGCCGTTCGGGCGCCCGGTTCAGGCCGGCGATGTCTACGCGCTGCTGCAACGGGTTCGCGGCGTGGACCTGGTCGAGGACGTCCGGCTGTTCGGGGCCAACCCGGTCACCGGTGAGCGGGGCGAGGAGGCCCAGCGGCTCGACGTCGATCCGCACAGCCTGATCTTCTCCTTCGAGCACCACGTCCGGGTGGAGGACAACTGATGCGCGGCATGGTTCCCGGGTTGGCAAGCGCCGCCCCGTTCATCGACCTGCTGCCGGCGGTGTACCAGGAGGACCCGTTCACCGAGCGGTTCATCGGCGGGTTCGACGACGTGCTGGCCCCGATCCTGGCCACTTTGGACTGTCTGGTCGACTACTTCGACCCGCGCATCGCGCCGGAGGACTTCCTGGAGTGGATGGCCAGTTGGGTCGGCATCGAGATGGAGGAGGGTTGGCCGATCGAGCGTCGCCGCGCCGTGCTGGCCACCGCCGTCGAGATGTACCGGATGCGCGGCACGGTCGCCGGGCTGCGCGCGAATCTCCAGGTGCTTACCGGCGGCCGGGTCGAGGTCGCGGACAGCGGCGGCGTCGGGTGGTCGAAGAGCCCGAACGCGCAGTTGCCCGGGGTGGCCAGCCCGCGCCTGGCGGTGCGCATCCGGGTGCACGACCCGGCCAGCGTGCCGATGGATCTTGTCGATGCGGCGGTAGCGGCGGCCAAGCCGGCGCACGTCGTACACAGAGTGGAGGTGGACCGGCCATGAGCGAGCGTGCGAGCGAGCCAACACACGCTGCCTCGACGCCGAGCTTGCGCGGCGACCGGGTTCGCGGGCACCCAGCATGCGAGGTGGCGTCATGATCGTGTGTAAGAGCTGCGGCTTCCACAACCGGGAGGCCGATGCGTTCTGCGGGTCCTGCGGGGCGTTCCTGGAATGGACGGGGGAGAAGCTCAAGCCGGTCTCGGTGCCGGTGGTCGAGGAGGAGCAGCCGAGACGCGGTTGGCTGGCCCGCATGCAGTCCGCGCTCTACCTCGACGTCGGCGAGCGGGACCCGATCCCACCGTCGGCCACCGCCCGGCCG
>JBJMIG010000039.1:0-67661 GCA_045806965.1 Labedaea sp. | reverse complement strand
TGGACTGCCCTGGTCACGCCGACTACATCAAGAACATGATCACCGGTGCGGCGCAGATGGACGGCGCGATTCTGGTGGTCGCGGCGACCGACGGTCCGATGCCGCAGACCCGGGAGCACGTGCTGCTGGCTCGCCAGGTTGGTGTGCCGTACATCGTCGTGGCGCTGAACAAGGCGGACATGGTCGATGACGAGGAGATCCTCGAGCTGGTCGAGCTTGAGGTCCGTGAGCTGCTCTCCAGCCAGGAGTTCCCGGGCGACGACCTGCCGGTGGTGCGGGTGTCCGCGCTCAAGGCGCTCGAGGGCGACGCCGAGTGGGGCGCCAAGCTCATGGAGCTGATGGACGCGGTCGACGAGAACGTGCCGGAGCCGGTGCGCGAGACCGAGAAGCCGTTCCTGATGCCGATCGAGGACGTGTTCACGATCACCGGCCGCGGCACCGTTGTGACCGGCCGGGTCGAGCGCGGCATCGTCAAGGTCGGCGAGACGGTCGAGATCGTCGGCATTCGGGAGAAGTCCCAGTCGACCACCGTCACCGGCGTCGAGATGTTCCGCAAGCTGCTCGACCAGGGCCAGGCCGGCGACAACGTGGGCCTGCTGCTGCGCGGCATCAAGCGGGAGGACGTCGAGCGCGGCCAGGTCATCGTCAAGCCGGGCACCACGACCCCGCACATCGAGTTCGAGGCGAACGTGGTCATCCTGTCCAAGGACGAGGGTGGCCGGCACACCCCGTTCTTCAACAACTATCGCCCGCAGTTCTACTTCCGTACCACGGACGTGACCGGAGTGGTGACCCTCCCCGAGGGCACCGAGATGGTCATGCCGGGCGACAACACCGAGATGAAGGTCGACCTGATTCAGCCGATCGCCATGGACGAGGGGCTGCGCTTCGCGATTCGCGAGGGCGGCCGTACCGTCGGCGCCGGCCGGGTCACCAAGATCGTCAAGTAGGTACCCCCCGTTCGGGACGCCACACTCGCATGTGGCATCCTTGACAGGTTGCTCGTCGTCAGGGCGGTCGGTCTCTCGTTAGCCGGCCGCCCCGACGTGAGCGGGCCCGCCTCAGGCGGGCCCATCCAAATGACCAACCCCCACGGCACACGACCAAGGGGTCGGTCTGCGCGAAGGGCGCGACACACCCGACCGCGTGGACCGGAGCGGCACTCAAGAAGGACGGCAAGCCACCATGGCGGGACAGAAGATCCGCATTCGGCTCAAGGCCTACGACCACGAGGCGATCGACGCGTCCGCGCGCAAGATCGTCGAGACCGTGACGCGTACCGGCGCCCGGGTCGTCGGACCGGTGCCGCTGCCCACCGAGAAGAACGTCTACTGCGTCATCCGTTCCCCGCACAAGTACAAGGACTCGCGGGAGCACTTCGAGATGCGCACGCACAAGCGGCTGATCGACATCCTCGACCCGACGCCGAAGACGGTCGACGCGCTGATGCGCATCGACCTCCCGGCCAGTGTCGACGTCAACATCCAGTGAGGCCTGACTCCAATGTCTGACCGGCAGATGAAAGGGATTCTGGGCACCAAGCTCGGGATGACCCAGGTCTTCGACGAGAACAACCGGATCGTCCCGGTGACCGTCGTCAAGGCCGGCCCGAACGTGGTCACCCAGATCCGCACCCAGGACAACGACGGCTACGCCGCCGTACAGCTCGCGTTCGGCGCGATCGACCCGCGCAAGGTGAACAAGCCGCGCACCGGGCACTTCGACAAGGCCAAGGTGACACCGCGCCGGTATCTCGCCGAGCTGCGCACCACCGACGCCGGGTCCTACGAGGTCGGCCAGGAGATCAACGCCGACGTGTTCGAGCCGGGCGCGGTGATCGACGTGACCGGCACCAGCAAGGGCAAGGGCACGGCCGGCGTGATGAAGCGGCACGGCTTCAAGGGCCTCAGCGCCAGCCACGGCACCCAGCGCAAGCACCGCAGCCCCGGCTCGATCGGCGGCTGCGCCACGCCGGGCCGGGTGTTCAAGGGCCTGCGCATGGCCGGCCGGATGGGCCACGTCCGGGTCACCACGCAGAACCTGACCGTGCACCTGGTGGACGCCGACTCCGGCCTGATCCTGGTCAAGGGTGCGATCCCGGGCCCGAAGGGCGGCCTGGTGTTCCTGAGGAGCGCCGCGAAGGGTGGTGCGTCGCAGTGACCTCCGTTGACGTGAAGACCCCGGACGGCAGCACGGACGGCACCGTCGAGCTGCCCGCCGAGGTGTTCGACGCGCAGGCCAACATCGCGCTGATGCACCAGGTGGTTGTCGCTCAGCAGGCGGCCGCCCGGCAGGGTACGCACGACACCAAGACCCGGGGCGAGGTCCGTGGCGGCGGCAAGAAGCCGTACCGGCAGAAGGGCACCGGCCGGGCCCGTCAGGGCTCGACCAGGGCGCCGCAGTTCACCGGCGGTGGCGTGGTGCACGGCCCGACTCCGCGGGACTACTCGCAGCGCACGCCGAAGAAGATGAAGGCCGCGGCGCTGCGCGGGGCGCTGTCCGACCGGGCCCGCAACGGCCAGGTGCACGTGTTGTCCGGTCTGGTGGACGGCGAGACGCCCTCGACGAAGACGGCGCGCAAGGTGCTCGAGTCGGTCAGCACGGCCACCCGACTGCTGCTCGTGCTGAGCCGCGACGAGGACGTCAACTGGGTGTCCGCGCGCAACCTGCCGAACGTGCACCTCCTGGCGCCGGACCAGCTCAACACCTACGACGTGCTGGTCAACGACGACGTGATCTTCTCGAAGCTCGCGCTCGACGCCTTCCTGGCCGGTCCGATCAAGGGCGGCGCCCGGGCGGTGGCTCGGGAGAGCGAGGTCGTCGAGGTCAGCACCGTCGCCGAGAAGCCGGCGAAGGCCAAGCCGGCGGCCAAGGCCCCGGCGGAGACGGCCAAGGCTCCGGCTGCCAAGGCCCCCGCGGCGAAGGCTTCGGCCGCGAAGGCCCAGGCGGCAGAAGCGGCCGAGAAGTCCGACGGCGCCGAGGCCGACTTCGGCCCGGGCAGCCACCTGCCGCTCGAGGACGGTTCCCAGCCCGAGGGCTACCCGATCAAGGGCAACGCCAGCTCGAAGCTGTACCACGTGCCCGGCACCTCGCACTACGGCCGAACCACGGCCGAGGTGTGGTTCGCCACCGCCGAGGACGCCGAGCGGGCAGGCTTCCAGCTGCCGCCGTCGCAGCGCAAGGCGAAGGAGGAGACGGAATGATTCCCGACCCCCGCGACGTGCTGCTCGCGCCGGTGATCTCGGAGAAGTCCTACGGGCTGCTCGAGGAGAACAAGTACACGTTCGTGGTGGCTCCGCACGCGAACAAGACCGAGATCAAGATCGCGGTCGAGAAGGTGTTCGGCGTTCAGGTGATCAGCGTGAACACGCTGAACCGGCAGGGCAAGCGCAAGCGCACCCGGACCGGCTACGGCAAGCGCAAGAACACCAAGCGCGCGATCGTCACGCTGACCGCGGACAGCAAGCCGATCGAGATCTTCGGCGGACCGGCCACGTAAGGGACTGAGCAGACATGGGCATCCGCAAGTACAAGCCGACGACCCCGGGCCGCCGCGGCTCGAGCGTCTCCGACTTCGCCGAGATCACCCGAGATCACCCGGAGAAGTCGCTGGTCCGTCCGCTGCACGGCAGGGGCGGCCGGAACGTGCACGGCAAGATCACCACGCGGCACAAGGGCGGCGGTCACAAGCGCGCCTACCGGCTGATCGACTTCCGCCGGCACGACAAGGACGGCGTGCCGGCCAAGGTCGCGCACATCGAGTACGACCCGAACCGCACGGCCAGGATCGCGCTGCTGCACTACGCCGACGGCGAGAAGCGCTACATCATCGCGCCGGAGAAGCTGCGTCAGGGCGACCGGATCGAGAACGGGCCGAGGGCCGACATCAAGCCGGGCAACAACCTGCCGTTGCGCAACATCC
This sequence comes from Labedaea sp., assembly GCA_045806965.1. Lineage (GTDB taxonomy): Bacteria > Actinomycetota > Actinomycetes > Mycobacteriales > Pseudonocardiaceae > DASYTH01. The sequence goes on along the minus strand of JBJMIG010000039.1, from coordinate 63,739 downwards.
CGGTCGGCACCGTGGTGCACGCCATCGAGTTGCGTCCGGGCGGTGGCGCGAAGATCGCCCGCTCGGCCGGGGCCAGCGTGCAGCTGGTCGCCAAGGAGGGCCCGTACGCACAGCTGCGGATGCCCTCCGGCGAGATCCGCAACGTGGACGTGCGTTGCCGTGCGACGGTCGGCGAGGTGGGCAACTCCGAGCAGGCCAACATCAACTGGGGCAAGGCCGGCCGGATGCGGTGGAAGGGCAAGCGCCCGACCGTCCGTGGTGTGGCCATGAACCCGGTCGACCACCCGCACGGCGGCGGTGAGGGCAAGACCTCGGGCGGTCGCCACCCGGTCAACCCGAAGGGCAAGCCGGAAGGCCGCACCCGCCACCGGGGCAAGCCGAGCGACCGGATGATCGTCCGCCGGCGCCGCACCGGCAAGAAGCGCTAAGAGCAGGAGGGAGTGACAGATGCCGCGCAGTTTGAAGAAGGGCCCGTTCGTCGATGACCACCTGCTCAAGAAGGTGGACACGCTCAACGAGGCCAACAAGAAGACCGTGATCAAGACCTGGTCCCGCCGGTCCACGATCATCCCGGACATGTTGGGCCACACCATCGCGGTGCACGACGGCCGCAAGCACGTGCCGGTCTACATCACGGAGTCCATGGTCGGCCACAAGCTGGGCGAGTTCGCGCCCACCCGCACCTTCCGCGGGCACGTCAAGGACGACCGCAAGGCGCGCAGGCGCTAGAGACAGCAAGGGAAACGCGATGAACGCCCGTAACGCAGATGTGCCGCAGGAGGACGAGCTCCCGCGCGCCATCGCTCGGGCTCGCTACGTCCGCGCCACCCCGATGAAGGTGCGCCGGGTCGTCGAGCTCATCAGGGGCCGCAGCGCCAGCGAGGCCCTCGCCGTGCTCCAGTTCGCGCCGCAGGCGGCGAGTGAGCCGGTGGCCAAGGTGCTGGCCAGCGCCGTGGCCAACGCCGAGAACAACCTCGACCTCGACCCGGACACGCTCTGGGTGAGCAAGGCCTACGTGGACGAGGGACCGACACTCAAGCGGTTCCGGCCGCGCGCGCAGGGCCGGGCCTACCGGATCCGCAAGCGCACCAGCCACATCACCATCGAGGTCGAGTCGCTCAAGGTGGAGACGAAGCCCGCCAAGGGTAGGACCGCGGGCCGTAAGACCAGCGCGAAGAGGAGTGCCAGCTAGTGGGACAGAAGATCAACCCGCACGGCTTCCGGCTCGGCATCACCACCGACTGGAAGTCCCGCTGGTACGCCGACAAGCAGTACGCGGAGTACGTGGCGGAGGACGTCAAGATCCGTCGTCTGCTCTCCAAGGGTATGGAGCGGGCGGGCATCTCCAAGGTCGAGATCGAGCGCACCCGCGACCGGGTGCGGGTGGACATCCACACCGCCCGGCCGGGCATCGTGATCGGCCGCCGGGGAGCCGAGGCCGACCGTATTCGCGGCGAGCTGGAGAAGCTCACCAAGAAGCAGGTTCAGCTGAACATCCTCGAGGTGAAGAACCCGGAGGCGGACGCGCAGCTGGTCGCCCAGGTGACCGCCGAGCAGCTGTCCAACCGGGTCTCCTTCCGAAGGGCGATGCGCAAGGCCATCCAGTCGGCGATGCGCTCGCCGCAGGTCAAGGGCATCCGGGTGCAGTGCAGCGGCCGGCTCGGCGGCGCCGAGATGTCCCGCTCCGAGCACTACCGCGAGGGTCGGGTGCCGCTGCACACGCTGCGCGCGGACATCGACTACGGCTTCTTCGAGGCGCGCACCACCTTCGGCCGGATCGGCGTGAAGGTGTGGATCTTCAAGGGTGACGTGGTCGGCGGCCGGCGCGAGCGCGACGCCACCGCGAACGCCCCCGAGCAGCGCGGCGGACCGCGGCGCGACCGGGGCGAGCGGCCGACGAGGGCGCGGCGTTCCGGTTCGGCCGGCACCACCGCGACCAGCACAGAGGCCGGCCGCGCGGCCGCCGAGGCGGGCAACTCGCCGACGCCGCCGGCAGCGCCCGTGACGCCGGCAGTGCCGGTGACGCCGACGCCCGAGGTCAACAACGCGGCCACCAACGGCGTCGCGGAGACGCCGCAAACCGACACGGGCAACGGGGAGGGCTGAACCTTGCTCATCCCACGCAAGGTCAAGCACCGCAAGCAGCACCACCCGAAGCGGGCGGGTGCGGCCAAGGGCGGCACCAAGGTCAACTTCGGGGAGTTCGGCATCCAGGCGCTCACCTCCGCGTATGTGACCAACCGGCAGATCGAGTCCGCGCGTATCGCGATCAACCGGCACATCCGCCGTGGCGGCAAGGTGTGGATCAACATCTTCCCGGACCGGCCGCTGACCAAGAAGCCCGCCGAGACCCGGATGGGTTCCGGCAAGGGCTCACCGGAGCACTGGATCGCCAACGTGAAGCCGGGCCGGGTCATGTTCGAGCTGAGCTTCCCGAACGAGACGGTCGCGCGCGAGGCACTGCGCCGGGCGATGCACAAGCTCCCGATGAAGTGCCGCATCGTCACGCGTGAAGGTGGTGACTTCTGATGGCAGCAGGCACGACGGCCGCCGAGTTGCGCGAGCTCAACGACGAGGAGCTCGTGCTGCGGTTGCGTGAGTCCAAGGCGGAGCTGTTCAACCTCCGCTTCCAGATGGCCACCGGGCAGATGGACAACAACCGCCGGCTGCGCACGGTCCGGCACGAGATCGCCCGGATCTACACCGTGATGCGCGAGCGGGAGCTCGGCCTCTCGGTGTCCCCAGACGAGGTTTCTACCGGTGAAGGTGTTGCATGACTGAGCCGATCGACACGGCCGAGCTGTTCCACGACAAGAGCCGCGGCCGCCGCAAGGTGCGCGAGGGCCTCGTAGTGTCCGACAAGATGGACAAGACGATCGTGGTCGCGCTCGAGGACCGGAAGAAGCATCCGCTCTACGGCAAGGTGATGCGTTCGACCACCAAGGTGAAGGCGCACGACGAGGAGAACACCGCCGGCGTCGGCGACCGCGTGCTGCTGATGGAGACCCGCCCGCTGTCCGCCACCAAGCGCTGGCGGCTGGTCAAGGTCGTCGAGAAGGCCAAGTAGGACCGAGCCTGTCAGGTCGGCAATCTGGCAGGCCAAGAATGGTCAGGAGCAAGAAGTGATCCAGCAGGAGTCGCGACTACGAGTCGCCGACAACACGGGTGCCAAGGAGATTCTGTGCATCCGGGTGCTCGGCGGGTCGGCGCGTCGCTACGCGGGCATCGGCGACATCATCGTCGCCACGGTGAAGGACGCGATCCCCGGTGCCGCCGTGAAGAAGGGCGACATCGTCAAGGCGGTCGTGGTGCGCACGGCGAAGGAGAAGCGTCGCCCGGACGGCAGCTACATCCGGTTCGACGAGAACGCCGCCGTGCTGATCAAGCCGGACAACGAGCCCCGCGGCACCCGCATCTTCGGGCCGGTCGGCCGCGAGCTGCGCGACAAGAAGTTCATGAAGATCATCTCGCTGGCACCGGAGGTGCTCTGACATGAAGATCAAAAAGGGCGACACCGTCCAGGTGATCTCCGGCAAGGACAAGGGTGCCAGGGGCAAGGTCATCCAGTCCTACCCGAAGGACGACAAGGTGCTCGTCGAGGGCGTGAACCGGGTGAAGAAGCACACCAGGATCACCCAGACCCAGCGGGGCGCGAAGGCAGGCGGGATCGTGACGCAGGAGGCGCCGGTCCACGTCAGCAACGTGATGCTGGTACACGACGGCAAGCCGGTCCGGGTCGGTTACAAGGTCAACGACGAAGGCCGCAAGGTGCGCATCGCCAAGGGCAAGCACGGGAACGGGAAGGAGATCTGATGAGCACCCCGCAGACGCTCGACTCGGCGGACAAGAAGATCGCCCCCCGGCTCAAGGACAGGTACCGCACCACGATCGTGCCGGCGTTGCAGAAGGACTTCAACTTCTCCAACGCGATGCAGATCCCGCGGGTCGTCAAGGCCGTGGTCAACATGGGGGTCGGCGACGCGGCCCGGGACGGCAAGCTGATCGAGGGCGCGGTCCGTGACCTGGCCACGATCACCGGCCAGCGGCCGGAGGTCCGGCGCGCCCGCAAGTCCATCGCGCAGTTCAAGTTGCGCGAAGGCATGCCGATCGGCGCCAAGGTGACCCTGCGCGGCGACCGGATGTGGGAGTTCCTCGACCGGCTGCTGACCATCGCGCTGCCCCGTATCCGTGACTTCCGTGGCCTCTCGCCCAAGCAGTTCGACGGCAACGGCAACTACACCTTCGGTCTCAACGAGCAGTCGATGTTCCACGAGATCGACCCGGACTCGATCGACCGCCAGCGCGGCATGGACATCACGATCGTCACCACCGCGAGCAACGACGAGGAAGGCCGGGCGCTGCTGCGGCACCTGGGCTTCCCGTTCAGGGAGAACTGATGGCCAAGAAGGCACTGGTCCACAAGGCCGCGCGCAAGCCGAAGTTCAAGGTGCGTGGCTACACCCGCTGCCAGCGGTGCGGCCGGCCGCGTGCGGTCCTGCGCAAGTTCGGCCTCTGCCGGATCTGCGTCCGGGAGATGGCGCACCGCGGCGAGCTGCCCGGCGTCAGCAAGTCCAGCTGGTGAGCATTGGGGCGGGCCACGTCCCAATCTCCCTCGCACACCCCCAGGTTCGCCGCAGGCCCGCTGAGAGCAAGGGAACCACGGCGAGAAAGGTTGACAGGTCAGCATGACGATGACCGACCCGATCGCAGACTTCTTGACCCGTCTGCGCAACGCGAACTCGGCGTACCACGACGAGGTCGTTCTGCCGCACTCCAAGCTCAAGGAGCACATCGCGGAGATCCTCAAGCGCGAGGGCTACATCACCGGGTTCCACAGCGTCGAGGCCGAGCAGGGCAGGAACCTCGTCGTAGAGCTCAAGTACGGCCCCAACCGGGAGCGGAGCATCGCCGGCCTGCGCCGCGTCTCCAAGCCCGGCCTGCGGGTGTATGCCAAGTCAACCAATCTGCCCAAGGTGCTCGGCGGCCTCGGCGTGGCGATCATCTCCACGTCGTCCGGTTTGCTCACCGATCGGCAGGCCGGCAAGCAGGGCGTGGGCGGGGAAGTCCTCGCCTTCGTCTGGTAAGGGAGGGGGAGCACCTATGTCGCGCATCGGAAGGCTGCCGATTCCCGTACCGTCCGGAGTGGACGTGACCATCGACGGCCAGCAGGTTCTCGTGAAGGGGCCCAAGGGCACCTTGTCGCACACCGTGGCCGAGCCGATCAGCGTGGAGCGGGAGGAGGACGGCACTCTTGCCGTCAAACGCCCCGACGACGAGCGGCGCAACCGCGCGCTGCACGGGCTGACCCGGTCCCTGGTGAACAACCTGGTGGTCGGCGTCACGGACGGCTACGAGAAGAAGCTCGAGATCTACGGCGTCGGCTACCGCGTTCTGCTCAAGGGCAGTGACCTCGAGTTCTCGCTCGGGTTCAGCCACCCGGTGAAGATTTCCCCGCCGGACGGGATCTCGTTCACCGTCGACGGTCCGACCCGGTTCGCCGTGATCGGCATCGACAAGCAGCGGGTCGGCGAGGTCGCCGCGAACATCCGCAAGCTGCGCAAGCCCGACCCGTACAAGGGTAAGGGCGTGCGCTACGCCGGAGAGAAGATCCGCCGCAAGGTCGGAAAGACGGGTAAGTGATCATGGCTGAGTCTGCAACCGCCACCAAGCGCAAGCCGGTTGGCAAGGACATCTCGACCCGGCGCCGGATCGCGAAGGCGCGCCGGCACTTCCGGCTCCGCAAGCGGGTCGGCGGCTCGGCCGAGCGGCCTCGCCTCTCGGTCACCCGTTCCTCGCGGCACATCATCGCCCAGCTCGTGGACGACCTGGCCGGGCACACCCTGGCCTCGGCGTCCAGTCTGGAGGCCGACGTGCGCGCGCTGGACGGCGACAAGAAGGCCCGCTCGGCCAAGGTCGGGCAGCTGCTCGGGGACCGGGCCAAGAGCGCCGGCATCACCAAGGTGGTCTTCGATCGCGGCGGCCACGACTACCACGGCCGGATCGCAGCGCTGGCGGACGCCGCCCGCGAGGCCGGGCTGGAGTTCTAGATCATGTTGAACCAGATGGGAAGGAACGCCTGATGCCGGGACGTACGCGGCAGTTCGGCGGCGGCCAGCAGAGCGGCGGCCAGGGCGGCGGCGACCGCGGCGGGGAGCGCGGCGAGCGCCGGGACCGCCGGGACCGCCGCGATGGCGGCCGCGGCGGGGCGGCCCAGGAGAAGACCCCGCACCTCGAGCGCGTCGTCGCGATCAACCGGGTCGCCAAGGTCGTCAAGGGCGGCCGGCGGTTCAGCTTCACCGCGCTGGTCGTCGTCGGCGACGGCGACGGCATGGTCGGGGTCGGCTACGGCAAGGCCAAGGAGGTGCCGGCCGCCATCGCCAAGGGTGTCGAGGAAGCGAAGAAGAACTTCTTCCGGGTGCCTCGGATCGGCGGCACCATCCCGCACCCGATCCAGGGCGAGCGGGCGGCCGGCGTGGTGCTGCTGCGCCCGGCAAGCGCCGGTACCGGCGTCATCGCCGGTGGCCCGGTGCGGGCCGTGCTGGAGTGTGCCGGGGTGCACGACGTGCTGTCCAAGTCCCTCGGCAGCGACAACGCGATCAACATCGTGCACGCCACGGTCGCCGCGCTGAAGGGCCTGCAGCGGCCGGAGGAGGTGGCCGCCCGACGCGGGCTGCCGCTCGAGGACGTGGCCCCGGCCGGCATGCTGCGGGCGCGCGCCGGGCAAGGAGCGTGAGCGTCATGGCCAAGCTCAAGGTGACCCAGATCAAGAGTCGGATCGGCACCAAGCGCAACCACCGCGAGTCCCTGCGCACCCTCGGGCTGCGCAAGATCCGCCAGTCGACGGTGCGGGACGACACCCCCGAGGTGCGTGGCCTGATCCACACGGTTCGGCACCTCGTGACCGTTGAGGAGGTCGACGGATGACCGCCATCAAGATCCACCACCTGCGCCCGGCACCCGGGTCGAAGACCGAGAAGACCCGGGTCGGCCGCGGTGAGGGCTCCAAGGGCAAGACCGCCGGTCGCGGCACCAAGGGCACCAAGTCCCGCAAGAACGTGCCCGCGGCCTTCGAGGGCGGCCAGATGCCTATCCACATGCGGCTGCCCAAGCTGCGTGGCTTCCGCAACCGCTTCCGCACCGAGTACCAGCCGGTGAACGTCGGCGACATCGCCCGGCTGTTCCCGGAGGGCGGCACGATCGGCGTGGCCGAGCTCGTCGCGGCCGGCGCGGTCCGGAAGAACGCGCTGGTCAAGGTGCTCGGCAACGGCGAGGCCGACGTCAAGTTGGACGTCACCGCGCACGCGTTCTCCAAGAGCGCGACCGAGAAGCTCGCCGCGGCCGGCGGCAGCGCCACCACGCTGTAGCCACTCGCGAACCACGAACCGGCCGGCGGGCTCGATCCGCCGGTCGGTTTCGTCGTCTTCGTTGTCGGCCGGTCACTCGCGCTGTCACCATCGGTTCGTGACGCCGGACCTCCCACCGCGGGCCCTGGCCTACTGGCCGCCGGCCCTGTGCCTGGTCGCCGCCGCGCTCACCGCGACCGGTTCGTTCCTGCCGCTGTTCGTCAGCACGGTGCGGCTCGGCTACCCCAACGTCGAACTGGTCACCACGGTCACCGCCTGGGGGCTGCGGGCTACTGCGAACGGGCTGCCTGACTCGACGAACGGGGTAGCGCCGCTCAACGCGTTACCCCTCGTGCTGGCCGTCGTGCTGCTGCTCGCGGCCGTCCTGCTGGCCAGGCGCCGCGCGGCGACGGCGGTGGCCGCGGCGGCGTTCCTGACCGGCGCGGTGGCCACCGTTGGCATGCAGGAGCTCGCCTGGAAGCACAACTTCGAGCCGACCGGCGTGACCGCGACCATTCCGAACCTCGGCGTCGACCTGGCGGTTGGCTCCGGATTCTGGTTGCTGGTCGGCGCCGCGGTGCTGGCCGTGGCGGCGGCTCTGGGTGCGCTGGCCCGGCCCGGCGCCGGACCAGTGGGTGAACGGGAGGAGCCGGAGACCCCCCGGCTGGGCATTCCGGTGGTGGTTCGGCTGCCGGACGAGCCACCGACGCCGCCTGGCCGTTCCGCCAAATAGGCGACGTTCACGCCGGACGCTCAATCTCCACCTGCCCTGGGGTGCAACTGGGTGCGGGCCTCCTGTTACAGTCGTGAGCACGCTTCGGGTGGAGTGCCCCCCGAAGCGTTCCTGGCTTGCCGTTACCTGGTGGCCAGGCCGTGTTCCCGCCGGCCGTAAACCGGCCAAGCCGATCACCGGCAGGAAAGCCGGTGACGCCGAGGAGGTCTCGCGTGCTAGGCGCCTTCCGCTCGGCTCTCGCGACGCCCGACCTGCGCCGCAAGATCCTCTTCACGTTGATGATCATCGCGGTGTACCGAGTCGGTGCGACCCTGCCGTCACCCGGGGTCTCGTACCCCAACGTGCAGCAGTGCATCAACCAGGTCGACTCGCAGGGCGTGTTCCAGCTGTTGAACCTGTTCAGCGGCGGTGCGTTGCTACAGCTCTCGGTGTTCGCGCTGGGCATCATGCCCTACATCACGGCGAGCATCATCATCCAGCTCCTCACCGTGGTCATCCCGCGCTTCGAGCAGCTGAAGAAGGAGGGCCAGGCGGGGCAGGGCAAGCTGACCCAGTACACCCGCTACCTCACGATCGGGCTGGCCATTCTCCAGGCCACCGGAATCGTGGCGATGGCGGACCGGGGCCAGCTCTTCGGCAGCTGCAAGGACCAGGTCACCGGTGCCCCGGTCAACATCATCCCGCACAACAGCGTGTGGGACCTGAGCATCATCGTGATCACCATGACCGCGGGTACCGGCGTGATCATGTGGCTCGGCGAGCTGATCACCGAGCGGGGCGTCGGCAACGGCATGTCGCTGCTGATGTTCGTCAACATCGCGGCGCGTATTCCGTTCGAGGGCGCGAACATCCTCAACAGCGACACCACGAACGGCCTGATCTTCGCGGTGGTGTGCGCGTTCGGTCTGCTGATCATCGTCAGCGTGGTGTTCGTCGAACAGGGCCAGCGCCGGATTCCGGTGCAGTACGCGAAACGCATGATCGGCCGCCGCATGTACGGCGGCACATCGACCTACCTGCCGCTGAAGGTGAACCAGGCCGGCGTCATCCCGGTCATCTTCGCCTCCTCGCTGCTCTACCTGCCGGACCTGATCTCCCGGCTGATCGGCACCAGCAACAGCGGGTGGCAGCGCTTCATCAACGACTACGTGTCGAAGCAGAACAGCCCGGTGCACATCGCGATCTACTTCGCGCTGATCATCTTCTTCACCTACTTCTACATCACGATCACGTTCAACGTGACCGAGCGTGCGGACGAGATGAAGAAGTTCGGCGGGTTCATCCCGGGCATCCGTCCGGGCCGCCCGACCGCCGAGTACCTCAGCTTCGTGCTCAGCCGGATCACCCTGCCCGGCTCGATCTACCTCGGCATCATCGCCGTGCTGCCGAACTTCTTCCTCGGGCTCACCGGCACCGGCCAGAACCAGAACTTCCCGTTCGGTGGTACCGCGGTACTGATCATGGTCGGCGTCGGCCTCGACACCGTGAAGCAGATCGAGAGCCAGCTGATGCAGCGTAACTACGAAGGGTTCCTCAGATGACACGGGTCGTTCTCGTCGGCCCGCCTGGTGCTGGCAAAGGCACTCAGGCCGCGACGTTGAGCGACAAGCTCGGAGTTTCGCACATCTCGACCGGGGATCTGTTCCGCAAGCACATCAACGCGGGCACCGAGCTCGGCAAGCGGGTGAAGGGAATCCTGGACGCCGGCGGGCTGGTCCCCGACGAGCTGACCATCGAGCTGGTCAAGGAGCGGCTGGCCGAGCCGGACACCGAGGACGGCATCCTGCTGGACGGCTTTCCGCGCAACGTCCGGCAGGCCGACCTGCTGAACAAGATCCTCTCCGAGCGGGACGAGAAGCTCGACGTGGTGGTCGAGCTCCAGGTCAACGAGGACACCCTGGTGCGCCGGCTGCTGGCCAGGGGCCGGGCCGACGACACCGAGGACGTGATCCGGCACCGGCAGCAGCTCTACCGCTCCGAGACGGCCCCGCTGCTCGACTACTACCGCGACCTGCTGGTCACCGTGGACGGCACCGGGGACGTCGACGAGGTGACCACGCTGATCCTGGCCGCACTGCGCGACCGGACGTGACTCGTGGCGGGCTGCTCGACGGTCTCCGGTTCGGTCTACGGCAGCGCGGCCGGATGATCGAGATCAAGACCGCGACCGAGCTGTCGGCGATGCGTGCCGCCGGTCTGGTCGTGGCCCGCGCGCTGGCCCTGATGACCGAGGCGGTCAAGCCCGGGGTGAGCACCGCGGAGTTGGACGAGCTGGCCGAGCAGACCATCAGGGACGCCGGCGCGGTGCCGTCGTTCAAGGGTTATCACGGGTTCCCGGCGAGCATCTGTGCCTCGGTGAACAACCAGGTGGTGCACGGCATCCCGAGCAAGGGCCAGGTGCTTTCCGACGGCGACCTGATCTCCATCGACTGTGGCGCGATCCTGGAGGGCTGGCACGGCGACGCCGCGGTGACCGTGCCGGTCGGTAGCGCCGCCCCGGTCGACCTGGAGCTCTCCGAGGCCACCAGGAAGTCCATGTACGCCGGCATCGAGGCGATCCGGCCGGACGGCCGGCTGACCGACATCTCGCACGCGGTGGAGAACGCGACCAAGGCCGCCGAGCGGGTGCACGGCCGCCGCTACGGCATCGTCAAGGACTACGGCGGGCACGGCATCGGCCGGGCCATGCACATGGAGCCGTTCCTGCCGAACTACGGCCGGCCGGGCAAGGGCGCGCGGCTGCGGGTCGGCATGGCCATCGCCATCGAGCCGATGCTCACCCTGGGCTCGGCCCGCACCGAGGAGCTCGCCGACGGCTGGACCGTGGTCACCACGGACGGCTCACGGGCCGCGCACTGGGAGCACACCGTCGCGATCACCGACGACGGCCCGTGGGTGCTCACCGCTCCGCCGGACTGACGGGTCCCGAAGGCCATCCGGCCGGACCGACCCATCGCCGACCGGCTGAGCCAGGGGGCGGTTTGGGGAGCCACATCCACGCGCGTACACTAGCTCGGTGGCGCACGTATTGCGTCGGCTCCGTCGTGTAAATCGCCTCATCGGGTGTGGCGCGGTGGTGCGCGAAGACCACGAAGCATACTAACCAAGACACTGTCACGAAACGCGGAGGACATGGGCAAGAAGGACGGGGCCATCGAGGTCGAAGGTCGCGTGGTCGAGCCACTCCCCAACGCGATGTTCCGCGTCGAGTTGGAAAACGGACACAAGGTTCTCGCCCACATCAGCGGCAAGATGCGGCAGCACTACATCCGCATCCTGCCGGAGGACCGCGTAGTCGTGGAGCTCTCGCCCTACGACCTGTCCCGCGGCCGGATTGTCTACCGCTACAAGTGACCAGCGGCCAAGCAGGAGAAGCACGGACGTGAAGGTTCAGCCGAGCGTCAAGAAGATCTGCGACAAGTGCAAGGTGATCCGCCGTCACGGGCGGGTCATGGTGATCTGCGAGAACCTGCGCCACAAACAGCGCCAGGGCTGATCACCGGGCACCAGCCCGCGGCCGACGCGACAACTACAGAGGACCTCTCCCAACCTGCCGGACCACACGGGTCCGGTTCACCCCCGGAATCCAGGCCGGGGCCCGACCAGGAACGACTCGGCTCGGGGCGGTGGGGGAGCAGACCTGGAGCCGAACGACAAGAGGAGACATGGCCCGAGTCGCTGGCGTAGACCTCCCCCGCGAGAAGCGGATGGAGATCGCGCTGACCTATATCTACGGCATTGGCCGTACCCGCGCGAAAGAGTTGCTGGTCGCCACCGGCGTGAGCCCGGACCTGCGCGCGCGTGACCTGTCCGACGAAGACGTGATCAAGCTCCGCGAGTACATCGAGACGAACTTCAAGGTCGAGGGTGACCTCCGCCGCGAGGTGAACGCCGACATTCGCCGGAAGATCGAGATCGGCTGTTACGAGGGCCTGCGGTGGCGCCGCGGTCTGCCCGTCCGCGGTCAGCGGACCAAGACCAACGCCCGCACCCGCAAAGGCCCGAAGAAGACGGTCGCCGGCAAGAAGAAGGCCGGGAAGAAGTGAGCAAGAGCTGCGGCACGGTCGTCGCCATCGCTACCCAGCGGCGACGTAATCGGCCCCTCGTGGCCATGCAGGTCGCGCCGAAGTGCGCGCGTCCGCAGGCACTGCGCGAGCTTTATCTGGACGCCGGGTCTCGGATCCGGCGCGCCGAGCGAGCAGCGAACGCAGCCTCCGCCACCGCCCCCACCTCGAGCTAGTTCTCAGGAGAGAAACTCACAACATGCCACCGAAGTCTCGTACTGGCGCCGTGAAAAAGGTGCGGCGCAAGGAAAAGAAGAACATCTCGCACGGTCACGCGCACATCAAGAGCACGTTCAACAACACGATCGTGTCGATCACCGACCCGAACGGCAACGTGATCGCCTGGGCCTCCAGCGGCCACGTCGGCTTCAAGGGCTCGCGCAAGTCCACGCCGTTCGCGGCGCAGATGGCCGCGGAGAACGCCGCCCGCAAGGCGGCCGAGCACGGTATGCGCAAGGTTGACGTGTTCGTCAAGGGCCCCGGCTCCGGCCGGGAGACCGCGATCCGCTCGCTCCAGGCCGCCGGCCTCGAGGTGGGCACCATCCAGGACGTGACCCCGCAGCCGCACAACGGCTGCCGGCCGCCCAAGCGGCGCCGGGTCTAGGAAACGGGGAGGAGTAACAAGATGGCTCGTTACACCGGCCCCGCGACCCGGATCTCGCGGCGGCTCAAGGTTGACCTGGTCGGCGGCGACCAGGCGTTCGAACGGCGTCCGTACCCGCCCGGCCAGCATGGCCGCGGCCGGGTCAAGGAGAGCGAGTACCTGCTTCAGCTCCAGGAGAAGCAGAAGGCCCGTTACACCTACGGCGTGCTCGAGCGGCAGTTCCGCCGCTACTACGTGGAGGCCACCCGGCAGAAGGGCAAGACCGGCGAGGTCCTGCTCCAACTGCTGGAGCGCCGGCTGGACAACGTCGTGTACCGCGCCGGCCTGGCCCGGACCCGACGGCAGGCCAGGCAGCTGGTCAGCCACGGCCACTTCGTGGTGAACGGCCGGAAGGTCAACATCCCGAGCTTCCAGGTGTCCAGGTTCGACATCATCGACATCAAGCCGAAGTCGGTGAACACCCTTCCGTTCGAGGTGGCCAGGGCGACCTTCGGCGACCGGCCGATCCCCGGGTGGCTCCAGATCATTCCGAACACCCTGCGCATCCTGGTGCATCAGGTTCCCGAGCGGGCTCAGATCGACGTGCCCGTGCAGGAGCAGCTCATCGTCGAGTTCTACTCGAAGTGAGCCGCGCCGCGCCCGTCCACGGTGGACGGGCGCGGATGGTCCCGGTGGCGTCATATGGCGGGCGCCCTAGGAAAGGAATATCGAAGTGCTTATCTCACAGCGACCGTCCCTCGGCGAGGAGCCGGTCAACGAGACCCGCTCCCGGTTCACCATCGAACCGCTCGAGCCGGGGTTCGGTTACACGCTCGGCAACTCGCTGCGGCGCACGCTGCTGTCCTCCATTCCCGGCGCCTCGGTGACCAGCATCCGCATCGACGGCGTGCTGCATGAGTTCACCACCGTGCCCGGCGTCAAGGAGGACGTCACCGACATCATCCTCAACCTCAAGGAGCTGGTGGTCAGCTCCGAGGAGGACGAGCCGGTCACCATGTACCTGCGCAAGCAGGGCCCCGGTGAGGTCACCGCGGGCGACATCGTGCCGCCGGCCGGCGTCACCGTGCACAACCCGGACCTGCACATTGCGAGCCTGAACGGCAAGGGCAAGCTGGAGATCGAGCTCGTCGTCGAGCGCGGCCGCGGCTACGTCCCGGCCGTGCAGAACAAGCAGGCCGGCGCGGAGATCGGCCGCATCCCGGTCGACTCCATCTACTCGCCGGTGCTGCGCGTGACCTACAAGGTCGAGGCCACCCGAGTCGAGCAGCGCACCGACTTCGACCGGCTGATCCTGGACGTGGAGACGAAGCCGTCGATCACGCCGAGGGACGCGGTCGCCTCGGCCGGCAAGACCCTGGTCGAGCTGTTCGGCCTGGCCCGCGAGCTCAACGTGGACGCCGAGGGCATCGAGATCGGACCGTCGCCGCAGGAGGCGGACACCATCGCCGCCTACGCGATGCCGATCGAGGACCTCGACCTCACCGTGCGCTCGTACAACTGCCTCAAGCGCGAGGGCATCCACACGGTGGGCGAGCTGGTCTCGCGCAGCGAGGCGGACCTGCTCGACATCCGCAACTTCGGCGCGAAGTCGATCGACGAGGTCAAGATGAAGCTGGTCGGCCTCGGCCTCGCGCTCAAGGACAGCCCGCCCGGGTTCGACCCGTCGGCGGCGGCCACGGACTATGGCAGCGACACCTGGTCCGACGTGAGCGCCGACAGCCACCACGACGACGGCCAGGACTACGCAGAGACGGAGCAGCTCTGAGCGTCCATCTGGGACTGCTGGAGCGGTGAATTCCCCGAGGAGTTGTTGATGCCCACCCCAACCAAGGGTGCCCGTCTCGGCGGGTCCCCGGCCCACGAGCGGCTGATGCTGGCCAACCTGGCCACGTCGCTGTTTCAGCACGGCCGGATCCAGACCACCGAGACGAAGGCGAAGCGGCTGCGTCCGTTCGCCGAGCGCCTGATCACCAAGGCCAAGCGCGGTGATCTGCACAACCGGCGCATGATCATGCGAGTGATCCGCGACAAGGAGGTCGTGCACCGGCTGATCACCGAGATCGGGCCGTTCTTCGTCGACCGCCAGGGCGGCTACACCCGGATCGTGAAGACGATGCCGCGCAAGGGCGACAACGCCCCCATGGCGATCATCGAGCTGGTCCAGCAGAAGACGGCGACGGCCGAGGCCGAGGCGGCGCGCAAGACCCGGTTCGCCAAGGACGAGAAGGCCAAGGCGAAGGCCGCGCCGGCCGAGTCCGAAGTGGACGAGACCACGGCCGAGCCGGCCGCTTCGGCCGGCGACGACGTGGTCGTCGAGGAGAGCGTGTCGGACGACGTGCATCCCTACGGCCAGGGCAGCCACGCCGCACTCGAGGACGGCTCCGAGCCGGACGGGTTCCCGATCAAGGGCAACGCCGACTCGATGCTGTACCACGTGCCCGACAGCGCGTTCTACGACCGGACGGTCGCCGAGGTCTGGTTCGCCACCGAGGAGGACGCCGCGGCCGCCGGCTTCTCGCTGCCCCCGTCGCAGCAGGAGCAGGCCGGGGACGAGTCCTGATCCACTCGCTCGGCACCGAGGACGACGAGCCCGCCACCCCGCAAGGGACTGGCGGGCTCGCTCGGTTTCGGCTGGACATCGCCTACGAAGGCACCGACTTCTCCGGCTGGGCGCGGCAGCCGGGCCGGCGCACGGTCTGCTCGGTGATCGAGAACGCGATGTCGCTGGTGTTACGCGAGCAGGTCCGGCTGACGGTGGCCGGGCGCACCGACGCCGGCGTACACGCCAGCGGCCAGGTGGCGCACGCCGACCTGCCCGAGCGGACCGAGCCGGACGAGCTGACCGCGCGGCTGGCCGGGGTGCTGCCCGAAGACGTCCGGGTCGCCGTGATCCGCCGGGTGGCCGGCGATTTCGACGCCCGGTTCTCGGCGCTCCGCCGGCACTACGTCTACCGCGTCTGCGACGCCCCGTGGGAGACGGATCCGTTGCAGCGTCGCTACGTGCTGCCCTGGCCGCGCCGGCTCGACCTGGACGCGCTCGCCGCGGCGGCCGCGCTTCTGTTGGGGGAGCACGACTTCGTCGCCTTCTGCCGGCAGCGGGAGGGCGCGACCACGATTCGCGAGCTACAGCGTCTCGAGTGGACTCGCACCGCGCGGCTGTTCGCCGCACACGTGTCGGCGGACGCGTTCTGCCATTCCATGGTGCGCAGCCTGGTTGGCGCGCTGCTCGCGGTCGGGGAGGGCCGCAAGCCGATCGGCTGGCCGGCCTCGTTGCTGGCTCTCACCGAGCGACCGAGCACGGTCAGCGTGGCGCCGGCCCGGGGTCTCACCCTGGTCGGGGTGGACTATCCGGCGGACGGGGAGTTGGCCGCCAGGGCCGCCAGGACCAGGAACGTGCGCCAGCGGCCATGAGAGCCGCCACCCCTCCGTGGAGGGAGAGGGATGGCGACCCTCATGTTGATGGAGCGTCCCGGTCAGACGTCCATGGGCTGGCGGCGGACACCTTCCGGTCTGGCCGCACGGACAACACTGCAGGGTCGGCGATACCCCGGCGAGCCCGCCGCCCGCCGGTGATCGCCCGATGGCCGTGCAGCCGGCCCGGTTGGTGCATCTGCCCGACTCCTTCCAGGACACAGGCGACCCCCGCCCTCGCGGGGTCGCGTGTGGATGGAGGTAAACGGTCGTTCGCATGCGAACGGACTTAGCGTCATCCGAGAACGGCCGTTACGCAAGAGAACCAGACCGCTTCAGATTGTCGCCTTATGAACAGATTTGCCCGCAGTGGGAACGGATTGGGCCGTTCGGCCGATGGAGAAGCCGGTCAGCCAGACCCGGGTATGCGGCGGCGCCTCGGACGAGTTGCCGTCCGGGGCGCCGCCGTGCTCGACTAGCCGGCTGTCACGGGACGAGGCTGAACAGCAGGCGGTTCGGCGAACCGGCGCCCGGGTTGGTGATGTGGGCGGAGGTCGCGCCGGCGTTCAGCGCGCCGGCCACGGTGGCCGGGGTGGCGCTCGGGTGAGCGGCCAGGTACAGCGCGGCCGCGCCGGCCACATGCGGGGTAGCCATCGACGTGCCGCTGATCGTGTTGGTCGCGGTGTCGCTGCTGCCCCACGACGACGTGATTCCCACGCCCGGCGCGAAGATGTCGGTGCAGGTGCCGAAGTTGGAGAAGGAGGCACGCGCGTCGTTGCGGTCCGAGGCGTTCACGGTGATCGCCTCGGCGACCCGCGCCGGCGAGGAGTTGCACGCGTTGGCGTTGGAGTTGCCGGAGGCGACGGCGAAGGTGATGCCGTCGGCGATCGCGGCCCGAACCGCGTTGTCGATCGCGGTGCTCGCGCCGCCGCCGAGGCTCATGTTGGCGACCGCGGGCTGTCCGGCCGGGTGGTCGGACGCGGCCCGGTTGATCCCGCTGACGACCTGCTGCGTGGTGCCGGAGCCCTGGCAGTTCAACACCTTGTAGGCGCGCAGGTGGACGGCCTTGGCCAGGCCGAACTCGGAGCCGCCCACCGTGCCGGCCACGTGCGTGCCGTGTCCGTTGCAGTCGGTGTTGTTGCCGTCGCCGACCGCGTTGAAGGCGAACACCGCCCGGCCGCCGAAGGTCCGGTGGGTGACCCGGACGCCGGTGTCGATGATGTACGCCGTCACGTTGCTGGCCGTCGTGTTCGACGTGTACTTGTTGTCCAGCGGAAGGTTGCGCTGGTCCACCCGGTCAAGACCCCAGGATGGCGGGTTGAGCTGGTCGGCGAGCAGGTGGAACTCCTGGTCCTGCTCCACGAACGCGACCGAGGAGTCGGCCGCGAGCCGCTTGGCCTGCCGCTCGGTCATGGTCGCCGCGAACCCGTGCAGTGCGTCGGCGTAGGTGGCCTTGACCTGGCCGCCGTATTTCGCGGCCGTGCTGCTGGCCGCGGCGGCGACGCCGGTGCCCTGGATGCCGTCGTTGAACACGACGATGTAGCTGCCCGGCACCGCGTTCGCCGCGCCGGCGCCGAGTACCTGGCCTTCGGCCATGGCGGGTACGGCGACCGCGACCGCGACGGCGGCCGCGGCGGCGAACCCGATGGTGACGAAGCGCCGGTAGGTCCTAGTGCGTGGTTCTCCCATTGCAGGATCTCCTTCTACAGGGATGCATGCCGTGGCCAGCCCTCGATGGCCATGGGCATGCGGAAACGGAGATGGGAACGCTCACCAGACTCGTCGGCGAACCCCCGTCACGCAAGAGAACCGGACAGTTTCCCGGAGTTGCCTACCAACCGACTGAGCCGTTCGGCCCAGTCGCCCAGACAACACCCATGCCGCGCCCATACCGCGCAAGGTGACATTCCTGCGGTTCTACAAGCGGAATGTCACCTTGCGCTGTATCAGGTCGCTCAGGGGGGTCGGGGGCAGCGGGGTCAGGCGGGGTCAGTCACCGCGTCGGACCGGGCCGAGGATCTGCTGTTCGCCCTGCGTGGTGACCAGCCGGAACGGTTTCCAGAGGTTGCGGCCGAGCGCGACCACCTGGTCGTCGGTGAGCGTGGTGAGCTGGTTCATCATCGGCGGGGGCAGCCGCCAGATGCGTCCGGCGAGCTGCGCCTGGCCGACCGGAAGCCGTTGCAGCAAAACGAGATCCGCGGCGTTGGCGGTGGCTCCGGCCTGCGGGTGCATGTAGGGCAGCACGTACACCGTGGTCTGCCACGGCGACCGCGGCGGGAACAGCTCCTGCGGGGTCGGCCCACCGTCGTGTACCACGAGCAGCGGCCCGTCCTCGGACGGGCGGGGCAGCTCGACCGGGCTCAGCCGGCGAATCTGCACCAGCGGCGCGGGCCGGCCGTCCGGCCCGGTGCCGGCCGCCTTCTGCAACACCTGCCAGGCCGCCGGCCGCCCGGTGGCGATCACCACCCAGGCACCGACCGCCATCGCCCGCAGCGCCACCTGCCGGGCCAGGTAGAGCCCCCCGACCACCACGATCCTGGTCGGGGCCGGGCGCAGCGCCGACATGGTCAGCGGCTCACCCTGCAAGCCGGAGCCGAGCACCATGCCGCCGCGGTCGCCGGACGGGCTCACCGCGTCCAGCATCGCGGGCGACACCAGGAACTCCTGCGCGATGCCCCGGTCGCCGCCCCTGGTGTCGAGCAGCCGGCTGGCTCCGCCGCGGCTCGGCGCGGTCACCGGGTCACCTCGCCGGCTCGGTGCGCTCGTCCGGCCACGGCGGCCGGGGCGGCCACGGCAGTTGCGGTGATGGTTGTGCTCATCAGGCCCTGGCCCCCAGCGGCAGCGTGGCGGCGAGGCCGGCGACCTGGAGCCCGCGCAGCGGGGTGAGCGTGATGCCGAGCCGGTTGGCGATGACGGAGAGGCGCTCGTCGGCGTGCTCCAACTCGCGCGGCGTCCGGGCGCTCACCCGGACCAGCCCGCGCAGCCCGACCTGGTTCTCCTCCTGTCCGGGGGACACCGACATGGCCACGGTCGCGGACAGCGCGCGCACGCCGGTCAGCGCGTTGAGGCTGCCGACCGCCTTGCCCCTCGGCCAACCGGTGACGGCGTAGCTGGCGTGACCGATGCCGGCCGCGGTCACCCCGGTCCACCGTTCGCGCAGGCCGACCCGGTTGCTGGCGCCGGCGACCGAGGTCAGCTCCGCCGCCGAGATGCCCGCCTTCAGCAAGTCGTCCGGATCCAGCGGACGGGTCGGCACGCCGCGCGACTCGAGCGCGTTGCGCACCCGGGACAGCGCCCCGATCAGGGCCCGGTGCGCGCCGACGACGCCGCCGCCGCGCTCCCGCACCGCCGCCGGGCACCGCCTCGGGTCCAGCCGAACCGCCACCCAGGTGGTTCGCCGCGCCGCCGCCGGAAGCGGGCCGAGCACCTCGAGGTAGGAGGCCAGCGCTGGGGAGTTCGCGGGCAGCGCGGCGCTGCCCGGGTAGCAGTGCCAGATCACCTGGATCGCGTCCAACACCACGCCGCGATCCTCGAGACAGGGCGCCAGCGCGCCCAGCGGCAGGCTCGGTGCCGCGCCGATCGGGGTGACCAGCGCGGGCGCGGGGTCGACCAGCAGCACGGCGGTCCAGGTGCCCTCGTGCCAGGCCAGGCCGAGCGGGTGCCGCTCGTGGTCGGTGCCGTGCGCCACGACCAGGTCGGGCAGGATCACCCGGAGCAGACCGACCCGCGGGTCGTCCGGCCCGGTCACGGTCGAGCCCTCCGCCTCGGCCAGCGTCTCGAGCGAGACGGGATCGGCCTGCCGGCTGACCCTGGTGTGCGAGCGGACCGCGTAGCGCGCGGTGAGACCGATCCACTGGGTGAACCAGCGGCCGTGCCAGCGGATGAACCCGACCAGCAGGGCGAGCACCGCGATGCCGATCGCCACCCATTTCAGATCCAGGTCGACGGCCAGCAGCACCAGGCCGATCGCGATGCCGACCTCGAGCACCACCAGGTTGGCCACCGGCAGCGCACCGAGGCTGGCCCCGCTGGCGCGCCGGCGCGCGGAGATCACCCCGCGTGGTGGGCGGGGCGTGGCCGGCTGGGCGGCCCCTTGGGGCGGGGACGCCGGTGGTGGTCCGGCCGGCCCGCCTGGCCCCCCTGAGTCACTGCCTGGCCCGCCTGGGCCGCCACGCGCGCCGCCAGGCCCGCCAGGGCCGCGCTGCGGTGGTTGTCCCGGTGGCGTTCCGCCTGCTCGTGGAGGTGTCGTCACCGACATCCGCTCGTTCCCGCTCCCTTGCCGTGGTTGTCCGGCTATCCTGCGAAACCGTACCGCGAGTGGGAGAGCTGCAGGCCGAGAATGCCGTCAACACCGACTACCAAGTCACAGGTCCAGGCGTATCGCTTCGTGCTGCGGCGGATGCAGTCCGCGCTGGTGCGCAAGGACGCGGTGATGCTGCACGACCCGATGCGCACGCACAGCAGAGCGACCGTGGTGGGGGTGTGCATCGCGGCGCTCGGCATCGTCGGCTTCCTCGTCTGGGGGCTGCTCGACCCGGATCCGAAGCCGCCGGACAAGGACGGCATCCTGATCAGCAAGCAATCCGGCGCGGTGTACGTGCTGACCGTCAATCCCCGGCAACTGATCCCGGTGTTCAACCTCGCGTCCGCCCGGTTGCTGCTGGTGGCCAAGCAGCAGAACCAGAGCCAGCAGAGCGCGCCGCCCGGCACCCAGGCCGCGCCACCCGGCGGAGCCAGCAATGTGATCGCGCCCACCATGGTGGACGAGAAGGAGCTCG
The DNA here is from genome assembly GCA_045806965.1 of Labedaea sp. GTDB lineage: Bacteria > Actinomycetota > Actinomycetes > Mycobacteriales > Pseudonocardiaceae > DASYTH01. The sequence continues at coordinate 42,806 of JBJMIG010000039.1, read as the reverse complement.
AGAACATCCCGCGGGGCCGGCTGACCGGCATCCAGAACGGTCCTGAGCTGCTGCCGAACAAAAACCAGCGGATCGACGACGAGTGGGCGGTGTGCGACGCCTATCAGGTCAACACCACCCTCAACGACCCGACCAGCCAGAACAAGGTGGAGACCACGGTGCTGGCCGGCGTCAAGGACCTCGGGCCCGAACTGGCCGAGACGCACGCCTTGCTGGTGCAGGCCCAGAACAACGTGGTGTATCTGGTCTATCGCACCCCGGTGACCGCGAACATCAAGAACGCCAACGCGGTCCGGGCCAAGGTCGACATGAACAACGCGAGCGTGCGCAGCGCGCTCAACCTGGACGCGAAGAGCATCCGCAAGATCACCACCGGGATGTTGAACGCGATTCCGGAGGCGCCCGAGCTCAAGCTGCCGCAGATCAACGACCGCGGCACGACCCCGACGGGCTTCGACGTCGAGGGCCTCAAGGTCGGCGCCGTGTTCAAGGTCGAGCGGGCCGGTGAGCCGGAGCCGGACAACTACGTGGTGCTCAAGAACGGCATCGAGCCGATCAAGCCGACCACCGCGGACCTGTTGCGGTTCACCAACTCGCAGAGCGGCGAGCAGATCGTTTCGGTGTCCCCGGCTTCGATCACCAACGCGCCCAAGACCGACGAGATCGACGACTCGTCATATCCCGCGGTGCACACCGAGGTGCTCACCGCGCTCTCCACGCCGGTCGCCTGCCTCGGCTGGACCGTGGTCGGCGAGGGCCAGTCCGCGGACCACCACACGGCCGTACACGTCGGCTCCAACGTGCCGCTGCCGAAGCAGGCCGACGGGACCAGGGTGGCCCCGGTCGCGATCAGCACGCCGGGGGCGGACGGGCAGCGCATCCAGCACTTCTACCTGCCGCCGGGCCGGGCCGCCGTGGTCCGCGGTTCGCGGTCCAAGGAGGACTTCGGCACCGGACCGATCTACCTCATCTCCGACCGGGGTGTGAAGTACGGCGTCGAGGACAAGGCGACCGCGGACACCCTCGGTCTGACCGACCCCAAGCCGGCCTACTACCCGATCACCAACCTGCTGCCCAACGGCGCCTCGCTGAACACGAGGGACGTGCAGCAGACCTACGACTCGGTGCCGGTCGCGCCCGGCACGTTCGACACCGGCACCGCGTCCGGCGGAGGAGGCTGACCGATGCGGGACCTGGTGCCCGAATCCATCCACTCGGCGTGGTCCGCCGGCTCGATCCTGAGCGTGGCCTCGGCAGGCAGCATCCTGTCGATCGGGTCGTCCGGCTCGATCCTGTCGGTCGGTTCGGCCGGTTCGATCCTGTCGTTCGGTTCGGCCGGGTCGATCCTGTCGGTCGGGTCGTTGTGCTCGGCGCTGTCGGTCCGGTCGGCGTTCTCGGTCCTCGGCCGGGACGAGGCGTTCACCATCAACCGGACCCGGGTGCGCCGGGTGTCGCCGGCCAGGATGGTGGCGGCACTGACGTTGGTCGCGGTGACCAGCGTGGCGGCTGGCGGGGTGATCGGCACCGTGGCGCGGTTCCGGTCGCGCTGAGCGCCGGCCGGTTGGTCAGATGCCTTTCGTGGAACCGTAACCGTCCGCGATCAGCACGGTGATCATGGCGATCCAGCTGATCACGAACGTGAGTATCCAGAACCAGTGGTTGGTCAGCAGCCGGGAGACCTGCTTGACGGGTCGAGCGATCGTGGCGGGCACGGGGAACCTCCATCGGGGCCGGACAAGATGGCTTTGCTGGTGGCAGGCTGGGCAGCCGCGCGGCGCGCGGGCGACCCAGCTAGAGCCATCGGTTCCGCCGAAACGTTCGGTACAGGATCAGGCAGGCGGCCAGGATCAACACCATGACCATCGGATAACCGAACTTCCAGTGCAGCTCCGGCATGAAGTCGAAGTTCATCCCGTACACGCCGACCACCATGGTCGGCACGGCGATCACCGCGGCCCATGAGGTGATCTTGCGCATGTCGGTGTTCTGCTGGAGGGTGATCTTAGCCAGGGTGGCGTCCACCAGGGTGGTGAGCAGCTCGTCGAAACTGGCCACCCGCTCGGAGACGGTGGTGAGGTGGTCGTCCACGTCGCGGAAGTAGGACCGCACCTCGTCCGGCACCAGCGGCGAGTAGCCCTCGGCGAGCCGGCGAAGCGGCTTGGCCAGTGGGGTCACCGACCGACGCAGCTCCAGGATCTCCCGCTTCATCAGGTAGATCTGCTCGGCGCCGATCGGGCTGTTCGGGGCGAAGACGACCGACTCCATCTCGTCGATGTCCTCTTCGAAGGCCTCGGTCACCGCGAGATAGCTGTCCACCACCCGGTCCGCGATCGCGTGCAGCACCGCGGCCGGCCCGACCCGCAGCCGCGCCGGGTCGCGTTCCAACTCGGCACGCAGGTCGTGCAGCCCGGAGTGCTGGCCGTGCCGCACCGTGACCACGAAGTTCTTGCCGAGGAAGGCCATGATCTCGCCGGTCTCGACGATCTCGTTGGCCGTGGTCGGCGAATCGTGCTCGACGTAGCGCACGGTCTTGAGCACCATGAACAGGGTGTCGTCGTAGCGCTCGAGCTTGGGCCGCTGGTGTGCGCAGACCGCGTCCTCGACGGCCAACTCGTGCAGCCCGAAGGTCTGCGCGATGCCCTGGATCTGCTCCTCGTCCGGCTCGAACAGGCCGATCCAGACGAAGCCGACGGCCCGCTCGCGCACCTCGGCGATCGCGTCGGCGTGGGTGAACCGGCCCGGCAGGCGCTTGCCCTCGATGTACACCGCGCAGTCCACCACGTAGGTGGATATCGGCACGGGGATCCGGGTCACGGCGGGTCGGCGGCTGTTGCGGCCGCGCAGGCCGCTCAGCGAGGGAATCGCGGGCATGTGGCCTCCAAGCTCACGTCACGATCGGACGCGTCCCGGTTGGACCACGGCGCCTTGGGAACTAGCTACCCGGTGCGGATCCGGTGGGGACGCGGGCGGTACTGCACCCCGTCGAGCTGTCGGCGGTATGGGGGTCGCCCACGCGTCCTCACCTCCTCAGGTAGTGGTGTCCCGGACACCAATCACTCAGGGTACTCCACCTTGATCCATCGCCCTAATCATCGCTGGGGGTGACCCCGCAGGTGGACTCGCTCACAGACGCCTTGCGGAGTACCGGTACCGGACGGGCAGACTAGGCGAGATCACGGCGGGTGCAGGTGCCCGGTTCGATGTCCGGCGGCTCGGAGGCGTGGCGTGCAGTTCGGTCGGTACTACGAGGAGTTCGAAGTCGGCGCGGTGTACAAGCACTGGCCGGGCAAGACCGTGACCGAGTACGACGACCACCTGTTCTGCCTGCTCACGATGAACCACCACCCGCTGCACCTGGATGCCAACTACGCCGAGAACACCACCGACTTCGGCCGCAACGTCGTGGTCGGCAACTACGTGTACTCGCTGGTGCTCGGGATGTCCGTGCCGGACGTCTCCGGCAAGGCGATCGCCAACCTGGAGATCGAGTCGCTCAAGCACCTGAAGCCGACCTTCCACGGGGACACCGTCTACGGCGAGACCGAGGTGCTGGACAAGACGCCGTCGAAGTCCAAGGACGACCGGGGCGTGGTCTACGTGGAGACCCGGGGCTACAAGCAGGACGGCACCGTCGTGCTCAGCTTCCGGCGCAAGGTCATGGTGCCCAAGCGGTCCTACGGCGAGGCGCGCGGCGGCGAGCAGCCGGGTCGCCCGCGACCGCGCACCGACTAGCGAGGGACGGGAGGGGCCATGGCCGCGGCGGAGACTCTTGAGCGGGCCCAACGCAAGCTCCGCCGGTTCGCCGAGGTGGACGCCGCCGAGGTGTCCCCGCTCTACGCCCACCTGGCCGCGCGAAGCGCCGAGGACGCCGAGATCGCCGGGCTGCTCACCGCGACCAATCCGGAGTTCGCCACCGCCACCCTGCTCTTCGCCGCGGTGCACCGGGTGCTCCAGGCCAACCCGTTCCACGAGCTGAGCAACTACTACCCCTCGCTCGGTGGCAGCTACGGCGTGGACCAGACCACCTGGTCACTGTTTCGCACGTTCGTGCTTGAACGGGGGCAGACCATCCGGGAGCTGATCGCCACCCACTCCGTGCAGACCAACGAGGTGCGCCGGGCCGCGCTGCTCTACCCGGCGCTCGCGCTCGCCGCGGGCCGGGACCCGGTCGGCCTGCTCGAGGTGGGCTGCAGTGCCGGCCTGCTGCTCAACCTGGACAGATACGCCTACCGCTACCAGACCGAGCAGTCCGGCCAGCTGGTCGCCGGCCCGGCCAAGACGACGGTCGGCCTGCACTGCGCGCTTGAGCTGGCCGAGGGGGCCGTCCAGCCGCCGCTGCCCAAGAAGATCTCGGTGCGGGCGAAGGTCGGGCTGGACCGCAAGCCGGTCGACCTGGCCGACGAGGAGCAGTACGCCTGGTTGGAGGCGTGCATCTGGGCGGATCAGCCCGAGCGGTTGCGGCAGTTCGCCGCCGCCGCGGTCGCGCAGCGCGGCAACCGGCCCGACCTGATCGCCGGGGACGCGGTGGATGACCTGGCCGGTGCGGCCGCCCGGATCCCGGCCGAGCTGCCGCTGGTGGTGCTGACCAGCCTGGCCATGATCTACCTGTCCGCCGAGCGGCAGGCCGCGTTCCTGGCCGCGCTCGGCGAACTGGCCGCGCACCGGCCGGTGCGCTGGATCAGCCTGGACGAGTACTCCTGCGCGCTGGCCCACGTGCTGCCCGGCCGCGAGGATCTGCGGCGTGCCAAAGGACAGCCGAGCTTCGGCGTACTCGGCACGGTGCACTGGTCGGGCGGCCGCCCGGTCGGCCGGGCGCTGGCCAGAACCGCCTGGCACGGCCAGCGGATGACCTGGCTGGGTGGTTAGACCACGCGCCAGTCGCGCAGGGTGTCGGCGAGCAGCGGGCTGAGCGCGCCGGCCCGCTCGAGGGCGGCGAAGCCGGCGGTGTCCACCCAGGCCGCGTCGAGCGCGTCGTCGCCGGGGCGTAGGGTGCCTCCGAGCACCTCGCCGGCGTAGTCGTTGATCAGATAGACGCCGCCGGGCGCGGGTTGTTCGACGGTGCCGACGAGGGCGCCGGGTTGCACCCGAAGCCCGGTCTCCTCGACCAGTTCCCGAGCAAGGGCTTCGGCATCGGTCTCGCCCGGCTCTACCCGGCCGCCAGGCAGCGACCACCTGCCGCGGCCAGGTTCGTTCTTACGCTGTACCAACAGCAGACGTCCCGCTGTGTCACGGAGAATCCCGCCGACGCACCTGATAATCCGAACGTCGGAGCCGGCCACGAACACAAAGCGTAGCCCCTACTGCGGTAGGCGTACGCGGTACTGACCCAACAGCGGGACTTTCCTCCCGATCTTCTCGCTGGTGCGGTAAAACTTTCTCAACAGGGCAAGATCACGTTCGAAGGACAGGCGGATCGCGGTGAAGGCGAAGAAGGCTCTCGTCATTGTTGGCGTGGCATTGATCGCGTTCTTTCTCATCACCCAGCCGGTGCAGTCGGCGGCGCTGGTGAACGAGATCCTGAGTGGGCTCAGGAACGCGGCCGAGGCGGTCATCACCTTCGTGCGCTCGGTGTTCGAGGGCTGAAGCGAGTAGCGTCTAGCTATGTTCGCGCCACGGGACCCGGACGAGTACCTGCTCGAGTCCGAGCAGCGGGTGATCCGGGTTCGGCGGCACTGGGCCTTTCTGGTCTGGGACACCTTCGAAGCCGCCGCATTACTTGCCATCTGCGTGATGATCTCCTATGTGCTGCCGCCGCAGGGTTGGCTGATCCAGAACGTGCTGTGGTACCTCGCCCTGTTCGTGGTGCTGCACTTCGCCTACGTGGTGCTTGCCTGGTGGGTTGAGCGGATCGTGGTGACCGACAAGCGGATTCTGATGACCACCGGGGTGTTCACCACGCGGGTGCTGATGATGCCGATCAGCAAGGTCACCGACCTCACCTACAAGCGCACGGTGACCGGCCGGATGCTCGGCTACGGCACCATGATCGTCGAGTCGGCCGGCCAGATCCAGGCGCTCAACGAGATCGAGTTCCTGCCGAGGCCGGAACAGGTCTACGACGCGATCTCCGAGCTGGTCTTCGGGGACAAGGAGAAGCGGGAGGCGCGGTTCTCCATGATGCGGGCCCGCCGCCTCGCCGAGGGGCGGCGGCCGGTGGGCTGAGTCCGGCGCGTTCGTCCACACTCGATCCATGCGCATCGATCTGCATACGCACTCCACCGCGTCGGACGGCACCGACTCGCCCGCCGGGCTGGTCGCCGCCGCCGCGCGGGCCGGGTTGACCGCGCTGGCCATCACCGACCACGACACGACCGTGGGCTGGGCCGAGGCGACGGCCGCGCTGCCGACCGGCTTGCGCCTGGTCCGGGGGGCCGAGCTGTCCTGCGTGTCGCAGGACGGGCGCGGCGGCCGGTGCACCGTGCACCTGCTCGGCTACCTCTTCGACCCGGACGCGGTCGCCATCGTCGAGGCACACTCCCGGACCCGGGCCGAGCGACGCGACCGGCTGCGCCGCATCGCCGGGCTGATGGCCGCCGACGGCTTTCCGATCGACCCGGACGCGGTGCTGGCCGCGCTGCCGGAGCAATCCACCGCGGGCCGCCCGCACCTGGCCATGGCGCTGGTCCGGGCCGGCGCCGCGGCCAGTGTCGACGACGCGTTCGCCCGCTTTCTCAACGATCGCGGGCGCTACTACCTGCCGAGCACCCGCACCCCGGTGCGCGAGGCGATCGAGCTGGTCCGGGCGGCCGGCGGGGTCACCGTGCTGGCCCACGCGTTCGCGCGCCGCCGGGGTCCGACGGTGACCGCTGCCGTGATCGCCGAGCTGGCCGCCGCCGGTCTCGACGGGCTCGAGGTGGACCATCCCGACCACGAGCCGGCGGCCAGGGCCGAGCTGCGGGCCGTCGCCGAGGAGCGCGGTCTGCTGGTCACCGGCTCGAGCGACTACCATGGCACGAACAAGACCGTCTACTTAGGACAGGAGAGTACCGCGCCCGACATGCTGGACGCGATCGTTGAGCGGGCCACCGGCGCTGAGGTGCTGGTCGGACGGTGAGCGCCGTCTTCGACGGCCGGCTGTTCGCCGAGGCGACCATCACCCTGGTCGTGATCATGGACCCGCCGGGCACCATCCCCGTGTTCCTGAGCCTGGTGGCACGCAAGCCCCACCCGGCCCGGCTGCGCGCCGCCCGCCAGGCCGTGCTGGTCTCGCTCAGCGTGATCACCCTGTTCGCGGTCGGCGGCGAGGCCATCCTGCGCTACCTGCACATCGGCATCCCGGCCATGCAGGGCGCCGGCGGCCTGCTGCTCCTGCTGATCGCCCTCGACCTGCTGACCGGGCGGAACAACGCCAGGCCCGAGGCGGTCGAAGACGTCAACGTGGCCCTGGTGCCGCTTGGCACCCCGCTGCTCGCCGGGCCCGGCGCGATCGCCGCCACCATCGTGTTCGTCCGGGCGACCGGCGGTCAGCTCGGCTCCTACCTGGCGCTCGCCCTGGCCATCCTCACCGTGCACCTGCTGCTCTGGCTCTGCCTGCGCTACTCGACCGTGCTGATCCGGCTGATCAAGGACAGCGGCATCACGCTGCTCGCCAAGATCGCCGGCCTGCTGCTGGCCGCCATCGCGGTGCAACTGGTGGCCAACTCGGTGCTCGGCTTCGTCGACGCCAGCTGATCCGGGCGGGCCACCGCGGGCGGTGGGAGTGTCGGCGCGGGTGCCTAAGCTTGCGGTGTGCAAGGGCAGTTGGGTTTCGACAGCATGCCGCGCCGGCTGATCCGGGTGACGCCTGCGCGGCTCAACGTGTGGACCGACTGCCCGCGGCGATACCGGATGGCCTACCTCGACCGGCCGACCCCGCCGCGCGGCGGGCCGTGGGCGCACAGCACGCTCGGCGCCGTCGTGCACAACGCGCTGCGGGCGTTCTTCGACCTGCCGGTCCGGCAGCGGACGCCGGAGGCCGCCGTCGCGCTGGTCAAGCAGGGCTGGAAGGACGACGGGTTCGCCGGCCCTGAGCAGTCCGCCGTTTACCGGGAGCGGGCCGCCGGCTGGGTGGCGGACTACGTGGCCGGGGTGGACGTCGACATCGAACCGGTCGGCCTCGAGCGGTGGGTGTCCGCGCCGGCCGGCACGATCGTGGCCGAGGGCCGGGTGGACCGGATCGACGAGCGCGGCGACGAGTTGGTGATCGTCGACTACAAGACCGGGCGCTTCGGGCTGGGCGCCGATGACGCGCGCGGGTCACAGGCGCTGGCGTTGTACGTGATCGCGGCCCGGCGGACGCTGCGGCGGCCCTGCCGGCGGGTCGAGCTGCACCACCTGCCGACCGGCTCGGTGGTGGCCTGGGAGCACACCGAGGAGTCGCTCGGCAGGCATCAGGCGCGGGCCGAGGAGACGGCCGAGGAGATCGCGCTGGCCCGGGATACCCTCGATGCCGGAGGCGACCAGGAGGTGCTGTTCCCGGCGAACGTGGGCCGGCAGTGCTCCTGGTGCGACTTCCGGCGCAGCTGTCCCGAGGGCCAGGCGGCCGTTCCGCAGGCCCAGTCGTGGGCCATGCTGGCGGACTGAGCCCGGCTCGAGACCGGGTCCACGTGAGGCGCACCGAAGGGAGAGGCGGGTGCGGGAGTCAGCCGACACGGTTGAGCCGAGGGATGTGCCTGCCACCGAACCGCTCGCGGCGCCGCGGCGGGTGCGCGGGCCGGCGCGGCTCTGGCCCGAGGTGTCCGGTGCGCTCGCGCTCGGACTGGGCGCGCTCGCCGCGGTCGTCCTCGGCCTGCAGATCGTCGCGTGGTTGAGCGGCGTGCCCGGGCCCGGGCCGCTGGCCGTTGCCGGGCAGCTGGCGGCCGCCGCTCTGGCCGTGCTGATCCAGCGCCTCGCCGACCGGCGGCGCGGCTGGGCCCGCGCCGCGGCCGTGCTCGGTGTGCTGGCGATTGCCGGGCTTGCGCTCTGGTTGTTCTGGTGGGCCTAGCGGATATCGCGCACGGTGACATTCCGCCTGTAGAACCGCAGGAAGGTCACCTTCCGCGCGATGCCCGAGCGAGCGCAGGAGGTACAGCGGAATGTCACCTTGCGCGTGTAGAACCGCATGAAGGTGACCTTCCGCTGTAAGCGGTTGACGGCGAGCCGGAGCCGTGCGAAGTCGGCTCAGCGGCCGCGAGCCGCCCGAGCGAGCCTGCGAGCGAGGGCAGAGGATAGAGCTCAGGCCGCCATCGGCATCGGTAGGTCGGCGTAGAGCAGCCAGGTGCGCCAGGTGGGCATGAGCGTGTAGAGCAGTTCGCCGGGGTTCTCCAGGTTCGGCGTGTGCCGGGCGCCCGGGATCACCGCGAAGTCGGCGTCGAGCCGGTCGGCCATGTCGCGCTGGGCGGACACCGGCCAGGCGTCGTCGCCGTCGCCGCACATCACCAGGCCCTGCGCCCCGGACGCCTGCATGGTCCTGGCCAGCGCGCCGACCAGATCCGGCTCGGTGCGCAGGCCGTGCGCCATGCCGAGCAGGCCGGCCGGCACCGATCGCATGAACCGGGTGCGGAGGAAATCCTTGAGTGCCTCAGGCTGGGCGACCCAGGCCGGGTTGTGCGCGTCCAGCGTGTCGCGCAGCCGCTGCGCCGCGGCCATGCCGTGCTGGCGGATGGCCGGCTCACCGATGTCCAGTGCCTGGCGGCGCCACCCCTGCGGCAGCTCGGCCGGACCGCTGCCGAGCAGGGTGAGCCCGATGACCGGGGCGCCGGCCAACACCGCGCCTCGGGCGACCAGGCCGCCGTAGGAATGGCCGAGCAGGATCACCGGGCGGCCGTCGGCGGCGAGCTTGCCGCACAGCTCCGCGACCACGAGGCCGAGCGCGCTTGGCAGGTAGGCCGACTCCTCGTCCGGGCCGCTCGACTCGTACTGGCCGGGCAGGTCGATCGCGATCGCGTCGAAACCGTCCTGGGCCATCGGGTCCAGCAGCGGCGCGAAGTCCTCTTTGGACCCGGTGTAGCCGGGGACCAGCACCGCGACCGGCGCCGGCCCGCCACCGCGCCGCCGCTTGGCCCGCACGTGCAGGGCAGCGACCGGGCCGTACCTACCCGGGAGATCGACTCGACGCCCCCGGTGCGGGCTGAGTTGAGACCATGGCGGCGGCGGGATCGTGTTCACGCTTTTGAGTGTGCATCACCATGCCTGGAGGCGCCGTCGAAGCTCAGCGAAGAGCGACTAGATTGGCACCTCGCTGCTCGAGCACCATCGGCCCGATGGACCCCATCATCACCGGGCCGGTGTACTGGCCGCGGTTGACCTGGAAGGTGCCGACGACGGCGCCGTTGGCCTGGTCGAGCACCCGGATGCCGTCCCGAACCGGGACGAGCGCCCGCCCTGCGAAGATCGTTCCGGGGCCGAGCGCGTCCGGCACGGTCCACATCGGGCGCAGCTCGACCGGGTGTAGCGCGATCGTGCGGGAACCGGTGAACCAGTAGTCGGCACCGGCGCTCTTGGCCACCGGCACCACCAACCCGTCCGGGTCGCCCTCGAGATCCTGTTGCCGCAGGTCGAGCGGGAACTCCTCGAGCTGCTTGCCGGTGTCGTCGAAAACGGCCAGCCGGCTCGGGCCGGGCATCGCCACGGCAACCCGGTTGTCGGCCAGCGCCACGACCCGCGCGTTGCTGCTGACCACCACGCTGAACACCACGGCCGGCTCGTCGGCCTTGTTGTCGGTGTTGGTCGCCCGGTAGACGGTCAGCCGGTCGGCGGAGTCCTCCGGGCAGCGCTCGATCACGCCGATCCGGCCCGGTGACACCGCGACCGAGCCGTAGACGCACCCGGTCCTCGGCTGCTTGCCGGGGTTCACCAGCGACGGCAGCGTGCCGTACTCCATGGTCTGGACCAGGTCGGAGCGCCAGGTGGTGAGCAGCCGCCGGCCGGTGGCGGTGACGTAGGTGCCGTCGCCGACCAACCGGGTGCCAAGCTCGGCATCGGTGTTGCGCTGTCCCCCGTTGGGCTTGTCCACCGGCTCGCCGGGCACGGGTTGCTTGCCGCGTTTGCCGGAAGCCGGGTCGAGCGAGGTCACCTCGCTGCACCCGCCGCCGGCCCGCGAGTCGCCGGCCGGCAGCCAGTTGCCGTCGGTGCGGTACACCCCGACCGCCAGCGAGAACGCCGTGGAGACCGTGCACAGCGGCAGGTCGCGGGAATAGCGCCAGAGCACGTCGCCGGTGACCGGGTCGCGACCGATGATGTCGCCGCCCTCGCCGGTGACGACCGCCGGGCCGACCGCGACCGGCACCGCGGTGGCCGGGCTCGGCGCGTGCCAGGCCTCACCGAGCGACGGCGGGAAGAACGCCGGCTCGGCCGGGACCGCCAACGGCTTCGGGTTGGCCGTGAGGTTGGTGGCGTGGTTCTCGCCGGTCTGCCAGATGATCAGACCGGCTACCACGACGACGATCGCGATCAGCGCGGCGATGAGGAAGTCGAGGCCGGTGCGGAAGCTGGTGCGGTCCCGAGGGTCCAGCGGCTCCGGCTCGACCGGGTGCTCACCCGCGAGCACGTCCTCGTCGCCGATGATCATGGCCACGGCGACTAGTCTGCCTGGCCAGGTGTGTCGCCCGTGTTCGGTAGGTCGACGCCGCCGCGACGCCGGCGACGCCGTCGCGCCGGTCGGTCGGCCGGGGCCGCGCTCGGGCTCTCCCCGCGCTCGGCGGACTCCGCCGGTTGTCCGTTCTCGGCGGCGGCACCACGGCGCCTGCGCCGCCGGTTCGGGCCCGTGCCCTCCTCGGGCTTGTCGCCATCGCGGCGGACGCGCTCGGCACCGGCCTCGGCCTGGCCCCGGGTGCGGCCACCGGCGGGACGTCCGCGCTCGCGGTGCTTACGCCCGCCGAAGTTCTCCTCCGGCTCGGCGGCCAGCCCGGCCCTGGTCCGCTTGGCCAGCGGCAGCCGGCCGGTCGCGTTCGCCGGCACACCCAGGTCGGAGAACAGGTGCGCGGACGTGGAGTAGGTCTCCACCGGCACCGGCACGTCCAGGCTGAGCGCGTCGCTCACGGACTTCCAGCGCAGCTCCTCGTCCCAGTCGACCAGCGTGATCGCCACACCCTCGCGGCCGGCCCGGCCGGTGCGCCCGATCCGGTGGATGTAGGCGTCCTCGTCCTCCGGGCACTGGTAGTTGATCACGTGCGTGACGTCGTCCACGTCGAGACCGCGGGCCGCCACGTCGGTGGACACCAGCACGTCGACCTTGCCGGCGCGGAACGCGCGCAAGGCCTGCTCGCGGGCGCCCTGGCCGAGGTCGCCGTGCACCGCGGCGACCGCGAAGCCCCGCTCGGTGAGGTCCTCGGCGACCTTCTGCGCGGTGCGCTTGGTCCTGGCGAAGATCATGGTCAGGCCCCGGCCGTCGGCCTGGAGCGCCCGAGCCACGATCTCGATCTTGTCGAGCGAGTGCGCCCGGTAGATGAACTGAGCGGTGCGCTCGTGCACCGCGCCCGCGTCGTTCTCCTCGGCCCGGATGTGCGTCGGCCGGCGCAGGAAGGTGCGGGCCAGGGTGATGATCGGGCCGGGCATGGTGGCCGAGAACAGCATCGTCTGCCGCTCGTCCGGCACCATCCGCAGAATCCGCTCGATGTCCGGCAGGAAGCCCAGGTCGAGCATCTTGTCGGCCTCGTCGAGGACCAGTCCGCAGACCTTGCCGAGCACCAGGTGCCGCTGCTCGGCGAGGTCGAGCAGCCGGCCGGGGGTGCCGACCACGATGTCGACGCCGGACCGAAGCGCGGCGATCTGCTTCTCGTAGGGCACACCGCCATAGATGGACAGCACCCGGGTGCCGAGGTGCTTGCCGGCGTCTCGCAGGTCGTGCGTGACCTGGAGGCACAGCTCCCTGGTCGGCACCACGACCAGCGCCTGTGGGACGCCGTCGCCCGGGGTGGTGATCCGCTGCAGGATCGGCACGCCGAAGCCGAGCGTCTTGCCGGTGCCGGTGCGCGCCTGGCCGATGATGTCCTCGCCGGCGAGGGCCAGCGGCAGGGTGAGCTCCTGGATCGCGAAGGCGCGCTCGATGCCGACTGCGAGCAGCGCGCTGACGATCTCCGGGTGCGCGCCGAGCTCAGCGAAGGTCGGGGAGTCCGGGCGCACCGGGGCGCCGGCCTGTAGCGGGTGCGAGGTATCGTCCTCGGGCACCCCGGCCTCACTGTGCTCGAGCGTGACCGGGTCGATGGGGTTTTCGGTTGTCTCTGTCATGTCGGTCGTGATGTCCTTGACGGTCAGGTGGATCGCCTCTCTCGTCTCCAGCGCGCACTGCCCTGGACGGGCGCTCGACCGCGCCGGTGGACCCGTGATCGGGCTTGGCGCGGGAGGGCCGGAAGCGTGCACGCACCCTCTCCAGACGCGCACCGTGAGCGGGGCGTCCAGTCGAGTCTACCTGCGACGGTTGACGGATACGCTGCGGGCATGAGCGAGCGAGCTTGCGAGCGAGCCATTGGGCACAGGTGCGGCGCGGAGCTTGCGAGGCGGCGGACGGGACATCGCCTCGCCGGTGAGGTGATTTTGTGAGCGAGGACACGCGGGCGGGCTCGGAAATCGAACGCGCGGGAATCGGCGCCGGAGTGGTTGACCTGCTCGGTGTGCTGGCCTACGGGGAGCTTTCCGCGTTCGACCGGATGTCGGAGGACGCGCGCGGGGCGCCGACCATGGCCGGCCGGGCCGCGCTGTCCGCCATGGCCGCCGCGGAGATCGGGCACTACACCAAGATCGAGCGGTTCCTCGCCGAGCACGGGGTCGACGTCGAGGACGCGATGCGCCCGTTCATCAGCCACTTCGACACCTGGCACGCGTCGACCGCGCCGCGCTCCTGGCTGGAGTCGCTGGTCAAGGCCTACGTCGGCGACGGGCTCGCGGCTGACCTCTACCGTGAGATGGCCGGCTGGCTGGACGAGGACACCAAGCGGCTGGTGCTCGACGTGCTCGCGGACACCGGGCACTCCGCGTTCGCGGAGCGGGAGGTGCTCGGCGCGATCGAGCGGGACCGGGCGGTGCGCGACCGGCTCACCCTGTGGGGCCGGCGTCTGCTCGGCGAGGCGCTCACCCAGGCCCAGTACGTGGTGGCGGAGCGGGACGGGCTGGCCGAGCTGATCGTCACCGGCACCGGCGACCTGGCCGGAATCGCCGCGCTCTTCCGGCGGCTGCAACAACAGCACGGCAGGCGCATGACCGCCCTCGGCCTCGGCTGACACAGCGCACGGTCACCTTCATTCGGTTCGCACCGCCGAATGTCACCTCGCGCTGTTTCGCTCAACGCCGAATTGGAGCCGTCGGAGCGGCGCATACCCGGCTAGGCACTATTGTCGTGCTGACTACAGGGATGAAGCAGCGGAGGTCGGCGTGGAGGTCAAGATCGGGATCGCGGACACCGCCCGGGAGATCGTGCTGGTCAGTGATCTTGCTCCCGACGAGGTGGAGGCGCTGGTCAACGACGCGCTGAAGAACCCGCAGGGCACGCTGATCATGGTCGACGTGAAGGGCGCGCGGTTCGTGGTGCCGTCCGCCCGGGTGGCCTACGTGGAGATCGGCAAGGCGGACGGCAGGCGGGTCGGCTTCGCCACCTGACCCGGCTCGCTCAGGTGGCCTGGCCGGCCTGTTTGGTCAGCTTGACCACCTTGTTCACCTCGATCGGCCGCTTCGGGTCGATCACGATGCCGTGCTGCCGGACGATCCCGTCGATGGCCGCCCAGATGATCTGGGTGAGATAGTCGACCACCGCGTCCCGGCTCATGGTGCGCCGTTCCAGCCACCACTCGCCGACGTTCTGCACCAGCCCGACGATGCCGTGACCCCACGGCTCGGCGCCGCCCGAGTCCAGCTCGAACGCGCGCAGGTAGTCGCCGAGCAGCCGGCTCAGCGCGGAGCCGATCAGCTCCTTGTCCTCGGCGACCACGTCCCGGCCGAACGGGCGGCGGATCAGCAGCCGGTAGAGGTTCGGATACTCCTCGATCACCGAGAAGTAGGCGTCCAGGCTCTTGCGGATCCGCGGCACCGGCGCCTCCTCGTTGTTCAGCGCCGGAATCAGCCGGTTGAAGAGCAACTCGGTGCCACGCTGGCCGAGCGCGACGAACAGGTCGGCCTTGTCGGTGAAGTGCCGGTACAGCACGGGTTTGGTGACCCCGGCCTCGGCCGCGACGTGTTCCATGCCGAAGTCGGGCCCGTGCACGGCCAGCGCCCGCAGCGCCGCCTGAACGAACTCCTCGCGCCGCGCCTCCCGGTGGGAGCGCCACCGGTCCCGCCGGGCGTTTCCGGTCGGCTCGCTCACGTTCACTCGTGCGTGTGTTGCAACGGGAAGCCCCCGCCGATCCCCTTCCAGGCCAGGTTGGAGATCAGCGCGACGGCCTCCTCCTTGGGCACCGGGCGCTTGTCGGCGAGCCAGGCCCTCGCGGTGACCTGGCTGACCCCGACCAGGCCGACGGCGAGCAGCCGGGCGCGCTCCACGTCCAGCCCGGCGTCCGCGGTGATCGTCGCGGTGATCGCCCGCACGCTGGCCTCGGTGGCCCGTTCGACCGCGTCCTGCACGGCCGGCTCGCCGCGCAGGTCGGACTCGAAGACCAACCGAAATGCCTGGCTCTCCTCGTCCACGAAGTCGAAGTAGGCGCCGACCGCGTTGCGCACCCGCACCTTGTTGTCCGTTGTTGAGGCCATGGCGTCGTCCACCCGCCGGATCAGCTCGTCGACGTGCGTGTCCAGCAGCGCCATGTACAGCTCGAGCTTGCCGGGGAAGTGTTGGTACAGCACGGGTTTGCTGACGCCGGCCCGCTCGGCGATCTCATCCATGGCCGCCGCGTGGTAGCCGTTGGCGGCGAAGATGTCCTGCGCGGCGGCCAGCAGTTGCGCGCGGCGGGCGTTGCGGGGCAGCCGGGCCCCCCGGCTGGCCTGCCCGTTGTGTTCGATCGTCTCCGCCATTCCGCCTCCACCCTGGTCCAACGCGTTCGGGTCGGGATCACCAACCCTCTGGGTGATTCGTACCGACCTTACTCGCCGGTATACCTGGTGGGTCTACTCACCGGTATGGCCGATCGAGGGAGACTGGACAGATGCGCACCAGCACGCCCGTCGGGTCGTTGACCCGCGTTCCGTTCTCCGCCGCGCCGCTGCCGCCGCTGGACGCCGCGGCGCCGGCCTGGCCGGGGGAGCAGGTCGAGGCCGGCGGGTTGCGGCTGCACGTACGGCGCACCCGAGGGCCGGCCGGGACCACCGCGGTGTACGTGCACGGGCTGGGCGGCTCGGCGACCAACTGGACCGACCTGGCCGGTCAACTTTCCGGGCACGCCAACGGGTTGGCTCTCGACCTGCCGGGCTTCGGACGCTCGGAACCGGCGTCGGGCTACGACTTCGCCCTGCAGACCCACGCCCGGCTGGTCGAGCGGTTTCTCGACGGTCTGGACCTCGGGCCGGTGCATCTGTTCGGCAACTCGATGGGCGGCGCGATCGCCATGTTGTTCGCGGCCCGGCGGCCCGAGTCGGTACGAACGCTCACCCTCGTCTCGCCGGCCGTGCCCGACCTGCGGCCGCGACTGAACCGGATGTCCGACCCCCGGATGCCGTTCGCCGGGCTGCCGCTGGTCGGACCCCGGGTGCGCCGGGCGCTGGCCGCGGTGTCCGCCGAGCAGCGGACCACGCAGCTGATGCGGCTGTGCTTCGCCGACACCTCGCGGATCTCCGAAGCGCGCCTGGCGGAGGCCACCGAGGAGTTCACCGAGCGAGCCTCGATGGCCTGGGCGGACTCGGCCCTACAGCGCAGCGCGACCGGCCTGATCCGGGCCTGGCTGGTGCCGAGGGCCCGCTCGCTGTGGACCATCGCGCCGCGGCTCACCATGCCGACCCTTGTGGTGTGGGGCGCCGAGGACAAGCTGGTCACCGTGCGCAAGGCGCCCCGGCTGACCCGGCTGCTGCCCCGGGCTCGGCTGCTGGTGCTGCCCCGCACCGGGCACGTGGCGCAGATGGAACGGCCGGTCACCGTGGCCCGCGCGGTGCTCGGGATGTGGGAGGCCGGTGACGCGTGGTGATCACCAGCGGCGCCCTGGCGGCGCTGCCCTGCCCGGCCTGAGCACATGTGAGACGCTGGCACGCGTGAGCAGGACCGAGCAGGGCGAGCAGCAGCTCCCCAGGCAGACCCGCTCCGCATCGACGCAGCGTGTGGCCAGGCAGGACGCCGGCCACGGAGCCGCAGAGCCGCTGACCGCCTCCCGGCAGCCGCGGGCCGCGGCGCACAGCCGCGCCAGGCGGAAGGGGGTCATGCGGACCTACGGCTGGCGCGTCTTCGCGCTGCCGGTCCTGCTGGTGCTGACCGCGCTGGTCGTGTACGACACCGTCGGCCGGGACACGCCGGTCCAGGCGGCCGGCAACCGCGGCGGGCCCGACGGCGCCATCGCGGGTGAGCCGAGCGAGACCGGCCCGCCGGAGGTCACCGAGCAGCCCCCGACCCCGGTCGACGTCCACGTGCCCACCGCGGAACTGCCCCCGGGTGGCGCCTTCAGCCAGGCCGGCGCCGGCAGTTGGCACGTGGTGCCCGGCAAGACCGACCGGGTGGGCACCGGCGGCAAGCTGTTCACCTACACCGTCGAGGTGGAGGACGGCATCGACGCCGCCTCCTACGGCGGCGACGACGCGTTCGCCAGGCTGATCGACCAGACGCTGGCCGACCCGCGCGGCTGGACCGGCGCCGGGCAGGTGTCCGTGCAGCGGGTCGACTCGGGCACCCCGACCATGCGGATCGCCCTGGCCACCCCGCAGACCGTGCACCGCCCGGACCAGTGCGGGTTCACCATCCAGTACGAGTCGTCCTGCTACCGGCGCAGCGAGCAGCGGGTGCTGATCAACCTGGCGCGCTGGGTGCGCGGCGCGGTGGCCTTCGCCGGCGACATGACCACGTACCGGCAGTACGCGATCAACCACGAGGTCGGCCACGCGTTCAACAACGGCCACGTCGGGTGCGGCGCGGAGGGTGCGCTCGCCCCGGTGATGATGCAGCAGACCTTCGGGGTGTCCAACAACTTCGTGGCCGAGCTGAACCGGGCGGACCGCAACCGGGATCCGGTGGTCGCGGACGGCAAGACCTGCAAGCCCAACGCCTGGCCCAACCCGCAGGCCAAGCCCGCGGGCTGAGCTTCCCGCAATGTGGGAGGCGCGGAAGTTGTCGCGCGGTCCCGGCGTTGGGTACGAGCAGACTGGGGATGTCGCACCGCCAGGCAAGGAGGAGCCCGATGGCTGGCAGTCTGCCGCCGATCGTCGAACCGGCCGCCGAGCTGACCAAGGAAGAGGTCGCCAGGTACAGCCGCCACCTGATCATCCCGGACGTCGGGGTGGACGGGCAGAAACGGCTGAAGAACGCCAAGGTGCTCGTGGTCGGCGCGGGCGGGCTGGGCAGCCCGGCGCTGCTGTACCTGGCCGCGGCCGGGGTCGGCACGCTCGGCATCGTCGAGTTCGACGTGGTCGACGAGTCCAACCTGCAGCGCCAGGTCATCCACGGGCAGAGCGACATCGGGCGGCCCAAGGCGGAGTCGGCGCGCGACTCGATCGCCGAGATCAACCCGTTCGTCAAGGTCAACGTGCACCAGACGCACCTGTCGTCGGAGAACGCACTGTCGATCTTCGCGGACTACGACCTGATCGTCGACGGCACGGACAACTTCGCCACCCGCTATCTGGTCAACGACGCGGCCGTGCTGCTCGGCAAGCCGTACGTGTGGGGTTCGATCTTCCGGTTCGAGGGCCAGGTCAGTGTGTTCTGGGAGGATGCGCCGAACGGCCAGGGCTTGAACTACCGCGACCTCTACCCCGAGCCGCCGCCGCCCGGCATGGTGCCGTCCTGCGCCGAGGGCGGCGTGCTCGGCGTGCTGTGCGCGTCCATCGGCTCGATCATGGTCACCGAGGCGATCAAGCTGATCACCGGGATCGGTGAGCCGCTGCTCGGCCGGCTGATGGTCTACGACGCACTGGAGATGTCCTACCGGACCATCCGGATCCGCAAGGACCCGGAGACCAAGCCGATCGAGAGCCTGATCGACTACGACGCGTTCTGCGGCGTGGTCTCCGAGGACGCCTCGTCGGCCGCGGCGGGGCACACGATCACACCGCGCGAGCTGGCCGAGAAGTTCGAGCGGGGGGACCGGTTCACCCTGATCGACGTCCGGGAGCCGCACGAGTTCGAGATCGTTCGGATTCCCGGCTCGGTGCTGATCCCCAAGGACCGCATCCTGTCCGGCGACGCGCTGGCCGAACTGCCGCAGGACCGGCAGATCGTGCTGCACTGCAAGTCCGGCGCGCGCTCGGCGGAGGCGCTGGCGGCGCTGCACAAGGCCGGGTTCGCCGACGCGGTGCATGTCGGCGGCGGGGTGCTCGGCTGGGCCAAGGACGTGGACCGGAGCCTGCCGACGTACTGACTCGGTCGCGCCGGACGCGTTCGCGGCGCGGCGCGGCGGTGCGCCTGCGCCGAGATGGTGCTGACTGGCGGTAGCGTCGCCTCGTGAGTGCGTCCCCACCGCAACCCGAGGTCGCCGACCAGCAGCTCATCCTGCCGCCGGAGCACGTCCTGGCCGCGTTCGGGGTCAAGGACTCGGTGCCGGAGCCGGTCGACCGCGGCCCCCTGTGGCGCTGTGACGACATCGTGCTGCGTCCCGCCGGGCACCCCGCCGAGGCGACCTGGGTCGCCAAGACCCTTGGCGAGCTGGACGTGCCCGACCTGCGCGTCGGCCGGCCGGTGCGGTCGAGCGACGGCCGCTGGGTGGTCGGCGGCTGGATGGCCGTCCGGTTCGTGGCGGGTCACCCCGAGCCGCGCTACGACGAGGTCATCGCCGCATCCCTGCGTCTGCACAAGGCCACCGCGGAGCTGCGCCGGCCACGCTTCCTCGGCCTGCGCGCCGACGTCTTCGCGCTGGCCGACCGCGCGGCGTGGGACGAGGAGCGGGCGCCACTCGACCCCGCGCTCGGCGGCACCCTCTTCGACGCCATGGCCGCCTCCCGTCGGCCGACCCGGCTGACCCCGCAGGTGGTGCACGGCGACCTGTTCGCCAACGTGCTCTTCGACGGCGACGGCGCGCCCGGCATCACGGACTTCACCGCGTACTACCGTCCCCCCGAGTGGGCCGCCGCGGTCGTCGCCGTGGATGCCCTGGCCTGGGGCGGCGCCGACGAGGCCATCCTCCGCCGCTGGTCCCATCTCGACGAGTGGCCCCAGGCCCTGGTGCACGCGTTGCTGTTCCGGCTGGCCGTGCACGCGCTGCACCCGCACACCACGCCCGCGTCCATGCACGGCCTGGAGCGCGCCGCCCACCAGATCGCCGCCTACAGCTGAGCCCAACCGCGCGTCTCGTGCTCAGGCGAGGGAGTCCGGTTACAGCGCGAAGCAGTTAAGGTTGATCGGCGCGCCGCGCAGGGCGTCGCGGATGCCGTCGTAGGTGGTGCCGTCCAGCGCGAGGGCGATGTGGTCGGGCGCGCGGAGCGGGCACTGGGACTGGATCAGGACGTTGGTGGCGCCGTCGCGGAGTGCCGCGTTCTCGACCGGGCGAACCAGTTCGTCGAAGAGCGTGTAGAGGTTGGTGTAGCGAACCGAGCCGATGGTGTCGTCACCGGCGTTGAGGTTGGCCAGGAACGCGGAGCCGACCGCCATCTGTTGGCAGGCGACGATCCCGAGGCAGTTGCCGGCGCCGAAGAACGCGGCGATGTTGGCGATGGCGGTGCCGTAGTTCGGCCCGGCCATGCCGACCAGGCTGTCCACCGTGGACGATCCGCCGCCGAATTTCACATACTGGCGGGCGACCAGCACGCCTTGGGAATGCGCGACCAGGTCCACCTTGGCGGCGCCGGTTCTGGCCCGCACGCCGTCCACGAAGGCGCGCAGGTCTTGGGCGGTGTTCGCGATGTCGCCGGTGCCGAGATTGGTCAGTTCGAAGATGAACGCCTGGTAGCCGTCGTGGCGCAGCCGGGCGGCCAGCGGCTCGTAGAAGAACGCCGGGCCGAAGGTGCCGTTGACGATGACCACCGGGTCGGGAGTGGCGGCGGCCGCTGAACCGACCACGGGGCCGGCCAGGAGAACGGTGAGTGCCGCGACGACTGCGGTCAGTAGCGGAATGCGGCGACGAACCATGGAGGACCTCCATGAGCAGGGCTTCGTTGGCCTGTGGTGAACGTCATATTACTGACCGGTAGAAAGTTACTCAATAGTAGCGACGGTGTTCTCACCGAATGTGTGCGCCGGAGGAGCAGCCAAGTTCGCCTGCCGGAAACACGACGGCACGTCCGGGTAACAACGCCTTCCTACGTTCCCCTGGTGACCGACACGCACTGTCCTTACTGCGCGCTGCAATGCGGCATGCGGCTGACCGGCCAGACGGTGGCGCCCCGCGAGTTCCCGACCAGCGGCGGAGGGCTGTGCCAGAAGGGCTGGACCGCCGGCGCGCTACTGAGTTCGCCGGCCCGGTTGACCACCCCGCTGGTCAGGGCGGCCGGCGAGCTCCAACCGACGAGTTGGGACACCGCGCTCGACCTGGTCGCGTCGCGAATCCTGCGGTTGCAGACCGAATCCGGGCCCGACGCGGTCGCGGTGTTCGGCGGTGGTGGGCTCACCAACGAGAAGGCCTACCTGCTCGGCAAGTTCGCCAGGGTGGCCCTTGGCACCGCGCAGATCGACTACAACGGACGGTTCTGCATGTCCGCCGCGGCCGCCGGGGGCCTGCGCGCGTTCGGTACCGATCGTGGCCTTCCCTTCCCGGTAACGGATCTGGCCGGTGCCGACGTGGTCGTGCTGGCCGGCGCGAACCCGGCGGAGACCATGCCGCCGTTCCTGCGGCACCTCAGCGACGCCGCGTTGGTCGTGGTGGACCCCCGGCGCAGCATGACCGCCGAGCGGGCAAGCCTGCACCTGCGACCGGCGCCGGGCACGGATCTGGCCCTGGCGCTGGGAATCCTGCACGCCGCGGTGGCCGGCGCACTGGTGGACAAGGAGTACATCGCCCGGCGCACGAACGGTTTCGACGAGGTCTGGTCGATTGCCGCGCAGTGGTGGCCGGAGCGGGTGGAACGAGTCACCGGAGTAGCCGCCGCCGACCAACGCGCGGTGGCGGAACTTCTTGCCGGCGCGACGAACGCCTACCTCCTGACCGGCCGAGGCACCGAGCAGCACGCGGACGGCGCGGACACGGTCAACGCCTGGATCAACCTCGCACTGGCATTCGGGCTGCCCGGCCGGCCCGGCTCCGGCTACGGCTGCCTGACCGGCCAGGGCAACGGGCAGGGCGGCCGGGAGCACGGCCAGAAGGCGGACCAACTGCCCGGCTACCGCCGCATCGACGACCCGGCCGCACGCGAGCACGTGGCGCGGGTCTGGGGCGTCGAGCCGGAGTCGCTTCCTGGACCGGGCCGGTCGGCCTATGAGCTGCTCAGCTCGCTTGGCACCCCGGCCGGCCCGCGCGGCCTGCTTGTGTTCGGCAGCAACGTCATCGTGTCCGCGCCGGATGCCGGCCGGGTGAGTGGCCGGCTGGCCGCGGCGGACCTGCTCGTGGTTGCCGACCTGGTGCTGTCGGAGACCGCCGCGCTTGCCGACGTGGTACTGCCGGTCACCCAGTGGGCGGAGGAGGACGGCACGATGACCAACCTCGAAGGCCGGGTGTTGTTGCGCCGCAGGGCGGTGGACCCGCCCGACGGGGTCCGCACCGATCTGGAGGTGTTGCACGGCCTCGCGGTCCGGCTCGGTCAGCCGACGCAACGGTTCCCCACCATCGCGGAGCGGGTGTTCGACGAGCTTCGCCTGGCGTCGGCCGGTGGGCCGGCCGACTACTCCGGAATCAGCTATGAGCGGCTCCGCGCGGGGGAGGCGCTGCACTGGCCGGTGCCGTCATCGGACCATCCCGGCACGCCGCGGATGTTTCTCGACCGGTTCGACCATCCGGACGGCCGGGCGCGGTTCGTTCCGGTTGTCTACAGTGGACCGTCCGAATCACCCGACCAGGATTTTCCCTTGCAGGCCACCACGGGCCGGGTACTTCAGCACTACCAGTCCGGTGCGCAGACCCGGCTGGTGGGCGAGCTGGCCGATGCGGTACCCGAGGCGTTCGTCGAGGTGCACCCGGACACCGCCGAGCGGGCGGGGCTGGCCGACGGCGACGCCGCGCTGGTCACCTCCCGGCGCGGCTCGGTGCGGGCCAGGGTGCGCTGCGTCGCCTCGATCCAGCCGGACCTGGTGTTCCTGCCGTTCCACTTCCCGGACGGGCAGCGGGCCAATCTGATCACGAACCCGGCACTGGATCCGGTCAGCCGGATGCCCGAGTTCAAGGTGTGCGCGGTCCGCCTCACGCCATCGGCGGCCGGCTCGTGACCCGGCTGGTGATCGTCGGCAACGGCATGGCGGGCGCCCGCCTGGCCGAGGAGGTCCGCAGGCGGGATCCGGCCGTGTCGGTGGAGATCACCGTGTTCGGGGCGGAGCGGCATCCCGCGTACAACCGGGTGCTGCTGTCCTCGGTGCTGAGCGGTTCGCTCGCACCTGAACTGGTCCGGCTGCCGGAGCCGCCGAACGTGGACCGGCGAATCGGTGTCGCGGTGTGCGAGATCAACCGCACCGCACGCCGGGTCACCGCGGCCGATGGGTCCACCGTGGACTATGACGTGCTGGTGCTGGCCACCGGCAGCCGGTCCTGGTTGCCGCCGACCGAGGGGCTGCTCGGCGAGGACCGGGAGCCGGCACCCGGCGTGGTCGCCTTTCGCACCATGGACGACTGCGCCCGGATACTGGACCTGGCCCGGCCCGGCGCCCGGGTCGCGGTGCTCGGCGGTGGGCTGCTCGGCGTGGAGGCGGCGCGCGGTCTCGCCGGCCGAGGCTGCCGGGTCACCGTGGTGCACCCGGTCGGCCACCTCATGGAACGCCAGCTCGACCCGGCCGCCGCAGCCGTACTCGCCAGAACCTTGGCCGCGCTCGGCATCGAGTTCCGGTTCGGCGTGCTCGCCGCGCGCTACCTGCCGGGCGACGGGCTGAAGCTGGACGACGGCGGCCTGGTCGACGCGGACCTGGTCGTAGTCGCGGCCGGAGTCAAACCGCAGACCGCGCTCGCCGAAGCGGCCGGGCTGGCCGTGGACCGCGGCATCCTGGTGGACGACTCGTTGCGCACCAACGACCCCAGCGTGCACGCGATGGGCGACTGCGCGCGCCACCCGGGCACGGTGAGCGGGTTGGTACAACCGGCCTGGGAGCAGGCGTCAGTGCTCGCCGACCTGGTCACCGGGGAGAACCCGGCGGCCCGCTACCTCGGCACCCCGGTGCTCACCCGGCTCAAGGCCCGCGACGTGGACCTGGCCGCGCTCGGCGAGGTGCACGTCGATGCGGACAGCACCGACGCCGAGGTGCTCTGCCTGCAGGACCCGACCCGTGGCCGGTACGCCAAGTTGGTGCTGCGCGAGGGCCTGGTGGCCGGTGCGATCGTGCTCGGCGCGCCGGACACCGCCGCCGCCATCATCCAGCTGTACGACCGCCGGGTGCCCGCCCCGTCGGACCGGCTGGTGCTGCTGCTCGGCAGCGGCGCCGCCACCGCCGCACACACCCCGGCGGAACTGCCGGCGGCCGCCCTGGTCTGCCGGTGCAACACCGTCACCAAGGGCCAGCTCGTCTCCGCATGGCGCCGCGGCGCCCGTGGTCTCGGCGGGCTGGTCACGTCGACCCGAGCCACCACCGGATGTGGCGGTTGCCGGGACACCGTCCGCGGGATCGCCGACTGGCTTTCCGCGGCCGAACCCGTGGAGGGAGCCGGATGAGCGTCCAGACCGAGGTAATGGCCACGCGGCCGACGAGCCGCCGCGGCGGCCGGTGGATCGATGACTGGGAGCCGGACGACGAGCGGTTCTGGGCGAGCACCGGCCGCCGCATCGCCCGCAAGAACCTGATCTTCTCGATCTTCGCCGAACACCTCGGGTTCGCCATCTGGGTGCTCTGGTCGGTCGTGGTGATCAACCTGGCGAACATCGGGTTGAGCATGACCCTGGCCGAGTCGTTCTGGCTGACCGCGATACCCAACCTGGTCGGCTCGACCCTGCGCATTCCCTACACGTTCGCGGTGCCGCGCTTCGGCGGCCGGCTGTGGACCGGCCTGAGCGCGACGCTGCTGCTCATCCCGAGCGTCCTGCTGGCCGTGCTGGTGCCGAGCGGCTGGCTTGCCGGGCAGGCGCACGACACCCAGTTCTGGGTGCTGTTCCTGTGCGCGGCCGCGGCCGGCGTCGGCGGCGGGAACTTCTCCTCGTCGATGGCCAACATCTCGTTCTTCTATCCGGAGCGGCACAAGGGTTTCGCGCTCGGGCTCAACGCGGCCGGGGGCAACCTGGGCGTGGCCATGGTGCAGCTCGTGGTGCCGCTGGTACTGATCATCGGCGTGCCGGCTGCGGCCGCTCGGCTGCCCCGGCACCCGGTGCACATGGCCTATGCCGGCCTGGTCTGGATTCCGCTCGTGGTGGCGGCGGCGATCTGCGCCTGGCTGTTCATGGACAGCCTCACCCAGGCGCGCTCGGACGCGCGGTCCTATGTGAATGCCTTGGGGCACAGTCAGACCTGGATCATGTCCGTGCTCTACATCGGCACCTTCGGCTCGTTCATCGGCTACTCCTTCGCGCTGCCATTGGTGATCAAGAACACCTTCCCGGAGTTCCTCGCCGCCAACCCGTTCATCGCCACCTATCTGGCCGGGCTGGGGTTCGTCGGCGCCTTGATCGGCTCGGTGGCCCGGCCGTTCGGCGGCTGGCTCTCCGACCGGATCGGCGGATCGACCGTCACCCTGTGGTGCTTCATCGGCATGGGACTGTTCACCGCCCTCGCCGTCGTCGGCGTGCGGCAGCACGGCTTCGCCCTGTTCTTCGGCTCCTACCTGGTGATCTTCCTGCTGTCCGGCGCGGCCAACGGCTCCACCTACCGGATGATCCCGCTGATCTTCAGCGCGCTCGGCCGCGAGGAGGTCGAGGCGAAGGGGCTCGACCCCGCGCCGACCCTGTTGCGGTTCAAGCGGGAGGCGGCCGCCGCGATCGGCATCGCCGGCGCGGTGGGGGCGTTCGGGGGGTTCCTCATCCAGGTCGCGTTCCGCCAGGCCAGTCTGGACGTCACGGCGAAGGTATCCGCCGCGAGAACAGCGGCGGAGAAGACCGCGGTCGCGGCGGCCAACGCGGACTGGTCCGTTTCGGCGCTCTACGTCTTCCTCGGCGCCTACGTGGTGTTCGCGGCCATGACGTGGTTCTGCTACCTGCGCCGGTCGTTCGCGGTCGACCGGCTACCGAGCCTCGCACACGCCCGGGTCTGACCGGTCGGGTCCCAGCCGGTCGCACCGGCCTCCCACCTGCGGCGAGAGTTGTCCGTAACGCCGCCGAAACCGGGGCGATCCGGGTCTGACACGGCGGCCGTCAAGCATTGTCCCCATGAGTCGGACACTGGTCGTCGTTGGCAACGGCATGGTCGGTCACCGGATGGTCCAGGCCATTCGGGACCGGGACACCGACGGCAACTGGCGGGTCGTGGTGCTGGCCGAGGAACCTCGGCCGGCCTACGACCGAGTGGCGCTCTCGTCATATGTGGATGACTGGAATCCGGACCGGCTCACCTTGGACGGTGCGGACTTCGCGGCCGACGCGCTGGTGACGATGCGGCTCGGTGACCGGGTCGCGACGCTGGACCGGACCACGCGGACGGTGACCACGGCCGGCGGGTTCGTCCAGGGCTACGACGCGCTGGTGCTGGCCACCGGGTCGGTGCCGTTCGTGCCTCCCGTGCCGGGGCGCGATCTGCCCGGTTGCCACGTCTACCGGACCATCGAGGACCTGGACGCGATTCGGGCGTCCGCCGCGGCGGTGGGCCGGGGTCGGCGGGCCGCCATGGTGGTCGGCGGCGGGCTGCTCGGCCTTGAGGCGGCCAAGGCGTTGCGCGACATGGGGTTCTCCCCGCACGTGGTGGAGCTGGGGCCGTGGTTGATGCCGTTGCAGGTGGACGAGGGCGGCGGCGCGCTGCTCCGGCGGTTGATCGAGAACCTGGATGTCACCGTGCACGCCGGCACTTCGGCGTCGTCCGTCACCGGGGACGGTCCGCGGCTGATCGCCCTGCTGTCCAACGGAACCGAGCTCGACCTGGACCTCGTGGTGTTCTCCGCGGGGGTGCGACCGCGCGATGAGCTGGCCCGGGATGCCGGGTTGGCGCTCGGGGCGCGCGGCGGCGTCGCCGTCGGGACAGGTTGCCGCACCAGCGATCCGGACATCTATGCGGTTGGTGAGTGCGCCTGCCTCGACGGTCGGGTGTATGGGCTGGTCGCGCCGGGTTACGCGATGGCCGAGGTGGTCGCGGACCGGCTGCTCGGTGGTGCCGCGACCTTCCCCGGCGCGGACACCTCGACCAAGCTCAAGCTGCTCGGGGTGGACGTGGCCAGCTTCGGTGACGCACACGCCAAGACCGAGGGCGCGCTCGAGGTCGTGTTCAACGACGCGGTCTCCGGGTCCTACCGCAAGCTGGTGGTCTCCGACGACGCGCGCACGCTGCTCGGTGGCGTACTGGTCGGCGACGCGACCGCGTACACCATGCTGCGCCCTCTGGTCGGCCGGCCGCTGCCGGGGGATCCCGCCGCGCTGATCGGCCCCGCGACGGACGCGGCCGGCGCGGGCCTCGGAGTCGGCGCGCTGCCCGCGGATGCGCAGGTCTGTTCCTGCCACGCGGTGACCCGGGCGTCGATCGACGCCGCCATCACCGGAGGCTGGGCGGATGTCGCGGCGCTCAAGGCGGGTACCCGGGCGGGCACCGGCTGCGGCTCGTGCGTACCGATGCTCAAGCAACTGCTCACCGTGGCCGGGGTCACCCAGTCCACGGCACTGTGCGAGCACTTCGGGCAGAGCCGGGCCGAGTTGTTCGAGATCGTGTCGTCCACCGGCATCCGCACGTTCCGCGAGCTGATCTCCAGGCACGGCACGGGCACCGGCTGTGACCTGTGTAAGCCCGCCGTGGCCTCGATTCTGGCCTCCCTCGGCGCGGGGCACGTGCTCGACGGTGAGCAGGCCTCGTTGCAGGACACCAACGACCACTTCCTGGCCAACCTCCAGCGCAACGGCACCTACTCGGTGATCCCCAGGATTCCGGGCGGCGAGATCGCCCCGGAGAAGTTGTTGGTGATCGCTGAGGTGGCGCGCGATTTCGGGCTGTACACCAAGATTACCGGCGGGCAGCGGATCGACCTGCTCGGCGCGACCGTCGACCAGTTGCCGGCGATCTGGCGGCGGCTGGTCGACGCCGGCTTCGAGTCCGGGCACGCCTACGGCAAGGCGCTGCGCACGGTGAAATCCTGCGTCGGGACCACCTGGTGCCGCTACGGCGTGCAGGACTCGGTCGGTCTGGCCATCCGGCTGGAACTGCGGTACCGGGGGCTGCGTGCTCCGCACAAGATCAAGGCCGCGGTGTCCGGCTGCGCCAGGGAGTGCGCCGAGGCCAGGGGCAAGGACTTCGGCGTGATCGCCACCGAGCACGGCTGGAACCTCTACGTCGGCGGCAACGGCGGGTTCCGGCCGCGGCACGCCGACCTACTGGTGTCCGATGTGGACACCTCGGCGCTGATCCGGCTGATCGACCGGTTCCTGATGTTCTACGTGCGCACCGCCGACCGGTTACAGCGCACCGCGGGCTGGATCGAGGCGATGGACGGCGGCCTCGACCACCTGCGCGACGTGATCGTGGACGACACCCTCGGTATCTGCGCGGACCTGGAGGCGGCCATGGGCCGACACATCGACTGCTACACCGACGAATGGCGTGGTGTGCTGGAGGATCCGGACAAGCTCGCGAGGTTCACCTCGTTCGTCAACGCACCCGGCACCCCGGATCCGACCATCGCCTTCCGTGCGGAACGCGGCCAACGGGTGCCGCTCGGCATCCCAGGGGTGCTGGCCAGGTGACCGCGCTGCACGAGGAAACCTGGACCGCGGTGTGCCGGGTCGCCGCGCTGCGGCCGAACCTCGGCGTGGCCGCGCTGCTGCCCGACGGCACCCAGGTGGCCGTGTTCCTGGCCGGTTCCGGCGAGGTGTTCGCACTGTCCAATATGGACCCGTTCAGTCGCGCGGCGGTACTCTCCAGGGGCATTGTGGGGGACCGGGGCGGTGTGCCGGTGGTCGTGTCGCCCGTGTACAAGCAGGCGTTCGAGTTGCGCACCGGCAGGTGTGTCGAGGCGCCGGCGGTGTCGGTCGTGGCGTACCCGGTTCGGCTCGATGGCGACACCGTGCTCGTCGGGCCGCCGCGATGAGCGAGCGAGCCAGCGGGCAGCTGTCGTGAGGGTGGCCGCGGAGGTGCCCGTGGACGTCCCGCCCCTGGCCGGCTACACCATCGGCGTGACCGCGGCGCGGCGGGCGGACGAGTTGGGTGCGCTGCTCGAACGGCGTGGCGCGACCGTCCACTATGGACCGGCGATCCGGATCGTCCCGGTCGAGGACGACACCAGGCTGCGCAGCGCCACCCAGAGCCTGCTGGACGGTCCGGTCGACGTGGCGGTGGCCACCACGGGGATCGGCTTCCGCGGCTGGGTCGAGGCGGCCGAGGGCTGGGGTCTCGGCGACGCGCTGCGAACCCGGCTCGGCGGCGCCCGGGTGCTCGCCAGAGGGCCGAAGGCGAAGGGCGCGGTGCGGGCCGCCGGGCTGGTCGAGCACTGGTCGCCCCAGTCCGAGGCGAGCGCCGAGCTGCTGGAGTACCTGCTGGAGTCGGGCGTGCGGGGCAAGCGGATCGCGGTGCAGCTGCATGGCGAGCCGTTGCCCGAGTTCGTGGACACGCTGCGCGGCAACGGCGCGGACGTGGTGGAGATCTCGGTGTACCGGTGGACCGGCCCGGCCGATCCGACGTCGCTTGAGCGGATGTTGGACGGCGTGCTCGCCGGTCAGGTCGACGCGCTCTCCTTCACCAGCGCGCCGGCCGCGGCCAGCGTGCTGCGCGCGGCCGAGCGGGGTGGGCGGCTGGACGAGCTGGTGGCGTTGCTGCGTGGCAAGGTGCTGGTCGCCTGCGTCGGCCCGATCACGGCAGGACCGTTGTCCCGCAAGGGAATCCCGGTGATCCAGCCGGAGCGGGCGCGGATCGGTTCGCTGGTCCGCGAGCTGTGTGTCGCGCTGCCGGCCAGGGCCACCCGCCTTCGGGTCGGGCCCGCCGAACTCGAGCTGCGCGGCCAGGCCGTCGTGGTCAACGGCGACCTGCGTCCGGTCCCGCCCGCGCCGATGGCCGTGCTCCGCGCGCTCGCCGCGACCCCGGGGCGGGTGCTGTCCCGCCGGGCGCTTGCCGGCGTGCTGCGCCGCCACTCCGGCCGCGCCGACACCGTCGACGAGCACGCAGTGGAGACCGCCATCGGCCGGCTTCGCGCCGCCGTCGCCGTGCCGCACCTGGTCCAGACCGTGGTCAAGCGCGGCTACCGGCTGGCTATCGATCACCCCGGGTGACCCCGCGCGCCCGGCGGTTTTACAGCGCAAGGTGACATTCCTGCGGTTCTATCAGCGCAATGTCACCTTGCGCTGTATCGGGCGTACCTGAGCGCGCAACTCGGTTGCCTGAGCGCGAGACTCAGTTGCCTGAGCGCGAGACTCGCGGGCCGTCGGGCGGAGGGCTGTCGAACAGGCCGGGCTCCTCGAGCACCTCGACGGCGTCCCAGCGGTAGCGGCGCATGTTGACCTTGCGGCCGTCGGCCAGGACGCCTTCGGCGCGCAACAGCTCGAGCTGGCGCTCGGCGAGATGGTGGGCAGGGGTGCCGTCCGCCCGCAGCACCCGGTGCCACGGCAGGTCGGAGCCGTCCTCGGCGAGCACCCGGCCAACCAGGCGCGGCGACGGGGCCGCGGCCAGCTCGGCGACGTCCCCGTAGGACGCCACCGCACCAGGCGGAATCGCCGACACGATCTTCCGCACGCGCTCGTGCAGCTCCTCGTCCACCGGCACACCATCTCAGTTGGCACCGACATACCCCGTGTCGGTCCCCGATCTTGGCCGCCGCCGGTGTTTCCATCCTTGGGTGGCCCTCGCGAAGGCTCCGCGGCTCGTCCGCCGCACCGCGACCACCCGACCCCGTCCGGACTGGGACGAGGCGGGTCGCCGGGTGCTGGCCGGGACCGACGGCTTCCTGCGGGTGCTCGGCGGTCCCGGCACCGGCAAGACCACACTGCTGGCCCAGGTGGCCGCCGACCGCATTCTGAACGGCGGGGTGGATCCCGAACAGCTGCTGGTGCTGGCCGCGAGTCGGCGCGCGGCCATCGACCTGCGGGCCCGGATCACCGACCTGCTCACCGCGGCCGACGGTGGCGGTGCCGACGGTGCCGACGGCGAGGTACCCCGCACGGTGCGTGAGCCGATGGTACGCACCGTGCACTCCTACGCCTTCTCCGTGCTGCGCCTGCAATCCGTGCTGCACGACCTGCCATCGCCCCGGCTGCTGTCCGGTCCTGAGCAGGACGCCGTGGTCCGCGAGCTGCTGGCCGGCGACCTCGCCGACGGCGCCGCGGGCTGGCCCGACCAGCTGCGCGCGGCGCTGACCGTGCCGGGGTTCGCCGGCGAGCTGCGCGACCTGATGCTGCGCGCCGCCGAGCGCGGGCTCGGGCCGGAGGACCTGATCACGCTGGGCCGCCGGCACAAGCGCGCGGAATGGGTGGCCGCCGGCCGGTTCGCCGTGCAGTACGAGCAGGTGACCCTCCTGCACGGCGTGGCGCACAGCGCCGCCGCCAACGCCAGCGCGCCCGCGCTGGACGCGGCCGAACTGGTGGCGAGCGCGTTGCTGGCCTTCGAGACCGACCCGGAGTTGCTCGCCGCCGAGCGCGCCCGGGTCCGCTACCTGCTCGTCGACGACGCGCAACACCTTGACCCGCAACAGTTGCGGTTGCTGTGCCGGCTGGGTCACGCGGCCAAGGAGTTCGTCCTCGCCGGAGATCCGAACCAGACCGTGTTCTCCTTCCGGGGCGCGGACTCCCGGCTGCTCGACGAGGCCGAGGGCAGCACCGTGGTGCTCGGCACCACGCACCGGATGGCGGCCGAGGTGGCGCAGGCGGTCGGCCGGCTCGCGGCCCGGCTGCCCGGCCCAGGCGCGCGGCGGCGGCTCACCCCCCGGCCCGGCGCCGACCCGGGACGAGTGGAGATCCGGCTGCACGCCACCGCGGCCGCCGAGGCGAACTGGGTCGCCGACCAGCTGCGCCGGGCCCGGCTGATCGACGGGGTGCCCTGGTCGGAGATGGCCGTGCTGGTCCGCTCGGCGACCCGGTCCATTCCGGTGCTGCACCGGGCGCTCGCCGCGGCCGGGGTGCCGGTGGCCGCGGCCGCGGACGAGTTGCCGCTGGCCGAGCAGCCCGCCGTGCGCCCACTGCTCACCCTGTTGCGCTGTGCAGCGACGCCACCGGCGCTCACTCCCGAGTGGGCCGCGATGCTGCTCACCTCGTCCCTCGGCGGCGCCGACCCGTTGGCACTGCGCCGGCTGCGCCGCGGGCTGCGCCGGCTCGAGCAGGCCGGGGGTGGCGAGCGGTCCAGCGACGAGTTACTGGTCGAGGTGTTGGCCTCGGACGACCTGCTCAGCGCGCTCGCCGACAATGAGGCGGGTCCGGTTCGCCGGGTCGCCGGGCTGCTGGCGACCGCGCGCCGGTCCATCGCCGGCGGGGCCGGCGTGGAGCAGGTGCTCTGGGATGTCTGGCAGTCCTCCGGGCTGGAGGAGCGCATGGTTGCCCAGGCCGCGCGGAGTGGAACCGTTGGCGCGCAGGCGGACCGCGATCTCGACTCGATCGTTGGGCTGTTCCACGCGGCCGAACGCCACGCCGACCGGCTGCCCGGTGCCGGGGTCGCCGCGTTCGCCGACTATCTGGCCGCGCAACGGATCGTGGGCGACACGCTGGCTCCGTCCGCGCCGGCCGGCGACGCGGTCACCGTGCTCACCGCACACGCCGCGGCCGGCCGGGAGTGGACCGTGGTGGCGGTGCCCGGCGTGCAGGAGGGCAGCTGGCCGGACCTGCGGCTGCGCGGCTCGCTGCTCGGTGTTGAGCGGCTGGTCGATGTCCTGTCCGGAGTGGACCCCACGGAGCGGGTGTCGCTCACCGCGCCGCTGCTCGCCGAGGAGCGCCGGCTGCTGCTGGTGGCGGCCAGCCGGGCGCGCCGGCGGCTGTTCGTCAGCGCGATCCGCGGCGAGGATGAGCAGCCGTCCCGGTTCCTTGCCGAACTGGCCGGGACGGACACCGGTGCGGACGGCACGGAGGCGCTCCCCGTCGCCGCGCCCCAGCGGGCGCTGGCGTTGGCCGACCTGGTCGGTGAGTTGCGGCGGGCGGTCTGCGACCCGGAGACGCCGGCCGAGCGCCGGCAGCGCGCCGCGCACCAGCTGGCCCGGCTGGCCGCGGCCGGGGTGCCGGGCGCCGACCCGGACGGCTGGTACGGCCTGCCCGCGCTGTCCAGCACGGCCGCCGTGCGGGCCAGGGACGAGACCGTGCTGGTCTCACCGTCCACCGTGGAGCAGCTGACCCGCTGCCCACTGCGCTGGATGGTCGAGCGGCACGGCGGCGCCGATCCGGTCGAGCTGGCCGCGGTCACCGGCACGCTGGTGCACGCACTCGCCCAAGCGGCCGCGTCCGGCGCCGACGAGGCGGAGTTGCGCGCCGAACTGGACCGCGCGTGGGACGCGGTGGACGCCGGCGCACCGTGGTTCTCCCGCCGCGAGCGGCAGCGGGTACACGCCATGCTGGACACGTTCCTGACCTGGCTGCGCGGCAGCCGAGGCGAGCTCACCCAGGTCGCCGTCGAGCACGACGTCACCGTCGATCTCCCGCCCGGCCCGGAGCTGTCCGGGATCCGGCTGCGTGGCCGGGTCGACCGCCTCGAGGCCGACCCGGACGGCCATCCGGTCGTGGTCGACCTCAAGACCGGCAAGGTGCCGATCAGTGAGGCCGACGCCAAGGAGCATCCCCAGCTCGCCGTCTACCAGCTCGCCGCCGCCTACGGCGCGTTCACCGGGCTTGGCCTGGACCGCACCCCGGCCGGCGCCCGTCTGCTCTACGTCGCCAAGCGGCACCGAACCTCCGGAGCCGCCGCAGAGCGCGCTCAGCCGCCGCTCACCCCGCAGACCACGCGGACCTGGCTCGGCACCGTCCAGTCCGCCGCGGCCGCCAGCACCGGCCCGGCCTACACCGCCCGGGAGAACCCGGACTGCCCACGCTGCCCCGCCCGAACCACCTGCCCGCTGCATCCGAGCGGCCGCCAGGTGCCATGATCCGGCCGGAGGTGAGCAGCCGGTTTCCGGCAACCGGCGGACCGGATGGGTGAGCCGATCGGGCCGGCGGAGCTGGCCGTGGCGCTTGGGTTGGCGGCGCCCACCGACGAGCAGGCGGCGGTGATCGCGGCGCCGGCCGCCCCGGCGCTGGTCGTCGCCGGGGCCGGGGCGGGGAAGACCGAGACCATGGCCGCGCGGGTGGTCTGGCTGGTGGCCAACGGAATGGTCACACCGGAACGGGTGCTCGGGCTGACCTTCACCCGCAAGGCGGCGCGGCAGTTGGCCGACCGGGTGCGCTCCAGGCTCAAGCGGCTGGCCGGCTCCGGGCTGCTCGACCGGCTGGATCCGAGCGGTGAGCGGGCGGTCGCGGTGTTCGCCGGGGAGCCGACCGTGCTCACCTACCACGCCTACGCCGGGCGGCTGGTGGCCGAGCACGGCCTGCGGCTGCCGGCCGAGCCGGGCGCCCGGCTGCTCACCGAGACGGCCTGCTGGCAGCTCGCACACCAGGTGGTGGCCACCTGGACGCGGGACCTGGACACCGACCGGGTGCCGGTGACCGTGACCAGATACCTGCTCGCGCTGGCCGGGGAGCTGGCCGAGCACCTGGTCGCGCGGGACGAGCTGGCGCGGCACGCCGAGGCGCTCTGCGCGAAGATCGAGACCGCCCCCCGCGGGCCGAGACAGCGCGCCGAGATGTCCCAGGATCTGAAGGAAATCGTTGCCGCGCAACGGTTTAGGCTGGCAATGCTGCCGCTGGTCGAGGCCTACGCTGACCGCAAGCGGCGCGCGGGCGCGATGGACTTCGCCGACCAGATGTCACTGGCCGCGCGCCTGGCCAGCGGGCACCCCGAGGTGGTGCGCGGCGAGCGCGACCGGTACGCCACGGTGCTGCTCGACGAGTACCAGGACACCGGCCACGCGCAGCGGGTGCTGCTCCGGTCGCTGTTCGGCGGCGCCGACCCGATGCCGGTCACCGCGGTCGGCGACCCGGCCCAGGCGATCTACGGCTGGCGCGGGGCGAGCGCGGCCAACCTGCCCCGGTTCGCCACCGACTTCCCGCGGCGCACCGGAGCCGGCAAGCTGTTGCCGGCCACCCGTTACGGCCTGCTGACCAGTTTCCGCAACCCGCCCGAGGTGCTGGCCATGGCCAACACCGTGGCCGCGCCGCTGCGCGCCGCCGGGCTCGGGGTCGACGAGCTGCGCGCCCGCGACCGCATGGGTCCGGCCGACATTCGGTGCGCGCTGCTGTCCGATGTGGACGCCGAGGTGTCCTGGGTGGCCGATGCCGTCGCGCATCGCTGGAAGTCCACCGTGGACGAGCTGGGCCGGCCGCCGACGACGGCGGTGCTGGTCCGGCGCCGCGCGGACATGGCCGACCTGGCCGCCGCGCTGCGGGATAGGGGGCTGCCGGTCGAGGTGGTCGGGCTCGGCGGGCTGCTCGACGAGCCCGAGATCCGCGACCTGGTCAGCACGCTGCGGGTGCTGATCGACCCGTTGGCCGGCACCGCGGCGGCCCGGCTGCTCACCGGGGCGCGCTGGCGGATCGGCCCGGCGGATCTCGCCGTGTTGTTCCGCCGGGCCACCGAACTGGCCAAGGCCTACGCGCCCGACCCGGAGCGCGGCAACCCGATGGATGCGGTGGCCGGCGATGGCACCGAGCAGGCCGGCCTGGTCGACGCGCTCGACGACCCCGGTGAGCC
The DNA here is from genome assembly GCA_045806965.1 of Labedaea sp. Classification (GTDB taxonomy): domain Bacteria; phylum Actinomycetota; class Actinomycetes; order Mycobacteriales; family Pseudonocardiaceae; genus DASYTH01. Next base: position 6,928 of record JBJMIG010000039.1, on the reverse strand, counting down.
GGCGGCGTATACCCCGCAGGGCTGGCGTCGGCTGCGCCGGCTGGGCGCCGAGCTGGCCGCGCTGCGCCGCAGGCTCAGCCAGCCGCTGCCCGAACTGGTCGCCGACGTCGAACGCACCATGCTGCTCGACATCGAGGCCAGCGCCAGGCCCGGCGGCATCGGCCGGGCGCATCTGGACGCCTTCGCCGACGTGGTCGCCGACTACGCCGCGGCCAGCCCGTCGGCCAGCCTGCCGGCCCTGCTGGACTACCTGGCCGCCGCGGAGAGCGCCGAGGACGGCCTTGAACCAGGCGAGGTGGACGTCGCCGAGAACCGGGTGCAGATTCTCACCGTCCACTCCGCGAAGGGACTGGAGTGGGAGATCGTCGCGGTGCCGCACGTGGTGACCGAGGTCTTCCCCAGCCGCAGGCGTTCCTCGTGCTGGCTGCGCAACGTCACCGAGCTGCCCTCGGTGCTACGGGGTGACGCCGAGGACCTGCCGGTGCTCGACCTTTCCGGCGCGGAGAACCGCAAGGAGGTCGAGCGGGCGCTCACCGCGCACGCCGAGGACTTCGCCGAGCGTGAGCTGATCGAGGAGCGCAGGCTGTTCTACGTGGCCCTCACCCGGTCGGCGGGCAGCGTGCTGCTCTCCGCACACTGGTGGGGCCGAACGGGAGCCAAGCCGCGCGGACCGTCCGGCTTCTTCACCGAGATGGCCGAGGTACTGTCCACAGCGGACCCCGCGACGGTCGAGCAGGTGGCGCCGACTCCGGAACCGGACGACGAGAACCCGTTGCTGGCCACGGAACGCACCGGCGGCTGGCCGGTCGACCCGTTGCGGGACCGGCGAACCGGCGTCGAGGAGGGCGCCGGGCTGGTCCGCGCCGAGCTTGCCGCGCTGCGGGCGAGCACCGTGGGCGAGCAGCTGCCGCTGTCCGACGATCCGGACGGCTGGGCCAGGGACACCGACGTGCTGATCGCCGAGCGGGCCGCGGCGGCGGCCAGGCGGGAGCGGGTGGCGCTGCCGGACCAGCTCTCGGTGAGCCAGCTCGTCGAGCTCGCCGCCGACCCGGACGCGCTGGCCCGCCGGTTGCGCCGGCCGCTGCCGTACCCGCCGAACCCGGTGGCCCGCCGGGGCACGGCGTTTCACGTCTGGCTGGAGAAGCGGTTCGGCTCCCGCGCCCTGCTCGACGTGGACGACCTGCCAGGGGCCGCCGACGGCGACGCCGCGCCGGACGCCGATTTCGAGGCGCTCAAGGCCGCGTTCCTGGCCGGGCGGTGGGCGAACCGGGTGCCGCATGAGGTCGAGGTGCCGTTCGCCTGCGAGGTGGACGGAATCCTGTTGCGCGGCAGGATGGACGCGGTGTTCGCCGACCCGGACGGCGGTTGGACGGTGATCGACTGGAAGACCGGCCGGCCGCCCGGCCCCGACGTGCTGCCGGCCCTGACCGTGCAGCTCGCCGCCTACCGGCTGGCCTGGGCCGCGCTCTGCGGCATGCCGCTCGACCGGGTGCGCGCCGGCTTCCACTACGTCCGCCCCGACTACACCCTTCGGCCGGTCGACCTGCTCGATCTGGCCGGGCTGCGTGCTCTGCTCCGTTCGGTTCCGTCGGGGTAACCGGGGGTTGCTAACCTGCGGCCGTGATGAGGCCGAGGCTGCCGACCGATCAACTCACCGAACGGCCGGACCATTCGCTGGTCGGCGTCATCAGGATGCCGGAAAGCAGCGCCAGCCCGATGGTCTCGATCGCGCGGCGGGTGCTCTGGGCGTTGTTGGCGCTGCTCGCCGCGGTGCTGATCGTGTACGCGGACCGGGACGGCTACCGCGACGTCAACGGCGACGGGCTGTCCCTCCTGGACGCGGTGTACTACTCGACGGTGTCGCTGTCCACGACCGGCTACGGCGACATCACGCCGGTCACCCCCGCCGCGCGGCTGGTCAACGTGCTGGTGATCACCCCGCTGCGGATTCTGTTCCTGATCATCCTGGTCGGCACCACGCTCGCGGTGCTCACCGAGCGGTCCCGGCAGGCGTTCAAGATCCAACGGTGGAGGTCGAAGGTGCGGGACCACGTGGTGGTCGTCGGGTACGGCACCAAGGGGCGCTCGGCGGTGAGCTCGGTGCTCTCCGACGGCACGAAGCCCGAGCAGGTCGTGGTGGTCGACACGGACGACTCCACGCTGGCCGCCGCGTCGGCGCTGGGGTTGATCACGGTGCATGGTTCGGCGACCCGCTCGGACGTGCTCCGGGTCGCCGGGGTGCCGCTGGCCAGGGCGGTTGTCGTGGCGACGAACCGGGACGACACGTCGGTGCTGGTCACGCTGACCGCCCGGGAGCTCGCGCCGGCCGCGCAGATCGTCGCCTCGGTGCGCGAGGCGGAGAACGTGCACCTGGTCAGGCAGTCCGGCGCGGACCAGGTGATCGTGTCCAGCGAGACGGCCGGCCGGCTGCTCGGCATGGCCACCCAGACGCCCAAGATCGTGGAGATGGTCGAGGACCTGATCACTCCGGAGGCCGGCCTCGCCATCGCCGAGCGGGAGGTGGAGACCACCGAGGTGGGCGGTTCGCCGCGCCACCTGTCCGACATCGTGCTTGGCGTGGTGCGCGGCGGGACGCTCTACCGGGTCGACCACCCGACGGTCGACGCCGTGGAGACGGGGGACCGGCTGCTCTACGTCCGCAAGGTGACCCCCGCGCACGAGGAGTAGTTCCGGCACCCTTGCGCCGTCTGCGACGATCCGGGAGTGCGGATACCACCGGGGAATGCACGCTGGTTCGCGCTGTCGAGCGGCGTGCTCCTCCTGAGCGTGGTTCTCTCCGTGGTCGCCGGCGCGATCGGGTGGATCGCCGCACCCTCGACCGACCCCGTCGCCACCCATCAGGTGGAGGCGAGGGTGGTCACCGCCCTGCCGTGCAACCCGCCCGGCGGGATGGAGCGGGTGAAGTTCAGTCTGGACGGCCGGGAGCACCAGGCGAACCTCGACGCCTGTGGGCACGAACCCGACGAGCCCATCGACATTCGCGTGTCGGGAACCACGGACCTGGCGGTCCCCGCCGCAGAGGCCGCCTCCGGGCAGGGTCGCTACGGCCGGCGTCTCGGTGAGCTGCTCGTCATCCTGGCGGGGGTGAGCGGCGCCGGTTACACCTTGTTGCTGCGTCGCGGCCCGCGCGGTACGCCCATGCCGGTACTCGGCACCGTCGATCGCGCCGGGCTGCTCGGCTGGGCCCGCCGTCGCGCCGCGCGCCCGCCCACCCCGGGGTAGTGGCGTCCGGGGCGCCGCTCACGCCACCTCGGCGGCGGTGGCCCGCCAGGTGTTGCACTGGAACGTGCGGTTCTTCTGCGCGCCCTGTTCCCACCAACTGGTGGCGTGGGCGTCGGAGCCGTGGTCGCGAGGCTCGCCGGCGGTGTGGTCGCCGCGGTTCTGCGTGGTGCGTGCCTCCTGGAGGATGTTCTTGTCCACCGAGCCGCGGGAGTAGGTGGCCGCCAGGAACATGCCGGAGAAGCACTGGGCCTGTAACTCGAGCCGCCTGGAGAGCTCGAGGCCGGCCTCGGTGTCCGCACCGGCGTCGTAGCGCTTGGCCCAGTAGGCGTCCTCGACCCCGCTCAGTGCCTGCACGTGGTGGCCGTACTCGTGGGCGAGGACGGCGAGGTAGACGCCGGGGTGGGCGCCGAGCCGTTCGGTCTGCAACGCGCCGAACGGCATGTAGATCGTGTGGTTCTTGGGGCAGTAGAACGCGGCGAAGCTGCGGCCTGCCGCGCCGCCGCACGGGCCGGTCGCCGAGTTCCCGGCCGGCGCCTGGAGCGAGGGCGGGAAGTACGGCAGCCCGGCGCGCTGTAACACCGGCGCCCAGGCGGCCTCGAGGCAGGGCAGCGCGCTGGTGAAGAAGGCGGCCGCGCTCTGCGCGTCCGAGTGCCACCTGGCCAGCGCGCAGGTCACCGCCGGAGTGCCGAGGTCGCCGCCGAACAGGGGGTTCTCGCCGAGCGCGGCCACCGGCCGCGGCCCGCTCGGGGTGCTGCTGGTGGACCGCGTGGTGGTGGTCGGTGCCCGGCCGGACGTGGTGCTCGGGCGGGTGGTTGTGGTGGCCCGGCCCGCCCGCGACGTCGTGGCGTCGGTCTCGTTGCCCGCAGTGGACCCGGTGGGCTCATTGCTGGTGTCCGGGTAGTCGTAGCGGGTGTCGGCGACGTGGTGCTTCCTGCCGGACACGGTGACCGCACCGATCAGTCCGGCCGCCCCGACCAGCATCAGGACCAGCACGGTGGCCACGATGGCGCCGGCGTTGGACCGCCGGGGCGCGAACGCTCCGGGATGGGCCGGCAGCGTCCATGGCGGCGCGGCCGGACCCAGCGGCCGGGCGCCGGACATCGGGTAGCCGGGCTGTGGGTAGCCGGGCCGGACCTGCGGCGGCCACCCGGGCGGCGGCGGTCCAGCCGGGCCGCCGGGCCGGCCGGGTGGTGCCGGCGGCCAGGGCCGGGCTAACGGCTGCGGGTAGCCGGGCGGCTGGTGGCCTGGTGCCGGCGGGTATCCCGGGCGCCCGCCTGGCGGCGGTGGGTAACCCCGAACCGGTCCGGGCGGCAGCTGCCGGGCGGCGCCCGACGGATGGGCCCGCGGGGGACCGGCCGGCGGATAGGCCTGCGGATAGGCCTGCGGTGGCCGCGGTTGGCGTGGCGGCCCCGGGCGCGGCGGCAGCGGCCGGGCCACCGGCGGCGGCGCGACCGGGCGCGGCGGCGGTTGGTGCCAAGGACCGTGCGGTCCTCCAGACGGTTGGTTCATCCCCATGTCCCCCAGGTGCGTCTTCTTCGGACCGCCGGTGAGCATATGGTCCCTGCACTACTCTCCGCAGGCGTGTCCATGAATTGGGGGATTGCCGCCGGCATGCTCGCCGCCTGCGCGGCGTTGGGCGCGGCGCAGCCGAACGTTCCGTCACCGGCGCCCGGTGCGCCGTCGATCGACTTTCCGCTGCCGCCGCCACCGTCCGGCGGCACCAGCATGATCCAGCCGACCGTCCCGGTCACTCCGGTGCCACCGGGTGAGCGGCCGAGGCCGTTGCTGCCGCAGAGCGTCAACATCGCGCTCAAGGTGGAGCGGGACGGCCGGCTCACGGTCGCGGAGAGCGTGTTCGTCCGGGCCGGGTCGAGCATGACCCGGCGCGCGCCGCTGCGAATTCGGGCGGGCGACGACCGGGACCGGGTGTTCGCCGTTCGGGACGTGACGGTGGAGGGTGCCGGCAGCACCGAGACCACCGGCAACGAGTTCGTCATCCACGCCGGCGCGGGCGCCACCACGGTCAGGTACACGGTGGACGGCACGGTGATCGACCTCGGCGACCACCAGGAGGCACGCTGGCAGGTGGCCAGCGGCTGGGACGTCGAGGTGATCTTCTTGCGTGCCTCGTTCATCGCCCCCGACCCGCCGGACTCGGTGCTCTGCCTGGCCGGCGCGCTCGGCTCGACCTCGCCGTGCGAGACGGCGGAGACCGACCACGGCGAGGTGCTGCGGGTCGTGCAGCAGAACCTCAAGCCGGGCAACCGGATCGACCTGTCCGTCGCGCTGCCCTCGAACACCGTGCCGGCCAACGCGCGGTTCGACGAATCCGCTACCAAGTCCGGCGCGTTCGCCCTCACCCCGGTCAGCGGCGGTGGTCTCGGCCTGGTCACCCTGCTCGTGCTCGGCGGTTTCCTGCTGCTCTGGTCGGCCCGAGGCCGCGACGCCAAGGCGCTTGCCACCGATGCCGGCCCGGTCGACGTGCTGCTCCGCGATGGCGACCGGGTCTCATTCGCTTCCCCGGACGGGGTGCTGCCTGGTCAGATCGGCACCGTGGTCGACGAGCGGGTCGATCCCCTCGACGTCACGGCCACGCTCATCGACCTCGCTGTGCGCAACTACCTGTGGATCGCCGAGACCGAGCCGGACGGCTGGGTGGTCGGCCGCCGCAACCCGCCGGACGACGGGCTCACCGGCTACGAGCGGGCCGCCATCGAGGCCGTACTGCCCGATGGCACCGAACAGGTTCGGATCGCCGAGCTGTCCACCGGGGACAACGGGCTGGACATCGGGCCGGTCCGCGATGCGCTCTACGCCGAGGTGGTGGCCAGGAACTGGTTCACCCACCGGCCGGACCGGGAGCGCTCCCGGTGGAGCGTGGCCGGTGCCGCGATCATGGTCCTTGGCGTCGCCGCGACCGTGGTCCTGGCGCTGACCGTCGGCCACGCCCTGATCGGCCTCGCCGTGGTGGCCGGCGGACTGGCCGTGGTGCTCGGTGCGCGTTGGATGCCGGCCAGGACCCGGCGCGGCAGCATCCTGGCCCAGCAGGTGCGCGGCATGCGGAGCTACCTCAGCACCGCGGAGCCTGAGTCCATTCCGGACGCCGACCGCGAACTGGTGCTGTCCCGCTCGCTGCCGTACGCCATCGTGCTCGGCGGCACGGAGCACTGGCTGGCCGGCTTCGGTCCGGGGGAACTGCCCTGGTACCAGGGCGATCCGGCCAACCTGCCCGGCCTGGTGACCGCGCTGAACGCCGCGCTGAGCTAAACCGCGCAGCGGTGCCGGCGCGCCGTCAGCCGTACAGCACAAGGTCACCTTCATGCGCTTCTACACGCGCAAGGTGACATTCCGCTGTATCTCCCCGCTGTACCTCCGCGCTCGACGCTGCTCGCCCGAGCGGCTTGCCGCCGGCCGGCCGCCACCAAGGTGATGGCCGGGTACAGCTAGCTGTTGCGGGTCATGACGTTGGTGTCGGCTGGTGGGGCCTGAGGATGGGGACGGGTCTTCCGGCGGCAGGATGAGAAGTGCGATCAACTCGTCCGCCGAGAGGAAGACCCGTCCATGCATCACCGTAATGCTCCGTTGTCTGTCGAGGGCCGTCGCCGGCTTGTCGCGCGTTGCCAGACTCGTCCGATCGCGCACGTCGCCGCCGAGATGGGCATCTCGCGGCAATGCGCATCCAAGT
>JBJMIG010000038.1:0-147442 GCA_045806965.1 Labedaea sp. | reverse complement strand
CAGCTTCTCCAGCGAGTTCTGCATCAACTTGTCGTTCGACGACAGGTTGCGGTAAGCGTTCATCGCCGCGATGTTGTTGTTGATACGAAGACTCATGATTTCCTCCTTGAATCGAGTCCAAATCAGGCCATCCGTGGCCCGACAAGCATGAGATCGGCCGGCGGGCCGAGCTCCTGAGAAATTCGGCCGACGATTTCGGGTCGGCCGGCAGTGGGATGCCGGTCACACAGAAGGAGACCGGGCAGGGTTAACCTCGCCCGGTCTCCTTAGTTGGCTAAACTCAGCCGCGGAGCAGCTGCAGAACCGACTGCGGAGCGGAGTTGGCCTGGGCCAGCATCGCGGTGCCAGCCTGGGACAGGATCTGCGAGCGGGTGAACTTCACCATCTCCTGAGCCATGTCCGTGTCGGTGATGGCCGACTTGGACGCGGTCAGGTTCTCCACCTGAACGTTCAGGTTGTTGATGGTGTGCTCGAACCGGTTCTGGTACGCACCGAGGGTGGCGCGCGCGTTGGACAGGTTCTTGATCGCAGTGTCGATCTTGCCGATCGCGGTGGAGGCACTGCCGGCGCCGGCGCCGTTGACCTTGACTCCCGCGACGGCGGCGTCGATGCCGAGGCCCTTGCTGTCGAAACCGGTCATGCCGCCGCTGAGGGCGGTACCGGTGCTGGTCAGGTCGACGGTGATCTGGTCGTTGGCGGTGTTGTTCGCACCCACCTGGAACGCGCCCTTGTAACCGGTGGTCGGCGCCGCGGCGTCGAGCAGCTTCTGGCCGCCGAAGGACGTGGTGGCGGCGATGCGGTCCAGCTCGGACTGGAGCTGGCCGAACTCGACCTGAGCCGCGTCCTGCGCGCTCTGGTCCTGCGAGCCGCCGTTGGCCGCCTGGACCGCGAGGTCACGCATGCGCTGCAGGATGGAGCCGGACTCGTTCAGCGCGCCATCGGCGATCTGCACGACGTTGACGCCGTCCTGGGCGTTGCGGCCCGCGACCGAAAGGCCGCCGATCTGGGCCTGCAGGCCCTGGCTGATCGACAGACCAGCAGCGTCGTCGGCCGCCTTGTTGATGCGCAGACCGGAAGACAGCTTCTCCAGCGAGTTCTGCATCAACTTGTCGTTCGACGACAGGTTGCGGTAAGCGTTCATCGCCGCGATGTTGTTGTTGATACGAAGACTCATGATTTCCTCCTTGAATCGAGTCCGGTGCGGGCCATCCGTGGCCCGACGAGTTGTGGATCGGCCGCCGAGGGCCGGGGCTGAGCTTTTTGCTCCTGGCTGTTAGGCGGCGTGGTTGAGGGGGGTGGCGTCGGTGGTGGTGTGGGTGAGGTGGGTGTGCAGGGTGTGGGTGGCGATGGCGGCGTAGTAGGTGGCGCGGCGGCGGGCGGCGCAGCCGTCGGGGTTGGTGGGGGTGGGGATGAGGTCGGGGTTGAGGTGGGCGTTGAGGCCGTCGCGGAGCAGGGCGGTGGCTTCGGCGCGGAGTTGGGAGATGCGGGATTCGGTGACGTTGAGTTCGGTGGCGAGCTCGGCCATGGGGCGGGAGTGGAAGTAGTAGCCGGTGATGACGGTGCGCAGGCGCTGGGGCAGGGCGTTGATGGCGGCGTGGAGGTAGCCGATGCGCTCGCGTTCGAGCAGGGTGTCTTCGGGGGAGCGGCGGGTTTCGGGGATGGCGATCTCGCCGGTGCTGCCGGTGGTGCTGTCGCCGGCGAGGCCTTGCAGGCTCATGACGATGGAGCGTTGGACGTCGTCGCGGGTGGCGGCGACCTCGAGGGGGTTGACCTCGAGGGTGGTGGCGAGTTCGGTGTCGGTGGGGACGCGGCCGTGTTGGGCGATGAACTGGTCGCGGGCGGTGTCGAGGCGGCGGACTTTGCCGCGCAGGGAGCGGGGGGCCCAGTCGAGGTTGCGCAGTTCGTCGAGCAGGGCGCCGCGCACGCGCATGGCGGCGAAGGCGGTGAAGGGGATGCCGCGGGTGGGGTCGAAGTTGCGGCCGGCGGTGACGAGGGCTTCGGAGCCGGCGGAGAAGAGGTCTTCGCGGCGGATGTGGGCCGGGACCCGGGCCAGGACCTCGCGGACCAGGTGCCCGACCAGGGGCAGGTTGGCCTCGATCGCGGCGTCGGCGTCGAACCCGTGCGTCACCGCACCGGCCGCGACCGCCGTGACGGTCTGGCTGGAGTGGGTGGACTGGGTGGACTGGGTGGGGATGGTCTGGGTGGTGGAGCTGGTGTGGCTGGCCAGTGTCTGGGTCACGGTCGTGGTTGCCTTTCCCGGGGGTGTTGGTTCCCGGGTCAGGCGCCCCGCCGCCCGGTAAGACCAAGGTTCGGCCCCCCCGGGTGCACCCCCACTGCCCATTCGGTTGCCACTCGGTAGCCACCCCCCAACCCCCTCAGAACCCCACCCCACCGCCGATCAGGCGCGGGTACGCGTAGGTGTTACTGCTCGTTCGGTCGCTGACCGGTAGGCCGCGATCTCTCAGATTCGGGTCCGGGGCGCCGATGCTGCGTAGGACGACCATCCGGTCGTTGCGTTTGTTGTTTCACCGGCCGAGAAGGGCATCGCGATGAGCCTCATGGAGACGTCCACGATCCTGTGGCGTCAGCGCGAGCTGCTGTCACTGCTGCTGTTCAAGCTGGACACGGAGAGCCTGATCCTCGCCGCGGGTCGAACCCGCTGGCTCGGTACCGCGACCTACGAGGTCGAGATGGTGCTCGAGCAGGTGCGGACCAACGAGCTGCTCCGGGCGACCGCCGTTGACCAGCTCGCGGTGGAGCTCGGCCTCCAGTCCGACTCGACGCTGGCCGAGTTGATCGCCGTGCTCGAGGACCCGTGGCAGGAAGCCTTCATCGAGCACCGCAAGGCCCTGTTGGGACTGACCGCCGAGATCGACGGCGCGGTGCGGGCCAACCGCGACCTCCTCACCTCCGGCCAGCGCGCCGTGCTTGAAGCACTCCGGGTCGTCGGCGTGACCAGCGGCCTGTACCGGCCGGACGGATCCATGGCATCGGCCCCCACCGGCGCCCACCTGATCGATGAGGCGGTCTGACATGAGCACGTTTTCCGGACTGAACACCGCGCTGAGCGCGCTCAAGTCGCAGCGCCGCGGCCTGGACCTGACCGGTCAGAACATCGCCAACGCGAACACCGTCGGGTACAGCCGCCAGCGGGTGGAGCTGACCGCGATCGGCGGGGCGACACCGGCCATGTACGCCAAGCCCGCCGTCGACGACGGCGGGGTCAAGGTCGCGGCCACGACCCGGATCCGGGACCAGTACCTGGAGGCCCGCGGTTACACCGAGCACGCCAGGCAGAACCTGCTGTCCGGCCGCGCGGAAATCCTCTCCGACGTGGAGATGGCGTTCAACGAGCCGAGCGACACCGGAATCGCGGCCCGGCTCAACGAGCTGTCCGCCGGCTTCGCCGACGTGGCCGACAACCCCGAAGACTCGGGCTCGCGCAACCAGCTCCTGGTGCGCGCCCAGATCGTGGCCACCTCGCTCAACTCGATGGCCACCGGGTTCGCCAACCGGTTCGAGTCCCGGCACGCCGAGCTCGGCAACACGATCACCGATGTCAACACCGTCGCCAACCGGCTCGCCGACCTCAACGACAAGGTGGTGCGGGCGGTCAATGGCGGCATCGAGGCCAACGAGCTCATGGACCAGCGCGACCTGCTGGTGGCACAGCTGGTGGATCTGACCGGCGCCACGGTCACCCGCGATCCGAGCGGCGCGTCGAACCTCGAGCTCGGCGGCGTGGCACTGGTCACCGGCGCCACCGCTCGCGCCCTGGCCGTCACCGGCTCGAGCACGCTGGCCGGGCAGGGCGCCTCCCCGGTCGTGCTCCGCTTCGCCGACGACGGCACGGCCGTCGCCGGGCTCAACGGCCGCACCGGTGCGCTGGTCGAGGCGCTGAACGTGACGCTGCCCAGCTACGCCAGCGCGATGGACGGCGTCGCGGCCAACCTGATCAGCACCGTCAACGCGGTGCACCAGAGCGGGTTCACCTCGGCCGGCGCGCCCGGTGCCGCGATGTTCACCGGCACCACCGCCGGCACCATCGCGATGGCCATCACCGACCCGAACGACATCGCCGCGTCGTCGGATCCCACGCTCTCCCTTGACGGCTCCAACGCCGACAAGCTCGCCAACCTCGGCTCGATCCCCGGCAGCGCGGCGTTGAAGTACGCGCAGGTCGTTTCCCGGATCGGCGTCGAGGTGAGCACCTCGATTCAGGTCGCGACCACTCAGGACACCATCACCGAACAGGTGGATCTGGCCAGGACCTCGGTCTCCGGCGTCAACACCGACGAGGAGCTGACGGCCATGCTCACCTACCAGCGGTCCTACCAGGCCGCGTCGAAGGTGATGACCACCATCGACGAGATGCTCGACACGTTGATCAACCGGATGGGACACTAGTCATGATCGGGTCGTATCGGGTAACCGAGCAATCCAGGGCGGCCAGCCTGCAGTCCGGCTTGCGCGCCAATCAGAACCGGCTGGAACAGCTCCGGGAGCGGGTTACCACCGGCAAGCAGGTGACCAAGCCGTCGGACTCGCCGACCGGTGCCGCCGCTGCCATGCGGATCCGTGCCGACCTCGCCACCCGGGACCGTTACATGCGTAGCGCCGGTGACGGTGTTGGCCGGCTGGACACCGCGGAGGGCGCGCTGAACTCGGCGAGCAACCTGCTCAACCGGGCCCGGGATCTCCTGGTGGAGGGCATGTCCTCGCCGGCGGCCGATTCGCCGACGTCCCGGGAGGCGATCGCCGCGGAGGTCGAGTCGTTGCGTAACGCCCTGCTGTCCGTGGCCAATACCCGCTACCTCGGCCGCCCGGTGTTCGGCGGCACCACGGCCGGCAGCGCGGCGTTCGACCCGAGCGGCGCCTACGTCGGCGACAGCGGCCAGGTGCAGCGCCGAATCGCGGACAGCGTGCAGGTCAGGGTGGACGTGCCGGCGACCGCGTTCGGTACCGGGAGCAACCAGTTGTTCACGGTGCTCGATTCGATCGCCAACAACCTGCGGACCAACCCGTCCGCGGCCGCGGGTGACCTCGATCGGTTGGATTCGGGCATGGCCAGCGTGCACGGCGAGCTTGCGGCGGTTGGCACCCGTTACAGTCAGCTCACCGCGGCGAGCGACGCCGCGGACGCCGCGTCGATGCGGCTGACGACGCAGTTGTCCAGCATCGAGGATGTGGATCTGGCCAGGGCCGTGATCGACCTCCAGACCCAGAACGTCGGCTACGAGGCGGCACTGGCGGCGGCGGCGCGGGTCATTCAGCCCTCTTTGCTGGACTACCTGCGATGAGGGCGGACGCGGCATGACGACGATGCTCGCCAGCAGGCAAGGAGGAACGGCCACGGACACCGCAGCCGACCTGCCAACCATCGACTTCAGCACGCCGATCCCCGGCTTCCCCGAGCACCGCCGGTTCATCCTGGTCCGCTCGACCGAAGACGACCCGGTGTACACGCTGTGCTCCGTCGACGAGCCGCAGCTGCGGTTCATCGTGGTGCCGCCCGCGCCGTTCTTTCCGGAATACGCTCCGGAGATCGGCGACCAGGTGCTCGAGCAGCTGGCTGTCACCAAGCCGGACGACCTGCTGGTGCTGCTGGTGGTCACGGTCGGGGACAGCCCGGCGCAGGCCACCGCCAACCTGTTGGCCCCGCTGGTGGTCAATCAGACGAACCGACGTGCGGCGCAGGTGATCCTGGCCCAGGATCTACCTATCCGTGCACCGTTGATGGCCTGACCGGAAGGACGCCGCCCATGCTGGTGTTGACCCGCCGCAACGGTGACAGCATCCGGATCGGCGACGAGGTCACCGTGACCGTGCTGGACATCAGGGGCGACGTCGTGCGCATCGGCATTCAGGCGCCCCGGTCCGTCGCGGTGCACCGCGACGAGGTGTACCGCGAGCTGCGGCGGGCCAACGAGGAGGCGGCGGTTCGCGACGACACGGTCGTGACCGGGCTGAGCGCCGCGTTGCGCCGAACCCGCGACGACAGCTGACGGCCGCTGCCGCACCTTCGAAAGGCTCGCCGGCCGCAATTCCGGTGCTGTTTCCGAACCGGCGCGCGCCCAGGCGGTGCGCGCCGGTTGTCATTCGGGTGCACAACGGTTGCGGAGCCACCGGACAGGTTCAAATCGGGCGCCGTTCTTGTCACCATGAGAGGTGAGAGGAGCGGTCCGATGACAATGCTGTTTCTGCTGATGATCCCCGTGCTCGCGGTGGTCGGGTATCGGCTGTACCGGGCGAATGCCAAGGTGCAGGTGATTCTGCGCGAAGAGCTGCCGGGAATTCTGCGCGTGGAACTGCCGGACCCACCCCCACTGCCCGCGGCCCCGCTGGGTCCGGGCGCCTTCCAGCCGGAGCGCCCGGTCACCGTCGGGACGAGCGCGGCCCGGACCGGGAGTGCGTAGTGGACCGCGCGTCAGCTCGGCCGGTCATACCGATACCCGACGCCGCGCACCGCCCTGATCGGGGCCTGCGAGTTGTCGAAGCCGAGCTTGCGGCGCAACCGGAGCACCGCGAACTTCACCCGGTCCGGCGCGAGCCCGGTCGGATCGTCCCACGCGTTGGTGAGCAACTGCTGGGCGGAGAGGACCGCGCCGGCGTGCTTGACCAGGACGTTGAGCAACCGGAACTCCGTGTTGGTGAGCGCGACCTCGTGCTCGCCGCCCGGCGAGTTCACGTAGACGGTCCGCGATCTGCGGTTGATCCGCACCAGTCCGTCGTCGTACCAGTCCGCCCGGTCCGTCGACTTCTCCCCGGGCAGCTTCGCCCGGCGCAGCAACGCCTCGGCGCGGGCCAACAGCTCGTTGTTGGTGAACGGTTTGGTCACGTAGTCGTCCGCACCGGCACGCAACCCGCGTACCTTGTCCGACTCCTGACCGTGCGCGCTGATCATCAACACCGGGAGGTCGGCGAGGTCACGGATCCGCTCCAGCACCGTCCAACCGTCCATTCCGGGCAGTCCGATGTCGAGCAGCACCAGGTCCGGCTTCTCCTCGTGCACCATGCGCAGTCCGGTCCGGCCGTCGGTGGAGGAGATGAACTGGTAGCCGGCGCGCTCGAACACCATGCGCAGCGCCAGCACGATGTCCGGCTCGTCCTCGACCGCGAGAATCTTCGTCACTTCGCACCCGTCCCGTCCGGCAGGCCGATCCGTACCGTGGTCCCCACATCCAGCTCGCTGTGGATGTTCAGCGTCCCGCCGTGCAGCTCGACCAGCTCACAGCAGACGGCCAACCCGATGCCGCTGCCGGGAATGCCGGCGGAGACGGCGTTGGAGCCGCGCTCGAAGCCGCGGGTGACCAGCTCGAGCTCCTCGGGTGGGATGCCGATGCCGCCGTCGGACACCTCGATGACCCACCGGCCCTCCTCGCGGCTGGCGCGTATCCGCACCGTGGACCCCGCCGCGCTGAACTTCAACGCGTTGCCGACGACGTTGTCCAACACCTGCTGCAGCCGGTTGGCGTCACCGATCAGCTCGGGTCCGGCGCCCACCGCGCACTCCAGCACGATGCTGGACTCCTCGGCCTCCAGCTTGCGGTCGTCGACCGCGTCCCGGATCAGCCGGGGGACGTTCACCCGGCCGGTGCGCAGCGGCAGCTGGCCGCTGTCCAGCCGGGCGAGCAGCAGCAGATCGTTCACCAGGGTCAGCAACCGTTTCGTGTTGCGGGCGATGACGGTACAGGCGCTCTGCTGATGATCGTTGAGCGTGCCCATGGCCGGGTCGGTGAGCAGCTCGACGAAGCTGAGGACCGCGGTCAACGGGGTGCGCAGCTCGTGCGAGACGGTGGCCAGGATCTGGTTCTGCGTGTCGAGCGCGGCCTGGTGCTTGGCATCCCGTGCCGAGAGGGAGTGGCCGGTCGTCACGTCGAGGAACTGCCAGAGCGAGCCGAGGTCGACACCTCGTTCGGTCAGCGGAACCCGGGCCGCGTCGAGCACCCGGCCGTCGGTCAGGTCCAACCGGGACGAACGGCGCTTGTGGGCGGCGGCGAACCCCAACAGCTTTCGCTCGGTAGTCGGACCGTCCGCGCAGACCGCGGCAACCGCGCGCAGTGCATCCACCTGACGCACGTTGTCCCACCCGCCGACCCTGGTGCCGAACATCCGGGTGAAGGTGTCGTTGACCTCCCGGACCCGCCCGGCCTCGTCCACCACCAGCAGCGCACCGGCGGCCCGGTTGACCAGCTCACGCATCCGCGCCCGCTCGGCCCTCGGTTCGGTGACGTCCTCGCAATAGAGCACGACGGAGTGCACGCCGGGCGCCGAGACCAGGTTGACGAAGGTGGTCTCCAGTACCCGGTAGCTGCCGTCCGAGGCCCGCACCCGGAGGTCGACGGTGAGCTGGGGGTGGCGTCCGGTGAGGACTTCGACGTAGGCGCGCAACGCCGTGTAGCGGTGGCGGAGATCCACGAGGGACAGTGGTCGCTTGGCCGGCACGGTGGCTCGCGAGTACCCGAGGATCCTGGTCACCGCGTCGGAGCGGACCATCCAGCTGTCCGGCATGAGCTGGGCCACGATGGACCGGCCGTGCCGCAACAGCCACTCGCTCGGATCGTCGGCCCGCTGGCCGCCGGCCTTCGTGGTGGCCGTCTCGATCACGGTGAGCGCGGCGCCGAGGCGGTTCAGCTGCTCGTCGCCGACCCATTCACTGTCTCCCGGCAGGGCCAGCTCGATCACCAGGAGGTCGGAGCCCACCCGGCGGGACATCGCGCCGATCAGGTGCCGCGGCCGCGGGTTGGCCCAGGAAAGGGTCTGATCGGCGGTGGACGTGTGCGGACCGGGAAGACCGCGGCTGGCGTCCCAGATGGACGCGACCGTGCGGGGCGTGCGGCTCACCGCGTGGATTCCCTTTGTTGCCCGCAGCGCATTGGCCAGCCCGTCGACCACCCCGTTCGACTTGGCCGGACCCGACAGCAGCTCGGCAGCCTTGACTACGAGCGCGACAACCTGCTCCGCCGCCGTATCGGCGTCCACCGTGCCGCGGTTCGGGTGTCTCACCCGCGTTTCCCCTTTGTGCGCCATTGCCGCGCCGATTCCTGGCATGCTCAACGTTCACCGTACGACCGTGCCGCCCCAGCGGCACTACCGATTTGGTTCGCCCAAGCTGGTTCACTCGGCAGGAACCTAGAACTGGAATAGCCATGCAATCTGCGTGACGAATCGGGCGCCATGTGGTCGGAATAGGCACTTGTGAGTGACGGCAGGGAGGTGATGTTCAGGTGACACGGGAAACGAATGGCGTGACGTGGCCGGAGCAGGTTGCCCGGCAGGTCGGCTCGTTGCTGGCAACGTTGGCCGACCCCGACCGGTCGGGTCGGGTCGTCGTGCACGAGGTGGTGCGCGGCCTGGCATCGCTCCCGGGCATCAGCGAGGCCAGGCTGACCGCTCGCGACGAACCCGCCGGTGAGCGGTTCCACACCGCCCTTCCGATCGGCCAGGAGCACATGCTGCACCTGGGCGGCCCGGACGCGATCCGGCCGGAGATCGTGCAGGCCGCCGCCCTGGTGGCCGAGGCACTGGCCGTTCGAGTGCGCGACGCCACCGCGGCGGAAGGGCCGTCCCCGGCCGACCGGCTGGCGTTCTTCCAGGCCATCGGTCAGCACGCGCCGTTCGTCATCGCCGTGCACGACCTGGACGGCAAGCTGCGCTGGCAGAGCGGACCGGCCTGGGGCGAGCGGCTGCCCGACGACGAGCAGACCGGCATCTCGGCACCGGTGCACCCGGAGGACGAGAGCCGGCTGAGCGACCTGCGGTGGCGGCTCGTCGCCGAATCCGGCGACATCGCCGAGATCGACGTCCGGCACTCCGGCCTCGAGGACGACGATTGGCGCCACCTGCACGTCGTGGTGCGCAACATGCTCGACCACCCGGGCGTCAACGGGCTGGTCAGCTACGCCTCCGACGTGACCGCCCTGCGGCGGACCCAGCACAGCGAGCGGGTCAGCGTGGTCCGGCTGCGCACCCTGATCGACGCCATCGACGTGGCCATCGTGGTCGTCGACGAGGACATGCGGCTCGCCGAGATCAACCCCAAGGCGCTCGAGCTGATGCGGGTCGACGCGACCGTGGACGAGGTGACCGGGCGGACCATGCCTGAGCTGGTCCAGCTCGCCGACGAAGGCCGGGCGTCGCACGAGGTGCTCCAGATCGCCGCCGACTTCGCCGACCGCAGCATCGCCGGCGGCGTTCCGGTGTACGGCGAGGAGCTGGTCTTCCCGGACGGCATCGTGCTCGAGGCGGACTACCTCCCGATCGACATCGACGGCGCGGTCCGCGGGCACTTCCTGGTCGGCCGCGAGGTCTCCGGCCGGGCGGCGGCACAGCACGCCCTCGAGGTGCGCAACCGCGAGCTGGCCGATCTCGCGCTGCTCAAGAACGAGTTCCTGGCCACCGTGTCGCACGAGCTGCGCAGCCCGCTGACCGCCGAGTCCAGTCTGCTCGAGCTGCTCGACGAGAGTGACCCGGCGGCACCGCCGCCCCGCGACCTGGTGGACGCGCTGCGCCGCAACAACCGCCGTCTGCTGACCATCGTCGAGGACCTGCTGTTGCTGGCCCGCTTCGAGCTCAACGAGGTGCCGCTCGAGCTGCGTCTGGTGTCCACCGGCGAGCTGCTCGGCGACCGGCTGGCGCCGCTGCGCGCGGATGCCGACCGGCACCACGTGTCGCTGCTCGAGGTGTCCTGCGGCCAGCCCGCCGACGTGCTGGTCGACCCGCACTGGCTGGAACGCATGATCCGGTACGTGGTCTCCGGGTCGTTCGCCGCGGGCCAGCCGGACCGCAAGATCACCCTGCGCAGCGACGTCGGGCCCGAGCGGTGGACGCTGACCGTCTCCGGCGACACGCTGCGGACCGCGGACAGCGGGCCGGGAGAGGCCTGCGGTGCGCGCCACGACCGGATCGGCATCGGACTGGGGCTGACCCTGGCCAGGGCCATCGCCCGCAGCCACGGCGGTGACCTGCGGATCGAGCCGGACGCCGACGGCGCCGTCGTGACCATCACCCTGCCGCTGCACTGACCGCGAGTCGCGCGCTCAGGCAAGCGAGTCGCGCGCTCAGGCAAGCGAGTCGCGCGCTCAGGCAACCGGGTCGGGAACCAATGCGTGCCGTCGGGGGTTGAACGTTCGTTGGTGTTCGAGCCGGATTCGCGTCCCCGACAGCACGACGTCGTGCCGGGTAGCCCGTGAACTGGTTGAATGCTGAGTAGGCTCGAACGTTCAGTGCGCGAGACCTGTCGTAACTCCATCTGATCGCGACGCCAGGTGGGCCGCTGTCGCGGCGCACCCTCTTCTGACGAGTCACCCCGGCCCCCGGTGGCAGATCAGCCCCAGCTACCGGAGGTAACATATTGTGACGGTCATTCTCGAGCGTGCCGACTCGGCACCCCGCGGCGCACCGGAGCCCATGCTCACCGACGACAAGACCACGACGCAGGTTCTGCTCGTCAAGTTGTTCGCGGTCGTCCCGCTGCTGGCCCTGGTCGCGGCGGTGCCGTTCGCCTGGGGCTGGGGCCTTGGCTGGGTCGACATCGGCCTGGCCGCCGGCTTCTACACGCTGACCTGTCTCGGCGTGACCATCGGCTTCCACCGCTACTTCACGCACGGCGCCTTCAAGGCCAACCGCGGCCTGCGGATCACGCTGGCCGCGGTGGGCAGCATGGCCATGCAGGGTCCGGTCATCGCCTGGGTGGCCGACCACCGCCGGCACCACGCCTACGCCGACAAGGAAGGTGACCCGCACTCACCCTGGCTGTTCGGCACCTCGCCACTCGCGCTGGCCAGAGGCTTCTGGCACGCCCACATGGGGTGGCTGTTCGAGCGCGAACAGACCAACCAGCGCCGGTTCGCCCCCGACCTGTTGGACGACGCCGGCATCCGCCGGGTCGACCGGCTGTTCCCGTGGCTGACCGTGCTCACCCTGCTGGCCCCCGCGCTGCTCGGCGGGCTGATCACCATGTCCTGGTGGGGTGCGGTCACCGCGTTCTTCTGGGCCAGCCTGGTCCGGGTCGCGGTGCTGCACCACGTGACCTGGTCGGTGAACTCCATCTGTCACATGATCGGTGACCGGCCGTTCGACGCCAGGGACAAGTCGGCGAACTTCTGGCCGCTGGCCATCGCCTCGATGGGCGAGTCCTGGCACAACTCCCACCACGCCGATCCCACCTGCGCTCGGCACGGCGTCCAGCGCGGACAGATCGACGTCTCGGCCAGGATCATCTGGGCTTTCGAGAAGTTCGGCTGGGCGACCCAGGTCCGCTGGCCGAGGGCTGATCGCCTGGCCCGCAAGCTCAAGGCCGCGGGCAGCGAGGCGTCCTAACCCCCGGGCCCGGGACCCTGTCAGGCCCGACCCGTGGTGCTCGCCCGGTGGCCGCCGAGCCACCGGGCGCCGGCACCCAGGGTGCCGGCGCTGAGGGCTGCGTCAGAGATCAGGCGGGGTCGTCGTCGGTCCGGTCGTTCTGGCCGTTGTCCGGCTCCTGGAACAGGGCCTGCCTGGACGGCTTCGGCCGGTCGCCGAAGGCCGGATCGTTCTGGCCGGACGACTCGCTCGTCGGATGGCTGAACACCATGCTCTCGACGGTCGCCGGGACGCTTTTGGCGGTGGATGAGGTGATGGCGGGATCCTTTCGTGACTCACGCCGATGCTCGGCGCGGGGTTTCCCGGAACGTGGTTGGGCTCCCAGATGCTGGCGGTAGTTAGGCACGCCGGTCGTCGAATTGTCATTCGATTTCCGGTCGGGTGCACCGGCAGAAGATCAGGTACGTCGAAGCTGTCCTTGTTGCGGCTGCCCGGGGCCGTCAACTACGACCCGCTCTCGACAACGCAAGTATACACCCTGGTGAGCCGCCTGGGTGCTCAGTCGGGGTCCGGCGGGAGCAGTTCGTCGTCGATCGATCCCTCGATGATCCGCGCGGCGACGTCGCCGAGCCGCCGGTTGTGGCTGCGGGCGTAGCCGCGCATCAGTTGAAACGCCTCGTCCATCCGCAGGCCGCGGCGCTGGGCCAGCATGCCCTTGGCCTGCTCCAGCTGGATCCGACTGTCCAGCGCGCTTTGGAGCTGCGCGGCGAGCATGGCGCGGGCGGCGATGGCCCGTTCCTGCAGCAGGCCGATGGTGGCTACGTCGGCCATCGCCTGGCCGATGCGCTGGTCGTCCGCGGGCAGTGGGCCGGGGGATGCCCGGTAGATGTTCAGCGCGCCGATCGTCTCGGACCGCAGCCGCATGGGGACCGCCTGGGCCGAGTTGAACCCGAGCTCCCGCAGCCGGCCGGTGAAGTTCGGCCAGGACGAACGCATGTCCGCCAGATCCGACCGGCCGACCGGCCGGCCGGTGTGGAAGCAGTCCAGACCGGGACCCTCGTTGTTCTGCAGCTCGTGCAGCTCCAGCAGCCGGGCCTCCTCGGTCGACGACGCCATCACCTGGAGCCTGCCGTGCTGGTCGGCGAGCATGATCCCGGCCGCACTGGCGTCGAGCAGCTCAACGCTTCGGGTGGCCAGCGTGTGCAGAAAGTCGATGACGTCGAAGTCCGTCACCAGGGTGTCGGCCAGGTCCACGAATGTCGTGGCGATGCGGTGTTCTCGGCTCGTCACGGGTTGTCTACCTCTCGCCGGCCTCACTGCCATCGAACCGCAACCGGCGGCCGACCACGTCGTCGGCGACGTCGGCCACCGGCCGTCCCGCAGCGTACGCGTGCGCGCGCAGCCGAAGCAGCGCCTCGGCCAGGGGCACGCCGAGTTGCACGGTGATCATGCCGGTGGCCTGGTGCACCGCCGCCCGGCTGTCGATCTGCTCGAGGAGCGCGGAGTGCGTACCACCGGGCGAGGTGTGGTCCTGCAGGTACAACAGGATCAGGGTGGCCGCCTCGGCGAAGGCGAGTGCCTCGGCCATCTCGGCGAGGGTGAGGTGGCCCGGTGCATCACGGTAGAGGTCGATGACCCCGACCCGGATCGCGCCGACCCTCAGTGGGAAGGCGAAGACGGCCCGGATGCCGGCCTCGAGCACGGCGCCGAGGAAGCCGGGCCAGCGGGCCGGCGCGGTCGCGGCGAGATCGGGCTCGAGCACCGGTCGCCCGTCCCGGGAAGCCTGGACACAGGGGCCCTCACCGACGGAGAACTGCAACTCCTCCAACTCCCTGGCCCGGCCGTCGGTGGCGGCGACCACGACCCCGCTCGGCCCGTCGGCGGTCATCAGCGCCACACCGACCCCGCTGACCGAGGTGGCGGCCAGGCACTCGGCACATAACCGGATCATCAGCGCCGAGTCCGGGCCGGGATCGTCGGAGATCGCCGACAGGATCTCGGCGACCCGCACCCGGTCCGTCACAGCCGGCTCCCGGTCGCGATCCTGGTCAGCGCGCGCGGGTTGGTCCACGAGAGCGTCGCGGTCATCGAAGCGTCCTGTCGAAACTCATGGGGGAGCAGGCCATACGAGCGCACGGCCAACTGTCCGCAACGGACGGAGCAGAGCTCGTCATCGGCCGCGAGTCCGGATCAGCGCGACAAGCAAAACAAAAGGACCCTCGGTCGAACGACAGTCGCGTCAAGCCGACTGCCATTGGCCGGGGTCCGGGGCCGCGGTGGGCCCGATACTACTCGGTCACCACTCGCGCGCGTCGGCGCGACACGGAAGCTCACGCGGGCCGAGCACATCGCGAAGGTCGGGTGTCAGCCCACCCCCGCCAGGTGCGGCCCGGCCGTTCAGGACCGGCTCGCGCGGGCGCGCCGAACCGGGGCCGGTGCGGGACCTGGCGGTGGATCGACGTACTGGCTCAGCCGGCCCGCGAGCTCGGCGGAGTCGAATGGCGGGAAGGCCGGACGCGGGCCGAGCGGCTGGCTTCCGCCGAGCACGCCGGCGACGAACCCGGCAACCCTGTCCGGGCTTGGCAGGATGTCCGCGGTGCCGAGATAGCCGACCACCAGCGGTTGCTCGGCCGGCCGGGTCTCCACCGCGACCAGCCAGCCGTCCCGCTGGTTCCACACCAGCATCAGGTCCCGCCCGGGGCAGTCCGGGTTGCGCTCGGTCAGACCAAGGTAGGCCGTGACGGTGTCGCTGATCTCGAAGCCGGTCGCTTCCTCGGACACTCGGAGCTCCGCGGCGACCGCGCGCACGTACCCGGCCAACCCTCGCTCCAGGGCGAACGCCCCTTCAGCCTGCACGCCGGGCCTCGTTCAGTACGCGGTGCGCCCGCAGGCCGCCTCGTCCAGCCCGAGCATGGCCAGCAGGTGAGTCAGATCTTCGCGGTCGATCGCCTGGTCGGCCACGGTGCGGGCGGCCCGGCCACGCAAGGCCACCGCGTCGGTCTCGGCTTGGGCTCGAGCCCTTGCGAACTCGCCCGGCCCATGTGCCGACGAGTCCGGTCGCTGCCAGATCATGTGGTCCCTTCTGTCAGCTGCGGCCCCGCCGGCCCGGCCGGCGGTCTCGACCCGGCCGGTTCGACGAAGATGACATGACGCTACCTCATGCCCGTCCGGGATGGTTCGACCCGCGAGGACACGCCGGGCCAACGATGTGCTACGCGCGCGAGCATTCCGTCGGTGACGGTCATCACGCCGACTACTGGCGGACCCATTGTTGGGCGGTTGCCGTGGTGCAGGCGGCGATCACGGCCGGGGTGTTGTTCGCGGTGCCGTTGCCGGACGGGGTGAGGCAGAGGTTCGACTCGACACCGGTGATGGTGCCGTTCTGGTTGAGGGTCCACCTCTGGTTGGTGCCGCCGGTGCAATCCCAGATGCTGACCGGGGAGTTGGGCGCGGTGGCGTGGTTGAGGACGTCGAGGCACTTGGTTCCGTAGACGCGAAGCTCGCCCGCCGCGGTGCCGGCCCATTGCTGGTTGGTGCCGCCGTTGCAGTCCCAGATGATCAGTTGGGCGCCGTTGGCCTGGCTGGCGCCGCTGACGTCCAGACAGCGGTTGGCGGCCCGGTTCAGTAGCGGGCTGGTGACGGTGGGCGGTGGGGTCTGGCCGGTGATGGTGAGGTTGTCGAACTGGGTCTGGTAGTTCCAGCCGGATGCGAAACCGATCTGTCCGAACGGGAACGTCGAGTCGGTGGCGGTGCCCAGCGTGCCACCGTCCAGCCGGGCGGTGATGGTGCTGCCGTTGAAAGCGAGGCCGATGGTGTGCCAGGTGTTGGTGCCGAGCGCCGCCGCCGTGCCGCTGGCCAGGGTGGTCACCTGCGCGGAGGTGTTGGTGCGGCGGATGGACCAGGCGCCGGTGTTGCTGATCCTGAGCCGGTAGGAGTTGAGGCCGGGTGGGTTGAACGCGGCCTGGGTGCCCGCGCGGCCGATCAGTTCGACGTAGCCGGCGGACTCCAGCAGGACATCGGTGGACACCGTGTAGGTGGCCCAGTTGGTGTCGCCGAGCAGGGTGTAGGCGTCGGACAGCGACGCCCAGGTGATCGGGGCGCGCGGGGCCGTCTGGCGCACGCAGCGACCCGCGCGGCCGGCGGCACAGTTGGCGATCTCGAAGGAGCCCTGGAGGTCGGCCAGGTAGCGGGCCTCGTGGCCGAGCTCGTAGCCGTCGTAGTTGTCGTTGTACGGCAACGCGAGCGACGCCTGCGCGGGCCCGGTGGCGGTGCCCTTGCCGCCGCCGGTGGTGGTGGTCAGGGTGTAGAGCCGGCCAGGCTGCAAGGCGATCGTGTAGGTCGAGCCGGACGGGGTCAGGTCCGCGCCGCGAACCAGGAAGTCGTTGGGGTTGCTCGAGTTGAGGTTCGTCGACCAGACCCGGACCGCGCCCGTGGCCAACCCGCCGGCCACGGTGAAGGTGAACTGCTCAGGGGCCGTCGCACCGGTGGTCTCGACCACGGTGCTCCACTGGTTGCCGCTCGGCGCGCGCAACGTCACGTAGCTGCCGATGTTGCGGTTGTTGCTGAGGAATCCGCTCGCCGAGTCGAGATAACGCCAGCCGGGGGTGGTGAACTGCGTGGTGTGCGCCATCACCCAGGCGTTGCGTCCAATGGCGTAGAAGCCGGACCAGGGTTGCGGGGCGAGCGCGACGCCCATGGTCGGGAACGGCAGGTTCGGATACACCGCGGCGATCACCGGCCAGTTCAGGTAGGCGGTCATCTTGCCGTCGAGGTAGTCCCGGTTGATGCCTCGGGCCAGTGCAGGTGCACCCGCGTTGTAGTCGTCTGAGCCGTTCTCGCTGGCCCACAAGGTTTTTCCGGTGGCGAGCGCGTTGGCAGAACTGGGGCAGTTGGTCTGCGCGCTGCGGTAACCGCACACGTAGTGCACCCCAAGGACATCGACGGCATTTCGGAACGCGGCGTTGGACACCGCGTCGTCGGCAACCGACCAGCCGGACGAGTCGTCCGATGCGACGATCTTCACCGCGCTGAACCCGTTGGCGTCCAAGGCGTTGTTCAGATTGACGTACCAGTTCAGATCGCGCCCGCGCTCGTTCCAACCACCTAGGTAGTCGATGGTGAGTCCGTGGCTGTTTCGCGCGCAGTTCAGCCACGCGACCAGATAGTTGATCATATCGGTCGAGAAGAACGTGCCGTTGCCGATCCACCCAGGCGCGCCCCAGGACAGCCCGGCCAGCTTGATGTTGGGGTTGCGGGCCTTCGCCTGCTCCATCAACCACCACTCGTAGCCCCGGTTGCAGTTGAGGTCGGCGGCCGAGTGTTTGTGGCTCGCCTCGGCGCCGCTCGTCGAGTAGGTGTCGCCGCCGATCTCGACCTTCAGCAACTGCATGGACGCGCCGAAGTTCGGCCGGAACAGGTAGTCCAGGATCTGCGAGCGTTGCGGTTCCGGGTAGTCGATGAGCAGCCGGCTGTTTCCGCCGCCGCCGCTGATCGCGCCGATGCCGTCGAACACCCGGCCGGCAGCGCCCCCGTCGATGGTGATCGTGGTCGCCGCGGTGGCGGCCGGAACCGGGACGGTGACGGCCAATGCGGTCAACAGCACGGCCGAGAAGAGCGTGCGGACGCGTCGGTACATGTGAGGCTCCGTTGCCGCGGGGGGATTCCCCTCCGATCGTGCCACTGGTGTTCCACCCGATGGAACTCCCCTGGAACGCCTAGGGGATGACGCCGCCGCCGGTGCGGGCGGGCCACGGCGTCTCAGCCCGATCAGAAGAGGACTCGCTGCATGAGACACAAGATCGTCGCGGTGGCCGGGATTGCGGCGCTCGCGCTGGCCGGCTGCGGTTCGGAGACGGGCACGCCGGTGGCGGCTGGCCCGGCGACGTCGGCTTCGGCCTCGTCGGGTGCGATCACGCCGGCGACCGCCGCGGCCACCCCGCCGCCGGCCGGCAACGACGGGGAGCTCACCCCGACCGGCACGACGCTGGCCGTGGGGCAGGCGGCCACGGTGCAGTACGAGACCAAGGATTTGAGCAAGGAAACCACCAAGCTCAGCGTCACCGCCGTGTCGGCGAAGAAAGGCGCGATCAGTGATCTGAGCAACTTCCAGCTCGACGCGCAGACCAAGACGAGCGAGCCCTACTACGTGACCATGACGTTCCGCAACGCCGGGCCCAACATCATGGAACCGGGCGGCATCTTCGGCCTGATCAAGGCGCACAACACCGATGGCGAGGAGATGGGCCGGATCAGCTTGATCGGCTCGTTCAAGAAATGCGATGGGGACACCCCGAAGACGCTTGCCGTTGGCGCCTCGTACACCGACTGCGGGGTTTACCTGGCCCCGCCGGGGCAGAACATCGGTGACGTGGAGTTGGGTTTCTACCTGGAGTCGAACCGGACCGAGATCACCTGGAAGGTCGGATAGCGCCGGCCGGCGGGTTTGGCGTGGCGCGGGCCGGGAAGACCCGGGTCGTGAATCGAACGGCGCGATTCGGGATTTCGGTTGTGGCCGGGGCGTTGTTGCTCGCCGGATGTGACGGGGGCGGCGGAACAGTCGCCCAGCCGTTGGGCGGCCGGGTGGTCACGCACGCGGTGGGAGATGCGGACCAGGCTCGGCTCGAGGTGGTGAGCGGCGCGACCGTGGTGCGGGTGCGTGCGGCGGACCTGGGCGGCCAGCTGTTCCGGGCGTGGACTCCGGACGGATCGCGGGTGTTGCCGAGCGCCACCGTGGACGGTGGCGTGGTTCGGTTGTCGCTGCACGACGGTGCCGGTCCCGGCGACGCCGAGCTGCAGGTGGAGCTGAACTCGAAGGTCGCATGGGAGGTCCGGCTGGACGGCGGGGCGAGCGAGGAGTCGCTGGATCTGAGCACCGGACACCTCAGCGCGCTGGAGTTCGGCGCGGGCAGTGCTCGCATCGACGCGATCCTGCCGCGGCCCAGCGGCACCGTGCCGGTGCGGATGACCGGCGGTGCCAGCACCCTCGACGTGCACCTGCCGGACGGCGTGCCGGCCAGGGTGCTGCTGGCCGGCGGCGCGGGCCAGGCGAGGATCGACGGCGCGACGCACAACGGGATCGCGGGCGGCACCACGTTGTCCACAGCGGACTGGGACGGCACCGCCGACCGGTACGACCTGAACCTGGTGGCCGGGGTGTCGGCCGTCAGCGTGGACCGCGTACGCACCTAGCTGTACCTCCGCCGAGGGCGGAGGTACAGGGGAATGTCACCTTGCGCGTCTAGCCGGGTTGCCTGAGCGCGCGAATCAGTTGCCTGAGCGCGCGACTCGCTTGCCTGAGCGCGCGACTCGCTTGCCTGAGCGCGCGACTCGCGGGGCCTGGGTATCTTGCGTCGGTGAGGATCCTGCTGACCGGGGCCACCGGCAACATCGGCTCGCATGTGCTGCCCGAACTGTTGCGCCGCGGCCATTCGGTGCGGGCCCTGGTGCTGCCCACCCACCGGCGCCGGTGGCCGGCCGGCGTCTCGGTTGTGCCCGGTGACCTCACCGACCCGGGCACGGTGGGCCCGGCGGTCAGCGGCGTCGACACGGTGATCCACCTGGCCGCCGTGATCCCGCCGAGGTCCGACGAGGATCCCGGGCGGGCGCGCGCGGTCAACGTCGACGGCACGGCCAACCTGATCGCCGCCTGCCGCACGCAACCCGGCCCGCCGCGGCTGCTCTTCACCTCCACCTTCGACGTGCATGGTCACACCATGGACCGGCCGCCGCCGCGACGGGTGGACGACCCGCTGGTGGCCACCGACCCGTACACCGCGCACAAGATCGAGTGCGAGCGGCTGGTCCAGCAGTCCGGGCTCACCTGGGCCATTTTCCGGCTGACCGATGTGCCGGTGCTCGGGCCGCGGGAGCCGCACCCGATCATGTTCGAAATAGGGCTGGACAACCGAATCGAAGCGCTGCACGCCGACGACGCGGCACTGGCCATCGCCGGTGCGCTGGACGTGCCCGAGGTCTGGGGTCGCGTGCTGTTCGTCGGCGGCGGGCCGTCCTGCCAGCTCACCTACCGCGAGTACCTCACTCGGCTGCTCGCCGCGCTTGGCCTGCGTCCGTTGCCGGACAAGGCCTTCCGCGACGCGGAGTACGTCACCGACTGGGTCGACTCGACGCCGAGCGAGGCGCTGCTGCATTACCAGCGGCACACCTTCGACGACATCGCCGAGGCGGTCGCCGCCGGCCACGGCTGGCGGCGCCGGCTCGTGCCACTGGTCGGGCCGCTCGCCAGGGCCGCCATGCTCCGGCTTTCGCCGTACGCCAAGGCGCGCTGATGTGGCGCTACGGTCCGACCGCCGTCGTGGTCGGCGCATCGGACGGCATCGGCGCGGCGTTCGCCGAGCAACTGGCCGCGCTCGGCAGCGATCTGGTGCTGGTGGCCCGCCGCGAGCCGCCGCTCGCGGAACTGGCCGCCCGGTTGCGCACCACGCATGGCGTGCGGGTCCGGGTGCTCGTCGCGGACGCGGGCACAGCGCAGGGAATCGCGGCCATCGCCGGCACCGGCGAGGACGCCGGGCTGCTGGTGTGCAACGCCGCGCTCAGCCCGATCCGGCCGTATCTCGAGCTGACTCCGGCGGAGCTGGACGCGATGTTGGACCTCAACTGCCGGTCGGCCGCGCGGCTCGCGCACGCGTTCGGCACCCGAATGGCCGCGCGCGGGCGGGGCGGCCTGGTGCTGCTCAGCTCGATGGCCGGGTTCCAGGGTTCGGCGATGGTCGCGCACTACGCGGCGACCAAGGCCTACCTGCGGGTGCTGGCCGAGGGGCTCTGGGCGGAGCTTGGCCCGCGCGGCGTCGACGTGCTGGCCAGCTGTCCCGGGCTGGTGCGGACGCCGACCTATGAACGGTCCGGGGCCGCGCCGGGCGGGCGGCTGGTGCCCGCACCGATGCGGCCCCGGACCGTGGCGCGCCAGACGCTGGCCGCACTTGGCCGGCGTCCGGTGGTCATACCTGGCCGTTGGAATCGTCTTGCGGCGGGTGCGGTGTCGCGGTTGCTGCCTCGACCGCTGTCCGTGCGGCTGGTGTCGGCGCGGACCCTGGCGATGTACCCGACGGAATCTCGTCGTTCGGCTCCGGCGGGCGAAGCCGGCGAGTGAGCCGGTTGCCGGTTCGAGCCAGCACCGAGCCGACGGACTGCCGCAGCCGCGACGGCGGTGAGCCGTCCACCATCGGCTGCTGCCAGGCATGGCCGACGAGCGCGGCGTACATGGTCACCGTCTGCGCCACCGTGGCGAAGTCGAGTGTGCTCACCAACCCGTCGGCGAGTCCGAACGGGACGGACAGCGGGAGCACCCCGCGGGCGTACTCCACCGCCCACACCCCGGTGGTGAAGTTCATCCCCCGCGCCTGGTTCGGTCCGACGTAGACCCGGTCGCCCGGCCGGTACACCCGCTTCTCGAACTGGCCCTCGCCGTAGTACCACATCTCGCCGTCGAGCACGGTGTCCCAGAAGCCGACCGCGTGCCGGCCGGAGTGGCCCTCGGACCCGATCGGGGTGCCCCAGATCATGATGTACTCGGACACCGAGGCGTAGTACAGCTTCATCTGGATCATCGCCCCGCCGGCATTGCTGAAGATCCACGGCTGGTCGAGGTCGAGCCGGCCGGGGTACTCCTTGGCCAGGGCGTCGGCGAACGCTTCGAACATCGCCGGCTTGGGCCGGCCAAGGCCGGTCATCGCGCACTCGTGAACCACCCCTGGGTCGAAGACGAACTCCATCAGCCGCTCCTCCCTGCACCTTTTGTCAGACCATTCTTGCGCTCCCGGCGCGTGGCGGGAAGATCGCGACCGGGGTTTCGGCGAGGTCCCGATGACCCAGCCAGGCCGGGCAGGTCCACCTCACCCGGATAGGGTGCCGCGAAACAGTGATCGGAGCGGACATGACCGAGATCCGGTGCACGGCCGACATCGGCGGCAGCGCCGAGCGGATCTTCGACACCATCGTCGACCTTCCCGGCTACCATCGCTGGCTGTCCCGTTCGGCGGCCTACGGCGGCACCACGGAGATCAGCGCGGATCCGGTCACCGTCGGCACCACCTACTTCGAGTCGGGCCGCGGCGGCATACGGCACGGACGGATCACCGAGCTTGCGCGGCCCAACACGGTCACCTTCCACCAGCCGATGACGCTCCGCACGCCGCCGCTCGGCACGATCGACATCCAGGTGCGGTACACGCTCACCCCGAACGGCGGCTCGACTCATCTCGACCGGCACGTGACGCTGACCCTGAACTGGCTGCTGCGCCTGCTCCAACCGGTGCTGCTGCCGCAGTTCCGCAAGGAGAGCGAGCGCACCGTGGCGGCGTTGAAAGCGTTCGTCGAGTCGAGCGCCGAGTGAAAGCACCGAGCCGGGCGTTCGGCCGCCGCGGGGTGCACCCGGCGGACATCTCCGGGCCAAGCAACTGCCCGTGCCGGTTGAGCTGAACCGGTTCTACCTCGCGCTCCACGCTCGTTGACAGGGATACACGGCTGCCTTATGGTCAGACGACTTATTCGGTTCAGTTGACGTAAAGCGAGCGCGACAATGAAGATGCGCATCGCCACCGCGCTGGCCGCGGTGACCGTGCTGGCCCTCGCTGGGACGACTCCGGTGGCCGCTGAGCCCGAGCGTCCGGGCTCCGGCTTCGTCACCCGGCAGGGCAAGGACCTGCGCCTGGAGGGCAGGCAGTTCCGGTTCGCCGGAAGCAACAACTACTACCTGATGTACAAGTCGCGGCTGATGGTCGACGACGTGTTCGCCGATGCCGCCGCGGCCGGGTTCACCGTGCTGCGTACCTGGGGCTTCCTGGACATCGGCAACCAGGACGGGTCGAACTCGGTGCGCGGCAAGGCCGATGGGATCTACTTCCAGTACTGGGACGGCGACTCGCCCGCGTACAACGACGGGCCGGACGGCCTGCAGAAGCTGGACTACGTGCTGGCCTCGGCGCGGGCGCACGGCATCCGGCTGATCATCCCGCTGACCAACAACTGGAACGACTTCGGCGGCATGGACCAGTACGTGCGCTGGGCCGGCGGCTCCTTCCACGACGACTTCTACACAAACCCGGTGATTCGCGGCTGGTACCAGGACTGGATCAGCCATGTGCTCAACCGGGTCAACTCGCTGACCGGCGTGACCTACCGGGACGATCCGACGGTCATGGCCTGGGAGTTGGGCAATGAGCCGCGGTGCCTGTCCTCGGGTGCCTACCCGCGTTCGCCGACCTGCACCCCGGCCACCCTCACCGGTTGGGCCGACGCGGTCAGCCGGCACCTCAAGTCGGTGGACCGCAACCATCTGGTCGGCGTCGGCGACGAGGGCTTCTTCTGCGACAACCCGGCGGACCCGGACTGGACCCGCAACTGCGGCGAGGGCGTGGACACGCTGGCGTTCACCCGGTTGCCCTCGGTCGACCTGATGTCGCTGCACCTGTACCCGGACGGGTGGGGCAAGGACCTGCCGTGGACCTACGACTGGATCCGGCGGCACGTACGGGAGGCCGACCAGATCGGCAAACCCGTGCTGTGGGGCGAGTTCGGCTGGCTGAACAAGGCCACTCGGAACACCGTCTATCGCACCTGGACCGAGATCTTCGACCAGGCCGGCGGTGACGGCTGGCTGTATTGGATCCTCTCCGGCGTGCAGGACGACGGCACGCTCTATCCGGACTTCGACGGCTTCACCGTGTACTGCCCGACCCCGGTCTGCACCACCCTGGCCAATGCCAGCGCGGAGCTCACCGGGCCGCAGCGGTCCCGGCCGCCGGTGGCCGACCACGACAGCGCGGTGGCCGAGGCCAACCAGCCGGCAACGCTCCTCCCGGCCGGCAACGACGTCGCCTACCGCACCTACCTCAAACCTGACACCATCGACCTGGACCCGGCCACGGCCGGCCGGCAGCGCACCGTCGCGGTGGCCGGCGGTGTGTACACAGTGGACGCATCGGGCACGGTGACGTTCTCGCCGGCCGTCGGGTTCGCCGGAAAGGTCTTGGCGCACTATACGATCCGGGACGCAGCCGGGCGAACGTCCAATGTGGCCGATCTGTCCGTGACGGTGAAGCCGGACCCGGCCGCGGCCATTCCGATCGCCACGTTCGAGACCGGTACCGAGGGGTGGGCGCCGGGCAACTGGCTGCCAGACGCGGGCGTCGTCTCCCAGACCGCCGAGTTCCACCCGCAGGGCGCGGCCGGCCTGCACCTGGACGTCACCGCCGCGCACTGGTTTGGCGTCACCTTCGCCGAGCCGCTGAACCTGGCCGCGAAGTCCTCGGTCGCCTATGAGCTGCGTACCGGCGCGACCGGCACCGCGGTCTCCCTGGCCATGCAGACCGGGCCGAGCTTCACCTGGTGTCAGAGCTCGTTCCCGTTCATCCAACCGAACACGACCACCACGATCACCGTGGATCTGCTGACCGACTTCTCCTGTGGCAGCGAAGTACTCGGCGACGTCCGGGGGTTGCTGATCTTCTTCAACCCCGGGACGTTCGACATCGACAACGTGCGCGCGCTCTAGCCTCAGCTCGGGTTGTCCGGCGGCGGGCCCGTGCTGCCTCTCGGGGTGAGCCTCGGGTGCGCCACCTCGACCCCCCGCGCCGTGTTCGGCTCGGTGATCATCTGAAGCAGCAGTTCGGCGGCACTGGCGCCGTAGGCCGGGATGTCCCTGGTGAGCGCGGTGAGCGGAGGGCGGACCACCTGGCACAGCGGTGAGTCGTCCCAGGCCACGATGGACAGGTCGCGCGGCACCTCGAGACCCATCTCGTAGGCCACCGAGAGACCGGCCACGGCCATGATGTCGTTGTCGTAGAGGATCGCCGTCGGTCGGGAGCCGGCGCTGAGCATGGTGCGGGTGGCCCTGGCGCCCTCGTCGCCGGTGTAGTCGGTGGAGATCACCACCGAGGTGTCGATGGCGAGCGAGTCGCCTGCCGCCCGGAACGCGGCGTCGCGGTGCCGGGTGTGCAGCAGCTCGGGCAGGCCCGCGACCCGGCCGATCCGGCGGTGGCCAAGCGCGGCGAGGTAGCCGACCGTCTCGGTCACCGAGATCGCGTCGTCCGCCCAGACGTGCGGCAGCTCACCGACGCCGGTCGGTCCGCCGACGATCACCGCCGGCAGCGCCAGCTCCTCGAGCAGCGGCACCCTCGGATCGTCCGCGCGCAGGTCAACCACGATGGCGCCGTCGATGCGCTGCTCGGCCCACCAGCGGCGGTACAGGGTGAGCTCGATCTCGGCGTCGCCGACCACCTGGAGCATGAGCGCGGAGCCGGCGGCGGAGAGCACCGCCTCCATGCCGCTGACCAGCTCCATGAAGAACGGCTCGATGCCGAGCACCCGCGCCGGGCGCCGGATCGCCAGGCCGATCGCGTTCGCCGCCGCTCCGGACAGCGTGCGGGCCGCACTGTTCGGCCGCCAGCCGATCTCCTCGGCGATGGCCAGGATCCGCCGGCGGGTGTCCGGCGAAACCCCGGGGCGGTCGTTGAGCGCGTAGGACACCGCGCCCTTGGACACCCCGGCCCGACGCGCAATGTCCGCGATCGTCGGCCGTCTCATGCGCTCTCCTCCGCCGTCGGCAGGCCAACAGTATGCCGCCGCGCCGGTCCGGTACCTGAACCGCGTTTGCCTCGTCGCCCTCCGGCGCGGCAAAGCAGGACGGTAGGGGCCATTTACCGGTTAAGCCAAGTCACCGTCTGCAGGCCGGTCAGCCGAACGCACTCAAGATCGCCGCGCTGACCGGCGGAGACAGCCCGCCGTCGGTCGCGGTGATCACGTAGGTGAGGTCGTGGGCGCGGTCCACCCCGATCGTCTGCCCGTTGTAGCCGAGGGCGAGGAACACGCCGGGACGGCCGGCGTCGAGCCACCAGCCGGCGCCGTAGCCCGGGTTGCTCCGGCTCGGCGTCCGGCTGTACTCGACCCACCCCTCCGGCAGCACCCGCTGGCCGGCCCAGGTGCCGTCGCGCAGGTAGAGCAGGCCGAACCGGGCGTAGTCGCGCGCCGTCGCGTAGGCCTTGCTACCGCCGAGCCAGGTTCCCTTGTCGTCGTAGGAGAGCGTGACGCTCATGCCGAGCCGGCCGAACAGCTCGGTGTTGATGAAGGTGGTGAACGCCGCGCTGCCGCCGACCGCGTCAGCCATGGCCCGGTCCACGATGAACGTGCAGCCGGTGCAGTAGTTGAAGGTTCCGCCCGGCGGGTGGGCGAGCTGCCGCTCCGCGACGTAGTGCGCCGCGTCCCGGGAACCGTCCGCCGCGGCCAGGTCGGTGTCCTCGTGCCAGTCCAGGCCGCTGCTCATCCGGAGCAGGTCGTCCAGGGTGATCTTGGCGCGCAGGTCACCGGGCGCCGCCCACTCGGGCACCCGGGCCGGGTCGGTGACGGTGAGCTTGTGCTGACCGACCAGGATGCCGACCGCGGCGCTGGTGATGCTCTTCGCCACCGAGTACGACGGCATGGACACGTCCGGGCCATCCGCGGGGTTGGGGCTGTAGCGCTCGTAGACCAGCCGTCCGCCGTGGATGATGACGACCGCGCGGACCCGTTTGGCGGCGCCACCGGCGAATGCGGTGTCCACGGCCCGGTCGAGCGCGGTCCGGTCGATCCCGGGCGGCAGCTCGCCGGCCGGCCAGCCTTCCTCGGGCGGGAAGCCGTCCGGCGGGCGCGCGCCGGTGGTGTTGCCGCCCGAGGTGGGCGCGCCCGGTGCCGCCGAACACGACACCAGGGCCGCGAGCACGCACACCAGCCCACCGAGGCGTCGCATCCACACGGCCCGACCCTAGCGCGCGCCGGACGGGTCGAGGGCCGAGCGCGCAACGCCGTGCCTGAGCGCGCAACTCGGTTGCCTGAGCGCGAGACTCGGTTGCCTGAGCGCGAGACTCGCGAGTGGTGGGGTTACTCGACGAAGCCGGCTTCGGCGAGGCGCATGATGTAGTCGCTGTACATCTTCACGCCGCCGACCTTGTTGTTCACACCGATCTGGTTCTTGGTGCGGTACAGGTAGATGATCGGCGCGTCCTGCTGAACCTGCTGGACCACCTTGCCGTAGAGCTCCCGCCGCTTGTCCATGTCCTGGGTCGACCTGGCCTCGGTGAGCCACTGGTCGACCGCGGGGTTGGAGTAGCCGGAGTTGTTCTGCGAGCCCTTGGTCTGGAAGAACCGGGTGATGTTGCCGTCCGCGTCGACCTGTCCCGACCAGCCGATCCGGAACATCTGGAACTTGCCGGCGTCGGACAGGTCGAGCGCGCTGGCGAACTCGGTCGGCTCGAGCTGGAGATCGAAGCCGCCCTCGGCGACCATCGACTTGATCGCCTCGCCGATCCGCCTGCCGTCCGGGTCGTTGATCACCATCAGGCTGACCTTCACCGGGGTGGGCACGCCCGCCTGGGCGAGCAGCTTCTTCGCCTCGCCCGGATCGTGCTTCGGGCAGACCTGGGCGGCGTCCGAGGACAGCGGGCTGGCCGGGCTGATCGGGCCGCACGCCGGGGTGTAAATGCCGCGGAACACGGTTCGGGTCAGTGACTCCCGGTCGATGCTGAGCATGAACGCGCGGCGCACCCTGGGGTCCGTGGCGATCGGGCCGGCGTACGGCGCGGCCAGCGTGCCCGGTGCCTTGCCGACACCGGTCGAGTTCCCGATGTTCACTGTAATGCCCTGGTAGCCGATGCTTTCGGTGCGAATCAGGCGCAGGTTGCTGACCGTCTTGAGCTCGTCGACGTTGATCGGGCTGACGTTGAGCTGTAGGTCGATGTCGCCCGAGCGCAGGTTGTTGAACCGGGTGTTGGCGTCGGGGATCGTCCGAAAGACGATCTTGTCCAGCTTGATCTTCGCGGCGTCGTAGTAGTTCGGGTCCTTGACCACCTCGATGCGGTCCTGAGCCACCCGGGTGCCGAACTTGAACGGCCCGACGCACACCGGCGAGGTGGCGAAGTCGTTGCCCTTGGCCGCGAGCGCGGTCGGCGACATGATCATTCCGGCGCGGTCGGTGAACTGCGCGATCAACGGGGAGTACGGCTGGTTGAGGTGGATCGCCACGGTCGCCGGGTCGGCCACGGCGATGTCGCTGACCGGGTTCAACTCGCTCTTGCGCGCCGACCCGTCCATCGTGCGGTGCCGGTCGAGCGAGGTCTTCACCGCCGCGGCGTCCAGCACGGTGCCGTCCGCGAACTTCAGCCCGGTGCGCACCTTCACCGTCACGGTCTTGCCGTCCTGGGACACGTCCGGCATCGCCGCCGCGAGCTTCGGGATCAGTTCCAGCTTGTCGTTGACGTCGTAGAGCGTCTCGCAGATCTCCTGGAACACCTCGCGTCCGACCAGGGTCCGAGACAGCGTCGGGTCGAGCTTGTCGGGTTCGGCGTCCAGCGCGACGCGCAACGTGCCGCCGGCCTTCACCGGGCGGTTATCCGTGCCGGAGGGCGGCTGGCTCCCCCCGCCGTTGTCGATCTTGCCGCAACCGGCCAGGGTCACGGCGAATGTCGCGGCCACCACAAGGAGTCGAGTGCCAAGACGAGCCCGGGAACGGATCATGACCTCTCTCGCTTCGTCGCAGGGACCTTGAACATACTGCATACAATCACCGACGAGAACCGCTCCGTCGCCAACCGTGAAGCCGGTCGGGCCGAGGTCATGACTCGGATCGGCGACTGACCCGGGCGGCTTTCCGTTGCGCCGGCTCAGTGTCCGCGCCGCACCCATTCGGCGACATCCGGTCGCTCGGTGCCGATGGTGGTGTCGTCGCCATGCCCGGGGTGCACGACGGTGTCCGGGTCGAGCACCAGCAGCCGGTCCCGGATCGAGGCGACGATCGTGTCGAAGTCGGAGAACGACCGGCCGGTCGCGCCCGGACCGCCGCGGAACAGCGTGTCGCCGCTGAACAGCGCGCCGAACGCGGGCACGTGGAAGCAGCAGGCGCCCGGCGCGTGGCCCGGGGTGTGCAGCACGGTCACGGCGATCCCGGCCACCTCGACCACCTCGCCGTCGCGCAGCGGACCGTCCGGGTCGCGGTCGGGATGGGTCTGACGCCAGAGCGGGAGATCATCCGGGTGCAGCAGGACCGGCGCCCCGGTGATCTCGGCCAGTCTCGGTGCGGCCCTGATGTGGTCGTCGTGCGCGTGCGTGGCCAGGATCGCGGTGAGCCGGCGGTCGCCGACCAGATCGACGATGGCGTCCGGATCGTGCGGCGCGTCGAACACCAGGCACTCGGCATCGTCGCCGATCAGCCAGACGTTGTTGTCCACCTCGAAGGTTTGCCCGTCGAGGCTGAAGGTGCCGGAGGTGACGACGTGGTCGATCCGCGGGTCCATCAGAAGACGACCACCGAACGGAGCACCCCGCCCCCGTGCATCTTCTCGAACGCCGACTCGACGTCGCCGATGCCGATCTCCTCGGACACGAAGCCGTCCAGGTTCAGCCGCCCGCTCTGGTACAGGTCGACCAGCATCGGGAAGTCCCGCGACGGCAGGCAGTCGCCGTACCAGGACGACTTCAGCGCGCCGCCCCGGCTGAACAGATCGATCAGCGGCATCTCCAGCGTCATCTCCGGAGTTGGCACACCGACCAGCACCACGGTGCCGGCCAGGTCGCGGGCGTAGAAGGCCTGCTTCCAGGTCTCCGGCCGGCCGACCGCGTCCACCACGAGGTCCGCGCCGAACCCGCCGGTCAACTCCCGGATCGCCTCGACCGGGTCGGTGTCCTTGGCGTTGACCGTGTGGGTCGCACCGAACTCCTTGGCCCACTCCAGCTTCTTCGGGTCCACGTCCACCGCGATGATGGTGGCCGCGCCGGCGAGACGGGCGCCGAGCACCGCGCCGTCGCCGACTCCGCCGCAGCCGATCACGGCAACCGAGTCGCCCCGGCCGGCTCCGCCGGTGTTCATCGCCGCGCCGAGCCCGGCCATCACGCCGCAGCCGAGCAGGCCGACCGCCGCCGGCCGGGCGGCCGGGTCGACCTTGGTGCACTGTCCGGCATGTACCAGCGTCTTCTCCACGAACGCGCCGATGCCCAGTGCCGGACTGAGCTTCGTGCCGTCCTCGAGGGTCATCGGCTGCGTGGCGTTGTGAGTGTCGAAGCAGTACCAAGGCCGCCCGCGCGAGCAGGCCCGGCAGCGCCCGCACACCGCCCGCCAGTTCAGCACCACGAAGTCGCCCGGCGCCACATCCTCGACGCCGTCGCCGACCGCCTCGACCACCCCGGCGGCCTCATGTCCGAGCAGGAACGGGAAGTCGTCGTTGATGCCGCCCTCGCGGTAGTGCAGATCGGTGTGGCAGACCCCGCACGCCTGCACCCGCACCAGCGCCTCGCCCGGCCCGGGGTCCGGCACCACCACCGTGGTCAGCTCGACCGGCGCGCCCTTGCTCCTGGCGATGACTCCCGCAACCTTGTGTGCCACCCGATCAACGTAGTGCAGCCGCCTGGGCGGCACCAGAACGCCTGCCGCAGCGGGCATTCAGCATGGATCGGGGCCGAAATCGGAGGTGAAGGACTCGATCAGCTCGGCCATCCAGGGATCCGGCGGGACCGGGTCCGGGCCGATGACGCGCATGGCGGAGAGCACGGTGAGCAGCATGCCGTGCGCGATGAAGGAGCGGACCTCGTCGACCGGGGCGCCGGTGATCTCGCGGATCACCTGGTAGATCCGGCCGAAGCCGCGGCGCACCACGTCACCGATCGCCGGGTCGGCGCTGGCCGCGTAGCCGTGCAGCAGCACGCCGAGCAGGTCACGCTCGGTGAGCAGGGTGCCGTAGGCGTCGGCCAGGCCGGCCAGCTCCGGATCGTTCTCGGCCGCCCGGCGGAACGTCTCCTCGATCCGGCCGCAGGCTTGCTTGACCGCGGCCAGGAACAGGTTCTGTTTGGAGCCGAACAGCCGGATCACGTACGGCTGCGACACGCCGGCCAGCCGGGCAACGTCATCGGTGGTGGTACCCGCGTAGCCGGTCGCCGCGAAGGCGGTGATGGCGGCCTCGACCAGCTGGTCGCTGCGTTCGGCGGCGGTCAGCCGGGTCCTGGTCATGGGCGCTCCTCGCGGGTTGGACCCGGATATGTTATCAGCGTATACCTACATTCTCAGTAGTTATCAGTTGATTATCACTGCCGCCACCAGGTGTGCCGGCTGACCGGCAGCCGGAACGGCACGTGCACCGTGGCCACCGGCCGTGCGGACAGGTCCGCGGCATCCAGGACGAGCACCTCGCTGCGCGCCTTGGCCATGTCGTGCACAACGGCGATCAGCCAGCCGGTGCCCTCGGCCGCGCCGGGCACGAGTACCGGCTGCTCGGCGCGCTTGGCCGGGCCGAGCTCGCGCACCTGCGTCGCGGCGCCGGCCAGGTCGTGCCGGACCAGCGTGGTCGCCTCGCCCGCGGCGGAGTTGCCGATGCCGAACACCACCCGGTGCCGGCGGCCGCGCACCCGCGGGTCCACCTCGGGCTGCTCGATCGGCAGCCGGTCCAGTTCGCCCTCCCGGACCGTGCCGGTCCGCAGGTCGACGGTCCAGCGCCAGAGCCGCGCCGCAGGCGTGCCACCCGCCTGGTCGAAGGCCCGCTCGTGCCGGACCGCGTCGAGCACCACGCGGTCCCGGTCGTCGTAGGCGTTGACCACGTCGAACACGTAGCAGGACGGCACGCTGAACCAGCGCGGCCGCTCCTCGTCCCGGCCGATCAGGCCGATCCGCGCCGGGCGGCCGTCGTCCCAGGCGTAGGGGAACCCCTCGCCGAGCAGTGCCGCGGCCCGCCGGTGGGTGACCGGCAGGTCGAGCACCACCAGGTAGCGCTCGGTCATCGCCACCGCCTGCATGAGCGGCGCGCCGTCGAGGGGGAACGGCTCGGCGTGCCGAACCGATCCGTCGGCGCCGAGCCACAGGTGCTCGGCGTGGTTCAGGCCGGGGTAGGTGGCCACCGTGTGCCAGACGCCGGTGACCGGGTCGGTGACCGGGCGGGCCAGCGAGGCCGGACCGTGCGCACCCGCTCGGGGGTCGCCGGACCGCAGCCGCGCGGCGCGCCAGGTGGCGCTGTTGCCGCATGGCGGGGTGGTCTGGCGGTACCAGCGGGCGACGCCGCCGCTGAGCCGGATGCCGCCGTCGACCAGCGGGGTGCCGGGCCGCGGTGCGGCGCCCCATGCGGGGTGGTCGACCGCCCGCAGCAGGCAGCCGTTCAGCTCGGCGGGGATGGTGCCGGTGACGGAGAGCGCCTCCGGGGAATGGTTGACCTTGGCGAACGCCGGGACGCGGGCCTTGGTGCTGGCGCGGCGGGTCGTGGTGACCATCGCGCACCTCCTCGAATCGAACCATAACGGTGTTGTGCCTAGAAAGATAGCACCGTTATGCAACGAGTGTCAACAAGTCGGCCCCGCGTGGCGGTATGCCCAGCTCAGCGCCCCTGTTTGCGGTGGCGGGGCGGGGCCTGCGGCTCCTCCTCCCGCGGTGTCCGCGGCTCCTCTTCGAGTACCTCCGGCTCCGGGTCGAGCACCTCGGCGGCGAATCGTTCGGTGGAGAGGGCGACGGAGCTGACGGCGTTGTCCAACGTGTCGCCCGCGCCGGCCATCAGGCCGGTCAGCAGCGTCTCGAAGCAGCTGTCCGCGTCCCACGGATCGACCAGGTAGCCGCCGAGCTCGAGGGTGACCAGGCCGTGCGTGGCCACCCACATCTGGTGCGCGACGAACCCGGGGTCGCCGGGACGGAACCGGCCGGATTCGATGCACCGGCTGGCGCACTGCACGACATCGACCAGGGTGTAGCGGCCGTGCTGGCGGTCCTCGTCGGTCAGCTCGAAGCCGGCCAGTGAGGAGCCGCCGAACATCACGACATAGAGATGTTCGTTGGCCAGCGCGTTGCGCCGGTAGGCCCGGCCGTACACGGCCATGTCGGCCACCGGGTCGTCGGTCTTCGCGACCCGGCCGAAGTACTCGGCGAGCCTGGTGAACCCCTCGTGGACCATCTCCCTGACCAGCCCGCTCATGCCGCCGAAGTGGGTGTAGACGGCCATGGTCGAGCTGCCGGCCTCGGCCGCGATCCGGCGGGTGGACAGCGACTGCGGGCCGTGCTCGGCGAGCAGCTTCGCGGCGATGTCGATGAGCGCGGTTCGGGTCTTCGGATCGGGTCGTCGAGGACTCATCTTGACAGTGTTGCATAACCCCGCTATCTTTAAGGCACAACATAGTTATGTAACACGGTGATGGACAACCGGGAGGCAGTAGCCATGAACGAGCGCATCGAGTCCCGCAACGTTGCCGGCCCCCGCTTCCGCCTCGAGGCCGGGGTCGACGTGCTCGAGCAGTGGGCGGCCACCGCGCACCAGGCGCACAAGAACGTGGTCTACAAGGCGCTGTTCGCCATCTCCGACGGCTCGGTCTTCCGCGACTACATCGTGTTCGACGACGCCAACCACGCCGGCGAGTACTCCGTGCTGGTGCGCGACGATCTGATCATCAGGGTCGCGGTGCACGGTCTTGACGCGTTCGCCATCCGTTACATCGGCTCGGTGAGCCGGCCCGTCCGCACCGCCGACGTCAACCGCCGCTGATTCGCCGGCGCGGGTTCCGGAGGTGACTTCTCCGCCCAGCCTTGAGGCAGGTCTAGTAGACATTGGTCCATGAGCGAGTTGCCGGCTCTGGTCCGGGCGACTTTGGCCGGAGGTCTGCTGGCCGGTGTGGCGTCCGGAGTAGTGGCGCTGTACGTGCTCCGTCGTGAACGTGTCAGGTTCCGGCGATGGAGCGACCTCTCCTGATCAAGACGCGGACCGCCCCCTGTCCGGCAGCACGACGCCCGGTAGTCGAGGGGTTGCTTTCCGGAAACATTTCGGAACACAATCGAAATGTTTCAGTTCTTGATCGAGGGAGATCTCATGAAGATCAGGAAAGCGCTGCTCTGCTGTCTGGGGGTAACCGTCCTGCTCATCGCCGCCCTCACCCGGCTGGCCGCGCCCGCATCGGCGGCCTCGCTGGTTGAGGTGACCAACTTCGGCAACAACCCGAGTGGCCTGCGCATGCACGTGTACGTGCCGGACAACGTGGCACCCCGGCCGGCCATCGTGGTCGCGGTGCACTACTGCACCGGCACCGGTCCGGCCTTCTTCAACGGCTCCGGCCACGAGTTCGCCACGCTGGCCGACCGGCTCGGCTACGTCGTCATCTACCCGACGGCCACCCGCAGCGGCGGCTGCTTCGACGTCTACACCGCAGAAGCGTTGCGACGCAACGGAGGCAGTGACCCGGTCGGGATCATGTCCATGATCACCTACGTTGAGCAGCACTTCAACGGGGATCCGAGCCGGGTCTTCGTCACCGGCGCCTCCTCCGGCGCCATGATGACCAACGTCCTGGTCGGTGACTACCCCGACGTCTTCAAGGCGGGCGCGGCGTTCATGGGTGTGCCGGACACCTGCTTCGCGACCACCCCGCCGAACACCTGGAACAGCGACTGCGCCAACGGAAACGTGATCAGGA
This sequence comes from Labedaea sp., assembly GCA_045806965.1. GTDB lineage: Bacteria > Actinomycetota > Actinomycetes > Mycobacteriales > Pseudonocardiaceae > DASYTH01. Next base: position 112,735 of record JBJMIG010000038.1, on the reverse strand, counting down.
CGGCCCAGCAGTGGGGCGACCTGGCCCGCGGCGCCAACCCGGGCTACACCGGCCCCCGGCCACGCATGCAGCTGTGGCACGGCACCGCGGACGCGACCCTGCGCTTCCCGAACTTCGGTGAGGAGATCAAGCAGTGGACCAACGTGCTCGGGGTGAGCCAGACCCCCTCGCTCACCGACAGCCCGCGGTCCGGCTGGACGCGCACCCGCTACGGCGGCACCGGCACCATGGCCCCGGTCGAGGGAATCAGCCTGCAGGGCGTCGGGCATGAACTGCCGATGAGTGGGATGGCCGCGATGGCGATCTCGTTCTTCGGGCTGGACGGCAGCCAGCCGCCGACCAGCACGACGACCACGACGACCACGACGACCACCACGACCGCGCCGCCGCCGGCCGGCTCCTGCCGGGTCACCTACAGCATGAACGCCTGGAATACCGGGTTCACCACCGACATCGCCGTCACCAACACGTCGAGCACCCCGGTGAACGGGTGGTCGCTGGTCTTCACCCTGCCAAGTGGGCAGGCCATCACCAGCAGTTGGAACGCGACCTACACCCCGACGACCGGTCAGGTGACCGCGCGCAACGTCGGGTTCAACGCCACCATCAACCCCGGCGCGACGGTCAGCGGGTTCGGCTTCCAGGCCACCCACACCGGCAACACCGCCAAGCCGTCCTCGTTCACGCTCAACGGAAGCGCCTGCGCGGTCGGCTGATCACCCGCGGCTCGGGCGGAAGCCGGGACCTTCCGCCCGAGCTCGGGATCATCGCGACGGCGGTGGTGGCTGCTGCCGGTCGGCGCCGGGTCCGCCCCGGGTCCGGTCGGAGATCGACACCGCCACGCCGTCCGTCTTCGCGGAGATCACCGTGACCACCTCGCCGGTGCCGAGGTCGCTCGCCGAACCGCCGGTGCCGATCTGCGTGGACGAGTCGATCGTGTACTTCTTGGCGTAGCCGTCGTCGCTGGTCACCGCGATCGAGCCGGCGCTCACCTCGGTGATCTTGCCGGTCTGCAACAGGTCGACGGTCCCGTCGGCGAGCACGAACTCGCCGTGCAGGGCGTCGAACAGGACGCCAGATCCGGTGTCACGCCGCGCCCCGCCGCCGTCCGGCTGGAACCCGGGACCGGCCGCCGGGCCGCCCCGACCCCGACCGACCGGCCCGGCTTCCGGTCCGGCCACCGGGCCGCCCCGGTCATGGGCGGTGGCGGCGTAGATGGCCGCGCCGCCACCGCCGGCGACCACCACCGCGACCGCGATCGCCGCCGCGATCGTGCGGCCCGACCAGCCGGCCTGCTCCGGCGCGGCGGGCGGCGGGGCGTCCCACTGCCGCTCGACCTCGGCCGTCCCTTCGGTGCTCATACCCGTCCTCCTCACCCGCAGCGCGTTGCCGCCCGGTTGAGGCCAAGGTTCGGCGTCGTGGCTGTGCCCAGGCTGTGTGCCGGCCCCGGCGCACCTGTGAGGCGGGCACACAGGTGATACACAGGAACCACACAGGGTCGGCATATGCCGCCCGTCGATCATGAGGACCATGACGGACGTGAGCGCACCAGCCCGGACCGAGCTGCGCCGCCCGGACGGAACGCCCGTCCGGGTGCTGGTGGTCGACGACGAGATCACCCTCGCCGAACTCGTCGCGATGGCGCTGCGCTACGAGGGCTGGGAGGTGCGCAGCGCCGCGAACGGACGCTCGGCCGTGCGGGTGGCCCGCGACTTTCGGCCGGACGCCGTGGTGCTCGACATCATGCTGCCCGACTTCGACGGCATCGAGGTGCTGCGCCGGATGCGCACCGAGGCGCCGAAGCTGCCCGTGCTGTTCCTGACCGCGAAGGACGCCGTCGAGGACCGGATCGCCGGCCTCACCGCGGGCGGCGACGACTACGTGACCAAGCCGTTCAGCCTCGAAGAGGTGGTGCTGCGGCTGCGCGCGCTGATGCGGCGCACCGGGGTCACCGAGGCCGAGGCCGGTGCGAAGCTGGTGGTCGGCGAGCTGTCCCTGGACGAGGACAGCCGCGAGGTGCGCCGGGCCGGCGAGCAGATCTCGTTGACCGCGACCGAGTTCGAGCTGCTCCGGTTCCTGATGCGCAACCCGCGCCGGGTGCTGTCCAAGGCCCAGATCCTCGACCGGGTGTGGAGCTACGACTTCGGCGGCCAGGCCAACATCGTCGAGCTGTACATCTCCTATCTGCGCAAGAAGATCGACGCCGGCCGGGAGCCGATGATCCACACCATGCGGGGCGCCGGATATGTTCTCAAGCCTCCGGGCTGAGCGCGGCCGGCCCTGGTCCCTGCGCGCCAAGCTGACCGCTCAGCTCGTCGCGGTGGTCGCCGCGGTCTGCCTGATCATCACCCTGGTCACGGAGTTGGCTCTGCACTCGGTTTTGGTTGGGCAGCTTGACAAGCAGCTGCTCGCCGCCGGCAAGCGGGCGGGTCCGCCGCGCGGCGGGCCCGCCCAGCCCGGTGGGCCTGGGAACGGTCCACCGCCCAATCCTCTCGACGGCCCCAACCAGTCGCCCGGCACGCTGGCCGCGCTGATCCGGGGGAACGGCTGGACCCCGTTCGCCGAACGATCCACCGCGACGGACACCCGCGAGTACGTCGGCATCGAGGGCCAGCGCCAGCTCGCCGAGGTGCCGATCGACGGCGCCGTACACACCGTGGACATCGACGGGTTCGGCCGATACCGCCTGATCGCGAACAGAACCCCGCCGGGCGACAAGCTGATCATCGGGCTGCCGTTGTCTCCGGTGAACGACACGATGCTCACCGTCGGGCTGATTCTCGGCGGTGTCTCGTTGATCGCGCTGGTCGTGGCGTTCGGCGCCGGCACGCTGATCGTGCGCCGGACGCTTCGGCCGCTGCGCCGGGTCGCGGCTACCGCGATTCGGGTCGCCGAGCTGCCACTCGACCGGGGCGAGGTCGCACTGTCCGAACGGGTGCCGGCCGCCGACACCGACCCGCGCACCGAGGTCGGACAGGTGGGTTCCGCGCTCAACCGGATGCTCGGGCACATCGGCAACGCGCTCGCGGCCCGGCAGGCCAGCGAGTCCAGGATGCGCCGGTTCGTCGCGGACGCGAGCCACGAGCTGCGCACCCCGCTCGCCGCGATCCGCGGCTACGCGGAGCTGAGCCGGCGCGGCAACCAGTCGGTGCCGTCGGACATCGCCCACGCCATGCGCCGGGTGGAGTCCGAGTCGACCCGGATGACCGCACTGGTCGAGGATCTGTTGCTGTTGGCCCGGCTGGACTCCGGCCGCCCGGTGAAGTCCGAGCCGGTCGACCTGTCCCGGATGATCGTCGACCTGGTGAGCGACTCCCGGATGGCCGGGCCGGACCACCGGTGGCGCCTCGACCTGCCGGTCGAGCCGGTCGTGGTCGACGGCGACGGCGCCCGGCTGCACCAGGTGCTGGTGAACCTGTTGGCCAACGCGCGCACGCACACCCCGCCGGGCAGCACGGTGACCACCGGAGTGCGATGCGACGGGGACAAGGCCGTGGTGACCGTGGTCGACAACGGCCCTGGCATCCCGCCGGACCTGCTGCCCGAGGTGTTCGAGCGGTTCGCGCGAGGCGACACCTCCCGGTCCAGGGCCGCCGGCAGCACCGGGCTCGGGCTCGCCATCGTGGCGGCGGTGGTGGCGGCGCACCACGGCACCGTCGAGGTGACCAGCGCGCCGGGCGGCACCGCGTTCACCGTGACGCTGCCGGCCTGACCCGGCGTGCACCAAACCGGGCATGACCTGCGCTGACCGGCATCGAGTTGATCAGGGGTTACCGTGGTCGAATGACTGGTGTGCGGCGGCGCTTGGTCGACTCGGACGGTCTGCGGATCTCGGTGCGGGAGGAGGGCGATCCGAACGGACCGACCCTGGTCCTGGTGCACGGGTACCCGGACAACTCCTCGGTCTGGGACGGGGTCGTCGCCCGGCTCGCCGACGGATTCCGCATCGTGCGCTACGACCTGCGCGGGCACGGCGACTCCGACGCGCCCAAGGGCCGGGCCGGTTACCTGGTCGAACGGCTGGTGGCCGATCTCGTCGCCGTGCTCGACGCGACCAGCCCGGGCCGGCCGGTGCACCTGGTCGCGCACGACTGGGGCTCGATGCACGCCTGGGCCGCCGTCACCGATCCGGAGTACCAAGCCAGGTTCGCCTCGTTCACCACCATTTCCGGGCCCGACCTGGAGCACATCCGGATCTGGATGCGCACCGGTCTGCGCAGCCCGCGCCGGCTGCCGCAGGTGCTCGGCCAGGTCCGCCGGTCCTGGTACATGGCCGCGTTCCAGCTGCCGGTGATCCCCGAGCTGCTCTGGCGGCTCCGCGCACCGCGCAACCGGTTCCAGGCCCGCTACCGAGACGCCAGCAACGGCGTGCAGCTCTACCGGGCGAACATGCCGTTCCGGCCGGCGCGGCCGGTGCCTGCCCGGACGCCGGTGCCGATCCTCCAGGTGGCCCTCACCAAGGACCGGTACTGCCTGCCGGCGTTGCTGACCTCGGCCGACCCCTGGTGCGAGCGGTTGTGGCGGCGCGAGTTGGCCGCGGGCCACTGGGCGGTCCGGGACGAGCCGGACGCGGTCGCCCGGATGGTCCGCGAGTTCGTCGACCACGTCGGTGGCCGCCCGGCCGGTCGCGAGCTGGCCAGGGCCAGGGTCGGCGGCGCGGGCGGTCCGATGACCGGCCGGCTGGTCCTCGTGACCGGCGCGGGCAACGGCATCGGCGCGGCGAGCGCGCTGGCCTTCGCCTCGGCCGGTGCCGATGTGCTCTGCGTCGACCTGGACCAGGCCGCCGCCGGTCGCACCGCGGCCGAGGTCACCGCCCGCGGCCGGCTGGGCGTCGCGCTCGCGCTCGACGTGGCCGACGGCGCGGCCACCCGGCTGCTCGCGGAGACGGTGGCCGCCACGCACGGCGTGCCGGACGTGCTGATGGCCAACGCCGGCATCGGTGTGGCGGGGCCGTTCCTGGCCACCTCCGAGGAGGACTGGCGCCGGGTGCTCGACGTGAACCTCTGGGGCGTGGTGCACACGCTGCGCGCGTTCCTGCCGGCGATGGTGGCCCGAGGCGAGGGCGGCCATCTGGTGGTCACCGCGTCGATGGCCGGGTACCTGCCGACGCCGACGCTGCCCGCGTACTCGACCACCAAGGCCGGCGTGCTGATGCTGGCCCAGTGCCTCGCCGGGGAGCTGCGGCCGGCCGGGATCGGGGTCAGTGCGATCTGCCCCGGCGTGGTGCACACCAACATCACCAGAACCGCACGCTTCGCCGGAGCCACCCCGGAGCAGGAGGAGATCCGGCGCCGGCGCGCGACCGCCGCGTACCGCAGGCGCGGCTACCCGCCGGAGAAGGTGGCCAGGGCCGTGCTCAGGGCCGTCGTCGAGAACCGGCTGGTCGTCCCGGTTACGCCCGAGGCGAACCTCGCCGCGCTCGGCAACCGCGTCTCCCCGACGCTCACCAGGGCCGCGGGCCGGTGGCTTGACGGGCGAGGTGAACGAGCCACTCGTTCACCGGCATGAAAGTTGCATTCATGCGCATGTGCGCATACTTTGCTCGGAGGACGTCGCCGCGGAGGGCTGGCAGATGGGACACGGTCACGGCCATCAGGCCGCCAGCGCGGCCGCGCGCCATCTCGGCCCGTTGGCCGCCGCGTTCGGCATCGCCGCCGTGTTCATGGCGGTCGAATTGGCGGTCGGCTTCGCGACCTCCTCGCTGGCGCTGATCTCCGACGGTGCGCACATGGTCACCGACGTGCTCGGCATCGGCCTCGCGCTGGTCGCCATCGCGGTAGCCAAACGGAAGCCGAACAGTCCACATCAGACGTTCGGGATGTACCGAGGCGAAGTTCTTGCCGCACTTGCCAACGCGGTGCTCCTGTTCGGCGTCGCCGGTTACGTCGTGGTCGAGGCGGCGCGCCGGCTGGCCGACCCGCCGGAGGTGCCCGGACTGCCGGTGCTGATCGTCGCCGTGCTCGGCCTCGCCGCCAATATGACCTCGTTTCTGTTGCTCCGCAAGGGTTCCGCCGAGAGCCTGAACGTCAGGGGAGCCTACCTGGAGGTGCTCGCCGATCTGGTCGGCTCGATCGGCGTTCTGGTCAGCGGGGCGGTCACGCTGCTGTTCGGCTGGCGCTACGCCGACCCGGTGATCGGCGTCGCGATCGGACTGTTCGTGTTGCCGCGGACCTGGACACTGGCCAGGCGGGCGCTGCGGATCCTGTTCCAGCACGCCCCGGAGCGGGTCGACGTCGGCGAGATGATCATTGGTCTGGCCGGCCTGCCCGGGGTCACCGAGGTGCACGACCTGCACGTGTGGACGTTGACCTCGGGCATGGAGGTGGTGTCGGCGCACCTGACGTTGCGGGACGGGGCCGAGCAGACAGCCGTGCTGCGCGCCGCCCAGGCACTGCTGGCCACCGACTACCGGATCGAGCACGCCACCCTTCAGCTCGAGTCCCGAGGGGCGTCGGACTGCTGCCGCCAGCTCTCCTGGTAATACCCACTCGCGAGTCTCGCGCTCCCACTCGCGAGTCTCGCGCTCCCACTCGCGAGTCTCGCGCTCCCACTCGCGAGTCTCGCGCTCCAGCAAGTGAATGTCGCGCTCCAGCAAGTGAGTCTCGCGCCCCGGCACGTGACGTCAGCTCGGTGGTACAGCGGAATGTCACCTTGCGCTTTATCGGCGTGCCCGAGCGCACAACTCGGTTGCCCGAGCGCAGAACTCAGTTGCCTGAGCGCGAGACTCGCGGGGGGAAGGGCGTCAGTTGGGGGCGGGGAGGGGGGTGGCGCCGCGGTCCGCGAGCATCTTGACCATCAGGCTGGCCTCGTTGGTCTGCGCGGAGACCATCTTGCTGGCCAGGTTTCGCACGTAGCCGACGTTCGCGTGCGCGGCGGCGTACTGCGCCATCGGCAGCGCACCCTGGTGGTGGCGCAGCATGAGCTGGAGGAAGTAGACGTCCGACTCCTTGCCGGACAGCGATCTCAGCTTGTTGAGCTCCTGGGAGGTGGCCATCCCCGGCATCTGGGCCACGCCGCCACCGGCCGTGGTCGGGCCCTCGTGGGCGTGGCCGCTGCCGGCCATCCAGGCCATGTACCCCTTGCCCGGATCGGTCAGCTCCGGCTGGTTCCACACGTTGAGCCAACCCGCCATGGTGCCGGCCTGGGACAGCTGGGTGGACTCGATGTCGAACGCCAGTGAGTGCAGCTCCGGGTCGGCCGTGCGGTCGCGCTCGATGCCGGCCATGGTGATCGCCTGCATGTGGTGCACCCGCATGTCCTGGGCGAACCCCACGTCGATCGACTGGGCGTCCGGGGAGTTCGAGCCGCCGCCTCTGGCAAGCGCGATCAGCATGCCGATGGCGGCGCCGACAACCAGAACCACGACGGTGGCGACGACGAGCACGATCACCCGTCGCTGCCCACTCGGCAGGGTGAACTCCTGCTCGTCGTCGTCGCTGCCGGTGGTCACTGGCTGGCTGGCGGCTGCTGTCCGGACGCCGGGGGGGACGCCGGAGCGGTCGCCGGCGGAACCTGCGCCGACGGATCCGTCGGCGGCAGGCCGTTCTCCTCGCCCTTCTTGGCGCCGGTGCCGTCCATCTTGACGGCGTCCGGGCCGGGCTTCTCGGCCACGAACGGCGGCGGCTTGCTCACGTCGAACTGCGCCGGGTCCGCCGCGTCACACCGGCCGCCGGGCTCCGGGGCCTGGTACTGGTTCCCGCGCAGCGACTTGATGAAGTCGTCGATCCGCGCGTCGTCCGCGCTGTCCAGCTTGAGCTGATGTCCCCAGGACTGAAGGGAGACCGGCCGGTCGAGTCCGGGGTACGGGGAGAGCATCATGTACTGCTGCCCGTCGACCTTGGACTTCAGCTTGTCCAGCGCGGCGTCCTTGATCTTGTCGGGGTTGTAGGCGATCCACACGGTGCCGTGCTCGAGCGCGTGAACCATGTTCTCGTTGCGCACCGCCGTGGTGTAGACGACGCCGGTGCAGTCCGCCCACACGCCGTCGTGCGGGCCGCCGAACGGCGGGCTCTTGTCATAGGCGACCCGCTGGGTTGCCTCGACGTGCTGGGCGCCGTCGTACTTGGCCTTCACCACGTCCGGGATGTTGTCCGATGGATCCTGGTTACTCGCCGAGACGACCCACTTGTTCTTCTCGTGGACCTGCGTGAACGCGTAGGTGAACACGCCGACGGCGAGGGCGAGCACGGCGATCACCGCGATGATCGTGCCCCACGGCTTCGGCTTGCTGGCCACGACCGACGAGCGTGCCGTGCGCACGCCCTTGCCGCGTGCCCCGCCGGCGCCCTTGCCTCTGGGTCCGCTGGCGCCCTTGCTCTTCGTCCCGCTGGCCATACCGGTTCCGGCCCCGTCTCTATAGAGTCACCGATAGAAGCACCACTGTGCAGCGGCCAGTGTAAGGACCCGGTGTCTGCCCAGCGTCAACTGGTTGGCGCACCCTCCGTAGAATTTGATGGTGACCCCCGCAGCGCTCGCCGACCTGGTCCGTTCCACCGCGGTGGACGTGCTGACCAGCCGCGCACTCGATCACACCGTGCTGCCGGCGGTGGTGACCGTGGAGCGCCCGAGGAATCCCGAGCACGGCGACTACGCCACCAATGTCGCGCTCCAGTTGGCCAAGAAGGTCGGCGTCGCGCCGCGGGAGCTGGCCGGCTGGCTGGCCGACGCGCTGGCCACCCGCGAGGGGGTGGCCAGCGCGGAGATCGCCGGACCCGGGTTCATCAACCTGCGGATCGACGCGGACGCCCAGGGCGCGATCGTTCGCCAGGTACTGGCCGATGGCGACCACTACGGCCAGGGTCACCTGCTCGCCGGGCGCAACATCAACCTGGAGTTCGTCTCGGCGAACCCGACCGGGCCACTGCACCTCGGCGGGGCCCGCTGGGCCGCGGCCGGCGACGCGCTCGGCCGGATCCTGGCCGCTCAGGGCGCCAAGGTGGTGCGCGAGTACTACTTCAACGATACCGGTGCGCAGATCCCGCGGTTCGTGCGGTCGCTGATCGCGGCGGCGAAGGGCGAGCCGCCGCCGGAGAACGGGTATGTCGGCGCCTACGTCTCCGACCTCGCCGCAGAGGTGTTGCGCCAGCGGCCGGACGCGCTGGCGCTGCCGGAAGCGGAGCGGTACGAGGCGTTCCGGGGGATCGGCGTCGGACTCATGTTCGCGCAGATCAAGCGGTCGCTGCACGAGTTCGGCACGGACTTCGACGTCTACACCCACGAGGACTCGCTGCACGCCTCCGGCGCGGTCGCCCGGCTGGTCGAGCAGCTCAAAGCCGCCGGCACGCTCTACTTCGCGGACGGCGCCTGGTGGTTGCGCAGCACCGAGTACGGCGACGACAAGGACCGGGTGGTGATCAAGAGCGACGGCGAGCCCGCCTACGTCGCCGCCGACATCGCCTACTTCGAGGACAAGCGCAAGCGCGGCTTCGACCTGCTCATCTACCTGCTCGGTGCGGACCACCACGGCTATATCGGCCGGCTCAAGGCGATCGCCGCGGCGCTGGGGGACGATCCCGACACCGTCGAGGTGCTGATTGGCCAGCTGGTCAACCTGGTCCGCGACGGTCGCCCGGTGCGGATGAGCAAGCGCGCCGGAAACGTTGTCACCATGGAAGATCTGGTGGACGCGGTCGGGGTGGACGGGGCCCGCTACTCGCTCGTCCGGTCCTCGGTGGACTCCATGCTGGACATCGACATCGATCTGGTTGCCTCGCGCAGCAAGGAGAACCCGGTCTTCTACGTGCAGTACGCGCACGCGCGGATCTGCCGGGTGCTCGAGAACGCCGAGCGGGTCGGGCTGAGGGTGACCGGCACAGCCGGCGCGGAGCTCGCGCTGCTCACGCACGAGCGGGAGGGCGAGCTGATTCGCACCGTCGGCGAGTTCGGCCGGGTCGCCGAGGCGGCCGCGGAGCTGCGCGAGCCGCACCGGGTGGCCCGGTTCCTCGAACAGCTCGCCGCCGCACTGCACAAGTGGTACGACACGGACGACTGCCGCATTCTGCCCAAGGGGGACGAGGAGATCCAGCCCGTGATGCGCGCCAGGCTGTTGCTCTGCCTCGCGGTGCGACAAGTGCTCCGCAACGGTCTCGGCCTGCTCGGCGTCTCGGCGCCGGAACGGATGTAGCCGATGCGCGCCCACCCGGCCGGACCGCGCTACGCGGAAGTCCTGCCGCCGGCGAGCACCGCCGGCCCGCGACCGTCCACTCCGGACGAGTTGGACGAGCTGCTGCCCGCTGTCTGGCCGCGCAATGCCCGGCGCGGCGCGGACGGCGCCGTCACCATCGCCGGGGTGGACGTGCGCGAGCTCGCCGAGCGGTTCGGCACTCCGCTGTTCGTGGTCGACGAGGACGACTTCCGCTCCCGCTGCGCCGAGCACGTGGCCGCGTTCGGCGACCCTGGGCTGGTGCACTACGCGTCCAAGGCCTTTCTGTCCGTGGAGATCGCCCGCTGGGTGGCCGAACAGGGGCTGAGTCTGGACGTGTGCAGCGGCGGCGAGCTGGCCATCGCGCTGCGGGCCGGCTTCCCGGCCGAGCGGATCGCCTTGCACGGCAACAACAAGTCGATCGCCGAGCTGACCGCGGCGGTGGATGCCGGGGTGGGCGCGGTGGTGCTCGACTCGTTCTACGAGATCGTCCGGCTGGACAAGGCCGCCCGGGACCGGGCGGTCGTGCAGCCGGTGCTGATCCGGGTGACCGTCGGGGTCGAGGCGCACACCCACGAGTTCATCGCGACCGCGCACGAGGACCAGAAGTTCGGTTTCTCCCTGGCCTCCGGCGACGCCGCGGAGGCGGTGCGCCGGGTGCTCAAGTGCGACGGGCTGCGGCTGGTCGGCCTGCACAGCCACATCGGTTCGCAGATCTTCGACGTGGACGGCTTCGAGGTGGCCGCGCACCGGGTGATCGGCCTGCTGGCCGGGCTGCGCGACGAGCACGGCGCGGACGCGCTGGCCGAGTTGACCACCGTGGATCTCGGCGGCGGGCTCGGCATCGCCTACACCGCCGACGACGACCCGCCGCCGCCGCAGTGGCTGGCCGAGCAGTTGCGCACGATCGTGGCCAAGGAGTGCGAGCACGCCGACCTTGCGCCGCCGAGGATCGCGGTGGAGCCGGGCCGGGCGATCGTCGGGCCCGGCACGGTGACGCTCTACGAGGTCGGCACCGTCAAGGACATCGCGCTCGGGCACAGTCACGGCCGGCGCTACGTCAGCGTGGACGGCGGCATGAGTGACAACGTGCGTACCGCGCTGTACGACGCGGTCTACGACTGCCGGCTGGTGTCCCGCTCGGCCGCCGAGGGGGAGCGCGGCACGGAGGCGACGCTGTGCCGCGTGGTCGGCAAGCACTGCGAGGCGGGTGACGTGGTGGTGCGCGACTGCTGGTTGCCGGCCAACCTGGCGCCTGGCGACCTGATCGCGGTGCCGGCCACCGGCGCCTACTGCTACTCGATGTCCTCAAGCTACAACCGGTTGCTCCGGCCGGCGGTGGTGGCGGTCCGCGACGGCGCGGCCCGGCCGCTGCTGCGCCGGGAAACCGAGGACGACCTGTTCCGGTTGGAGATAACGTGACCGACGTGGCGAGCGACGCGTTGAAGGTAGCCCTGCTCGGCTGCGGCACGGTCGGCACCGAGGTCGCCCGGCTGCTCACCGAGCAGGCCGGCGACCTGGCCGCGCGGATCGGGAAGTCGGTGCGTCTCAACGGGATCGCGGTGCGCCGGCCGAACCGGCACCCGGACGTCCCGGTCGAGTTGCTCACCGCGGACGCCGAAGCGCTGGTCGCGTCCGATGTGGACATCGTGGTCGAGCTGATCGGCGGCATCGAGCCGGCCAGAACCCTGCTGCTCAACGCGCTGCGCTCGGGCAAGTCCGTGGTCAGCGCGAACAAGGCGCTGCTCGCCGAGCACGCGGGTGAGTTGTTCGCCGCCGCTGACGCCTCCGGCGCCGACCTGTACTTCGAGGCCGCGGTGGCCGGCGCCATCCCGCTGCTCCGGCCGCTGCGCGAGTCCCTCGCCGGAGACCGGATCACCCGGGTGATGGGGATCGTCAACGGCACCACCAACTACATCCTCTCGGCGATGGACGAGACCGGCTCCGGTTACGCGGAGGCGCTTGAGGAGGCCAGCCGGCTCGGCTACGCCGAGGCGGACCCGACCGCGGACGTGGACGGCTACGACGCCGCGTCGAAGGCCGCGATCCTCGCGTCGCTGGCCTTTCACACCAGGGTGACCGCGGCGCAGGTGTATCGCGAGGGCATCTCCGCGGTGACCGCGGTGGACATCGCGGCGGCCCGCGCGCTCGGCCGGACGATCAAGCTGCTGGCCATCTGCGAGCGGGCCAGCGAGGGCGACACCGACGCGGTCACCGTGCGGGTGCATCCGGCGATGATCCCGAGGGGACACCCGCTCGCCGGCGTCGGCGGGGCGTTCAACGCGGTGTTCGTCGAGGCGGAGGCGGCCGGGCGGCTGATGTTCTACGGCCAGGGCGCCGGCGGCGCGCCCACCGCGAGCGCGGTGCTCGGCGACCTGGTCGCGGTGGCCCGCAACCGGGTGGTCGGCGGCCGGGGGCCGGGGGAATCGGCCTACGCGGCGCTGCCCGTGCGCCCGATCTCCCGGGCCATCACCCGCTACCACCTGAGCCTGGACGTGGCCGACCGGCCGGGCGTGCTGTCCACGGTGGCCTCGGTGTTCGCCGAGCACGATGTGAGCATCGCCGCGGTGCGCCAGGAGGGCCGGGGGACCGACGCCAGCCTGGTGATCGTCACCCACTCGGCCCCGGACGCCGCCCTGCGGTCCACGGTGGACAAGGTTGCCGGGCTGCCCGCGGTCCGCGAGGTGGTCTCCGTGATGCGGGTGGAGGGTGAGGTCTCGTGACGGTGCTCGCGCAGCGCGAATGGCCGGGCGTGATCCGCGCCTATCCGGAACGGATCACGTTGCCGTCCAACGCAAAGGTCATCACGCTGCACGAGGGCGGCACGCCGCTGCTCGAGGCGCCGCACCTCTCCGAGCTGACCGCCTGCCGGGTGCTGCTCAAGGTCGAGGGCGCGAACCCGACCGGCTCGTTCAAGGATCGCGGCATGACGGTGGCCATCTCGCACGCGTTGGCCACCGGGATGACCGCGGTGATCTGTGCGTCCACCGGCAACACCTCGGCCTCGGCGTCGGCCTACGCCGCGCGTGCGGGACTGACCTGCGCGGTGCTGGTGCCGCGCGGCAAGATCGCGCTGGGCAAGCTGGCCCAGGCGGTGATGCACGGCGCCCGGATCCTCCAGATCGACGGCAGCTTCGACGACTGCCTCGAGTTGGCCGCGAAGACCGCCGCTGAGTACCCGATCGAGCTGGTGAACTCGGTGAACCCGGTGCGGCTGATCGGCCAGCGCAGTGCCGCCTGGGAGATCTGCGACGTGCTCGGCGGCCCGCCGGACGTTCACTGCCTGCCGGTCGGCAATGCCGGCAACATCACCGCCTACTGGCAGGGCTACCGGGAGTACGCCGCCGACGGCGTGATCTCCGCGACGCCGCGGATGTTCGGTTTCCAGGCCGCCGGGGCGGCGCCGCTGATCGCCGGTGAGCCGGTGCGCAGGCCGGAGACCGTGGCCACCGCGATCCGGGTGGGCAACCCGGCCTCCTGGGCAGGCGCGGTCACCGCCCGCGACGAGTCCGGTGGCCTGTTCGACGCGGTCACCGACGAGCAGATCCTGTCCGCCTACAAGCTGCTGGCCACCCGCGAGGGGGTGTTCGTCGAGCCGGCGTCGGCCACCGGGGTTGCCGGGCTGCTGGTGGTCGCCGCGGACGGCCGGCTGCCGGCCGGCTCGCTGGTGGTCTGCACCGTCACCGGACACGGCCTGAAGGACCCGGAGACCGCGCTGCGGGGGATGCTCGAGGTGGAGCCGGTGCCGGTGGACCCGACCGCGGTGGCCCACGCGCTGGAGCTTGCGTGAGGGCGAGCTCGCGAGGTGATCGTCTGAGGGTTCTGGTTCCGGCGTCCAGCGCGAACCTCGGCCCCGGCTTCGACGCGCTCGGTCTGGCCCTCGGCCTCTACGACGAGATCGAGGTGGTCCCCGGCGAGGCCGGGCTGACGGTGCTGATCACCGGCGAGGGCGCCGGCACGGTCAGCTCAGACGAGTCCAACCTGGTGGTCCGCGCGGTGTCGGTCGGTTGCCGCCACCTCGGCCTGCCCCGGCCCCCCGGCCTGCATCTCAACTGCCGGAACGGCATTCCGCACGCCCGCGGCCTGGGTTCGTCGGCCGCCGCGGTGGCCGGCGGCCTGGCCGTCGCCTACGGCCTCGCGGGCCGGCAGCCGGACGCTGGGGCGTTGCGGTTGGCCGCCGAGTTCGAGGGGCACGCGGACAATGCCGCGGCCAGCCTGCTCGGCGGCCTGGTGCTGGCCTGGCACGGGGCCGACGGGTTCGCCGCGCTGCGTCTGGAGCCGCACCCGGACCTGCGTCCGGTGGTACTGATCCCGGAGGAGCGGTCGGCCACCTCGATGACCCGGGCCCTGCTGCCGGAATCGGTTCCGCACGCGGACGCGGCGTTCAACGCGGGCCGCTGCGCGCTGGCCGTGCAGGCCGTCACGACCCGGCCGGACCTGCTGCTCGCCGCCACCGAGGACCGGCTGCACCAGGACTACCGGCAGGATGCCTGGCCGCGAACCATGGCCCTGGTCCGAGCGCTGCGCCGGGAGGGCGTCGCGGCAACGGTTTCCGGCGCCGGGCCGACCGTTGTGGCGTTCACCGTGGACGGGGTTTTGCCCGAGGTGGACCACACCGGGTTCACCGTCCGCGAGCTCCCGGTGGACCGGCGGGGGGTGCGGATTGAGTTCGACTAGACGTCTGACGTGGCCAAGGTCACTCCTTGTCTTGAGCACCGCCTGGTCCGTCGGCCGGGCAGGTGCCCAGGTGGGAACAAACCTGAGGTGGCTGCGGTTGTTTCTGTCGAGCCACTCCGGTACCCCGGTTGTTGCACGTTGAGTGAGTGCCGTCTACCCTCGTGGGCGTTCAGTCACCGCGCGCTCGGGCGCCCGGTGCAGTTCCCGGGGAGCTCTTTCCGGGTCGCATCTGCTGTGCAAGATGCCGGCTCGGCCTGTCAGGCCTGAGTCGGCGTTGCCAGGTTCCCGATGAGGTGGTGGCCGAGATACTCCGTGTCGGCGATCAAGTCGTCCGCATGGCCCACCAGGTGGCCAAGGTTGCGGCGAAAGTCAGCCGACAGCGGGGAATACGCCGTCTCGCGTTCCGACGGGCGGCGGGTCCGCTGGTCCGCGTTGGAGGCGGGGACCGGTTAGGAAGGAC
Source organism: Labedaea sp. (assembly GCA_045806965.1). GTDB lineage: Bacteria > Actinomycetota > Actinomycetes > Mycobacteriales > Pseudonocardiaceae > DASYTH01. The sequence continues at coordinate 97,457 of JBJMIG010000038.1, read as the reverse complement.
ATTAGTGAGCAACACTGATTTGCTGAGCAGCGATGCGGCGACGGGCTCGGTCGGAGCCGGGGCCGGTTCGCCGAACGAGGCCTCGACGTCTCGCCCCGACACCGCGGGGAAGGCGCCAGGTGCCGGCGCCAACGGTGGCACGCCGAAACGCCGCGCCGGGCTCACCGGCATGGTGCTCGCCGAGCTTCGCGAGTTGGCCGGCCAGCTGGGCATCACCGGTACGGGTGGGATGCGCAAGGGCGACCTGATCGCGGCCATCAAGGAGCGGCAGGGCGGCGGCGCAGGCGCGTCCGCGGAGACCCTGCCCCTCGGTGGCATCGAGGACCGTCCAAGCAGCCGCCCGACCAAGACCACGAGTGAGCCGTCCGCGGCGAGCGCACCGGTCGAGACCAGGGACGAGCGCCCGGTCGAGGTGAAGGCCGAGACCGCCGAGCCGGCGGACAGCGAGGTCGACGGCGCGGGACGCCGCGAGGGTGGCCGTGAGGGTGGCCGGCGCCGACGCGGCTCCAGCCGTCCGGCCGGCAGCCCGTCGGGCGGCGAGGCGCGGGTGGCCTCCGATGAGGGCCGCACCCGGACGGAGGAACGTCAGGACGGCCGCCAGCAGGACGGCCGCCAGCAGGGCGAGCGCCAGCAGGACGGCCGCCAGCAGGACGGCCGCCAGCAGGGCGAGCGCCAGCGCGGTGACCGGCAGAGCGACCGGGACCGGGGCGACCGGGACCGAGGTGACCGGCAGGGCGACCGTGGTCAGGGCGACCGGGACCGGGGCGACCGGCAGGGCGACCGTGGTCAGGGCGACCGGGACCGGGGCGACCGGCAGGGCGACCGTGGTCAGGGCGACCGGGACCGCCAGCGGCACGACCAGAACGGTCCGGACGACGATGACGACGAGCGCGGCGGCCGGCGCGGCCGGCGCTTCCGAGACCGCAGGCGCCGCACCGGTGGCGGCGGTCGGGTCGAGGCCGGCAACAACGACACCGAGGTCCGCGAGGACGACGTGCTGTTGCCCGTCGCAGGCGTGCTCGACGTGCTCGAGAACTACGCGTTCGTGCGCACCTCCGGCTACCTCGCCGGGCCGAACGACGTGTACGTCTCGCTCTCCCTGGTTCGCAAGTACGGGCTGCGCCGCGGTGACGCGATCACCGGCCTGGTCCGGCAGCCTCGCGAGGGCGAGCAGCAGCGGCAGAAGTTCAACCCGCTGGTCCGGGTGGAGACGATCAACGGTCTCGATCCGGACGCGGCCAAGAGCCGGCCGGAGTTCACCAAGCTGACCCCGCTCTACCCCAACGAGCGGCTGCGGCTTGAGACCGAGTCGCACCTGCTCACCACCCGGGTGATCGACCTGGTGATGCCGGTCGGCAAGGGCCAGCGCGCGCTGATCGTGTCGCCGCCGAAGGCCGGCAAGACCTCGGTGCTGCAGTCCATCGCGAACGCGATCACCACGAACAACCCCGAGTGCTACCTCATGGTGGTGCTGGTGGACGAGCGGCCGGAAGAGGTCACCGACATGCAGCGGTCGGTGAAGGGCGAGGTCATCGCCTCCACCTTCGACCGTCCGCCGTCGGACCACACGACGGTCGCCGAGCTGTCCATCGAGCGGGCCAAGCGCCTGGTCGAGATGGGCCACGACGTGGTCGTGCTGCTCGACTCGATCACCCGGCTCGGTCGGGCCTACAACCTGGCCGCGCCCGCGTCCGGCCGGATCCTCTCCGGCGGTGTGGACTCGACCGCGCTGTTCCCGCCGAAGCGCTTCCTCGGCGCGGCCCGCAACATCGAGGGCGGCGGTTCGCTGACGATCTTCGCCACCGCCCTGGTCGAGACCGGCTCGGCGGGTGACATGGTGATCTTCGAGGAGTTCAAGGGCACCGGCAACGCCGAGCTCAAGCTGGACCGCAAGATCGCCGACAAGCGCATCTTCCCCGCGGTCGACGTCGACCCGTCCGGCACTCGCAAGGAGGAGCTGCTGCTCCCGCCGGACGAGCTTGCGGTCACCGTGAAGCTGCGCAGGGTGCTGCACGCCCTGGACAGCCAGGCGGCCATCGAGCTGCTGCTCGACCGGCTGCGCAAGAGCCGCACCAACATCGAGTTCCTGATGCAGGTGTCCAAGACCACCCCGTCGATGAACGACGACTGAACCCTAAGCCGGCCGCCCCGGGGCGGTAGCGCCGGGGCGGGCGACCCGGTACGCGATCGGAACGACTCTGTTCCGTTCACGCGCGATCAGCACGCCGATCACGACCAGGGCCGGCAGTCCGGCGGCGATGGCCACCGAGGTCGGCAGGGTGACGTCGGCGAACACCAGTCCGGACACGAACACCAGCGCCGGATAGCCGAGCCCGATCCCCCACCGCCGCCAGCGCGCCGGCCAGTCGACGTTCGCGGAGAGCAGCCCGGTGATCGCGGCGGCCGGTCCGAGCACCGCGCTGGACAGGTCCACCTGCCAGTCCGCGCCGAGCAGCACGCCGCCGAACGCGGTGAGCCCCAGAACCGCGGCGGAGAACAGCAGCGGTACGACCACCCAGACCGCCAGCGAGATGCGGCGCTCTCCGAGGACCATGTGTCAAGTTTGCGGGCTCCTCTGGGAGTCCGCGGTTGTAATCGGTGAGCGATCGGTCGGCTGCGGTGGGTGGTTGTTGTCCTGAGACGAACGACAGTTGACCGGTCGCAGGAACGTCAGGAATACCCACGCCGCCAGGCATGTTGCATGGTCTGGCACACTATGAGGTCGAGTCCGGCACCGGTTCACCCCGATCCACCGGGGACCCGGCGGCCGCAACGAGAGGACAAGATCTGTGAAGACCGGCATCCACCCCCAGTACGTCCTCACCGAGGTCGTCTGCGGCTGTGGCAATACGTTCACCACGCGCAGCACCAAGTCTTCCGGCAGCATCCACGTCGAGGTCTGCTCCAACTGCCACCCGTTCTACACCGGCAAGCAGAAGATTCTCGACACCGGCGGCCGGGTGGCGCGCTTCGAGGCGCGCTACGGCAAGCGTCAGAAGAACCAGTAGCTACGGTCACGGCGCCTACCCGCGGATTGGGTGGGCGCCGTTGTCATGTGCGCGATCGACACGGATCGACGTGGATTGATGTCGCCTGGGAGGTGACCGGTGGACTCCTCGACGCTGCGTGAGCTGCTGCGCGAGTTCGACGAGCTGGAGCGCTCCCTCGCCGACCCGGCCGTGCACGCCGACCAGAACCAGGCCCGCCGGCTTGGCCGGCGCTACGCCGAGCTGACCCCGATCGTGAAGGCGTTGCGCGAGCTGGAGGCCGCTGAGGCGGACCTCGGCGCGGCCAACGACCTGGTCAAGGAGGACGAGACCTTCGCAGCGGAGGCGGCGGAGCTGGCCGCGCGGGTGCCCGAGCTGGAGACCAAGCTCGCCGAGCTGCTCGCGCCGCGCGACCCGTACGACGGCTCCGACCTGCTGATGGAGATCAAGTCGGGGGAGGGCGGCGAGGAGTCGGCGTTGTTCGCCGGCGACCTGCTGCGGATGTACCTGCGCTACGCCGAGCGGCGCGGCTGGAAGGCCGAGGTGCTGGACGGCACCGAGTCCGATCTCGGCGGGTACAAGGACGCCACCCTGGTGATCAAGGGCAGGGGCGACGGCCCGGACGGCGTCTGGTCCCGGCTGAAGTTCGAGGGCGGGGTGCACCGCGTGCAACGGGTTCCGGTCACCGAGTCGCAGGGCCGCATCCACACCTCGGCGGCCGGCGTGCTGGTCTACCCGGACCTCTCCGAGGAGGTGTCCGACGTGGAGATCGACGAGAAGGATCTGCGCATCGACGTGTACCGCTCGTCCGGCAAGGGCGGCCAGAGCGTGAACACCACCGACTCGGCGGTCCGCATCACCCACCTACCGACCGGGATCGTGGTGTCCTGCCAGAACGAGCGCTCCCAGCTTCAGAACAAGACCCGCGCGCTCCAGGTGCTGCGGGTCCGGCTGGTGGCCGCCGCCGAGGAGGAGGCCGCGAAGCAAGCCGCGGACGCCCGGCGCAGCCAGGTGCGCACGGTGGACCGGTCCGAGCGGGTACGCACCTACAACTACCCGGAGAACCGGATCTCCGACCACCGGGTCAACTACAAGGCCTATAACCTCGACCATGTCCTCGGCGGCGAGCTGGACGGTGTGCTGGACGCGCTCGCCGTGGCCGACCGGGCCGAGCGGCTGGCCGGCCACGGAACGGCATGACCGACCGGCAACCCCTTCGGGTGGCCATCCTCGAAGCGGAACGTGTCCTGGCCGGTGCCGGGGTGGCCAGCCCGCGTGCCGACGCCGAGCTGCTGGCCGCGCACGTGCTCGGCGTCGCGCGCACCAAGCTGCCGCTGGTCCCGCTGATCGACCCGCCCGTGGTGGATGCCATCGGCCGGCTGGTGGCGCAGCGGGCTCGCCGGGTACCGCTGCAACACCTCACCGGCCAGGTGTGCGTCGGCATGGTCACCCTCGCGGTGGGCCCCGGCGTTTTCCTACCGCGCCCGGAGACCGAGTTGCTGCTCGCCTGGGGCCTGGCCGCGCTCGAGCCGGTCCGTGCGCCGGTGGTGGTCGACCTCTGCACCGGTTCCGGCGCGCTGGCGCTGGCGGTGGCCGCCGCCCGCCCGGACGCCGTGGTGCACGGCGTCGAGCTCGACCCCGCGGCGCTGGCCTGGGCCCGGCGCAACGCCGGCCAACGCCAGGCCGCCGGCGACGCCGAGATTCACCTGCACGCCGGCGACGTCACCGATCCGGCCCTGCTCACCGACTTCGACGGCCGGGTCGACCTGGTGCTCTGCAACCCGCCGTACGTCCCGCTCGGCACCGATGTGCCTCCCGAGGTCGCCGACCACGACCCGCCGGCCGCGGTGTTCGCCGGCCGGGACGGCCTCGCCGTGATCCGCCAGGTGGTCGGCTGCGCCGCCCGCCTGCTGGCGCCCGGCGGCCGGGTGGCCATCGAGCACGACGACACCCAGGCCGAGTCGGTGCCGGCCCTGCTCCGAGCCCGCCGGGTGCTCACCGAGGTCTCGGACCATCGCGACCTGGCCGGCCGCCCCCGGTTCGCCACCGCACGCCGGGCGGCGAGCCCAGCACAGGAGTCGAGCCCGCCCCAGGAATACAGCGCAAGGTGACATTCCGCGGTTAGAAGCGAATGAAGGTGACATTGCGCTGTATCGTCACGGGTCGGCGTTGGCGACCATCGTGTCGTAGACGCTTTTCATCTGCGGCCATTGGGTTGCCGGGGCCGAGGCGAGCAGGAAGTACTCCTTGCCCTCGGCGCGCCAGTAGATGGACTTCACGTGGGCGACCTGGGGGCCGTCCCGGTGCTCGAACTCCCATTCGACCGCGTCGTGGCCGCCGTAGCGGGCGGAACGCAGCACGATTCGGCTGTACTCGGCGGCCCGGGTGGCGAAGTCGTTCTCGTACTTGACGTGGGTCAGGTCGATGCCGACGCCGGGCGCGGCCGATCCGCCGTACTTGACGAACCCGCCGGTGCCGGCGGGATCCGTTGCCTGCACGGCGCCGGGGCCGGTGGTCCGCACACTCGACCAGCCGGCCGGGATCACCGTGCGTACTCCGGCCGGGCCGGTGACCCGCCGGAAGCCGGGCGGTGCGGTCACCGGGAGCGGGGCCGGCGGCGCGGCGCGGGTGCTGGTTCGGGCGGCGCCCGCCGGGCCGGTCGGGACGCGGGAGCCGGCCGGGCCGCTCGTCGACGGGGGCGCTGTCGTGGCGGGCGCACCAGTGCTGGCCCCCGAGTCGGCCCCGGCGGTTGCGCCGGTGCGTGCGTCGTAGGCGTTGCCGGCGGGCGCGGCCACCGGCTGCTCCGGCGCGGACAGCAGGACGACGCCGAGTGTGCTGGTGGCGATCAGGTAGGCCAGGGCGATGGCGGACGCCAACCAGTGCGAGCTGACCCGTCCGCGCAGGCCCGCCGCTCGACCGAAAATGGGCACTTTCAACGCGCACCCCCGACTTGGGCGTACTGAGAGTAGCCTGCCGACCTGGGTGATCCAATGCTCCGAGCGTGGCAAGATGTGGTGGGCAAATGGCAGCTTGCGGCCATTGGCCCCGACCGGAATCCTTCTCCGGCAAGCGAATACTTCGAGCGGGCCCGGTCGGCGCTGGTGCAGCGCAGGCTCGACGACGCGCTCGCGGACTTCCAGCGGGCCGCCGAGCTGCGCGAGCATCCGCATCCGCACGATCAGGTCGGCATCGGAGACGTGCATCTCGCCAGGGGCAGATGGGGGCTCGCCGGGGAGAGCTACCGGTCCGCGCTCGCCGCCGACCGGTCCGACCCACTCGCCCGGCTTGGCCACTCGCAGCTGCTCGTCGCCACCGGCCGGGCCGCCGACGCGGTCCAGGAGCTGGAGCTCATGGTGGCCAGCCGGCCGGGGGACGCGGTGCTGCGCTATTACCTGGCCAGCACCTGGTGCTCGGTCGCCGAGCAGTGCCGCAGCCAGACCAGGGACGAGGTGCTGGTCATCACCAGCGAGCACCAACTGCGCATCTGCGACCGGGCGGCGCGCCGGATCATCGACCTGGACGTCGACGACGAGGAGCTGGCCAGGGGAGCCAGGCGGCTGGCCACCGAGGTGGTCGCCGGACGCCGGTGGAGCTGGGCCCCGGAGGGGATCGCGGTCAGCATGGCGGTCCTGGTCATGTCGCTCGGCCTCACCATGGTGGTCGCCGGTGGCGCGCTGAACAGCGTCGGCCTGGTGGTCTCCGGCGTCCTGCTCGGCGGCGCCCTGCTCTACCTCATCGTGGTGCGCTTCCGCCGCCCGGTCTGGCAACACCGCGCCGAGTCACTGGCCGGCCACATCGCCAAGCCCGGCGTCTAAGCCGGAACCGCCTTCGTGACTAGTAGTCAGTGATGCTGAGCGAAGACTGCGGGCGGACCGACGGCGTCTGACCCGTGGCGAGGTAGTCCCAGGTCGCGAGGGCGATCATCGCGCCATTGTCAGTGGACCAGCGCAGCGGCGGCAGGCAGAGCTCGACGCCGAGGTCCTCGCAGAGCGCCGCAGCAGCGGCTCGCAACGGTGGGCTGGCGGCTACGCCGCCGACAATGACCAGGGAGCTTGCCGCTGTCTCGGACAGGGCCCGACGGCACTTCGTGAGGAGTACATCCATGCACGCGGCGACGAAGGACGCGGCCACGTCCTCGGGAGCGACTCCAGGATTGTCCGCCAGGAAGTACCAGACCGCGGACTTCAGGCCGGAGAACGAGAAACCCAGCCCATCCCTGAGCATGGGCCGCGGAAACGGGATGGACTCGGTGCCGGTGGCGGCGAGCCGGTCGACTACCGGACCGCCGGGGTAGCCGAGGCCAAGCATGCGGGCAACCTTGTCGTAGGCTTCGCCCACCGAGTCGTCGTGAGTGCTGCCCATCAGCGTTATCTCGCTGGGCGTCGTCATCCGGGCCAGCAGCGTGTGACCGCCGGACACGAGCAGTATGACGGCCGGGTAGCGGACGCGGCTCTGTTCGAGATCGGCGCTGCGCAAATGGCCGCGGAGGTGGTTGACGCCAATCACCGGGACACCCCAGCCGTGGCCGAGCCCGGTCGCGGTGTCCAGGCCGACCATCAGCGAACCGATCAGACCGGGGCCTCGGGTGACGCCGATTGCGGTCAACTCGCGGGGTAGCACGCCGGAGTCCTCGAGCACCATGCGCACCGTGGGAAGGATCTTGTCAACGTGTGCCCGGCTGGCAGCCTCCGGGTATACCCCGCCGTACCGGTTGTGGATCTCAGTCTGGGACGCGACCGAGGCGGCCACAACCGTGCCCGCCCGGTCCACAAGTGCTACCGCAGTGTCATCGCACGACGTCTCGATGCCCAGCACCAGCTCGCTCATTGCAGCACCTTCTCGATCTGTTCGGCGGAGAGCATGCCCAACCGTTCAATCACCGGCTCTGGAAGGTTGCAATTGACCAAAGTGGACGGTGTGGTGTCTCGTGGTCCGCCGTCAATGACGAGGTCCGGCGCACCGTCCAAATCGGCCAGGATCTCGGCGACCGACTCGCGGGTCGCCTGCGCGTGCACGTTGGCGCTGGTGGCCAGCAGCGGCCCGGTTATCTGCAGCAGCGCTCGTAGATCCTCGTCGGCCGGAATCCGAACGCCGATCTCGACCCGGCCGGCCAGCCATTCCGGCGCGGCTCCGGGACGCAAGCCAAGCGCGACCGTCAGCGGCCCTGGTGCGAACGCCTCGAGCAGCCGCCGCGCCGGGACATTGACGATCGCACCGAGAGCCGGCAGGTCCGCGGTCGCGGCCACCATGATCGGCAGGTTCCTGGCTCGTGGCCGGCGTTTCATTCGGAACAGTCGCTCTGCGGCCTCGTCCCGTTCAGGGTGCACGGCCAGCCCGTACACGGTGTCGGTGGGCAGGAGCACCACTCCGCCCCGGAGCAGGCACTCGTGTACAGATGTGATCAATTCGTCATTCATGCCCGGCCGCGACCTCCTGCAGGTGTTTGAAAGGGATGGCTCCGAGCCTGATCAGTTCCACCTGGTCGCCGACCACCTCGATCACCGTGGACAGGTTTCCTCCGGTGACCTTGCCGTCGATCGCGCACCAGCGTTGGAATCCGGCTTCGGCGAGGCCGTGCTGAATGATTGTGATCGCCTCGGCCAAACTGGTGGCGATCCGTCCGTCCGGCCCGATCACCGCCACCGTGGTGACCGGGTATTCGGTGGCCGCGGCGACCCGCCGTTCCGGCGCCGAGTCCGGCACCCGCACGCCAACCGTGCGGTTTCGGCTGGCCACCGCCTGTTCGAAAAGCTGGTCCGGCAGGCCCGGAGCGGCTGTGCAGACCACCGTTACCGGGCCGGGGCAGAACCGCCGCAATAGCCGCCTCGCCACGGGGTTCGCGGCGATCCACCGGTCGGCCACCGCGATGTCCGGGAAGGCGAGCGAGACCGGCATGTCGCGACGGCGCAGCAGCGTGTTGATCCTGGTGCGGACCGCCCCGCTGAGTGGCAACGCCGCGACCGAGTACGCGGTGTCGCTGGGCAGCAACACGAACCCGCCCGAGCGCAAGACATCGACCGCACCGGCCAGATCATCGTTGGGCCCGAGCACGAACTCCGGGTCAGACACGGAACACTTCGGAGGAGTCGGTCAGGGGGCTCACCACGGCGACCGGCGCAAGCGACGGCCGGTTCGGGTCGGTCACCAGCGCGTGCAGCGTGAGCACGCTGGAGACCTCGACACCCGTGTCCTTAACGCGGGTCGCGGTGAGCAGCCGACGCGCCTCGTCGCGGAAAACTCCGGCGCAGGACACCGACTCCAACGTGCCGGCCAGACGGGGTACGACCGCGTCGAGCGGTCCGTGCGCGTACTGCGGCGGAGCCTCGGCGATGAACAAGCCCGCATAGGCGTTGCCACCGCCGGCGGTGCGCAAGACTAGAACCGGCTCCTCGAGGCTGTCCGACACCTCGCGAGCGAGCAGCGTAAACGCGTCCACCGCCACGATCGGGCAACCGAGGCTGAAGCCCAGACCGTTGACGTAGGCGACGCCGGCCCGCACCGACGTGAGGCTCCCCGGACCGTTGTTCACCGCGAGCCGGGTCAACTCGCCGAATGTGTGGCCGGATCCGGCGAGCACGGCGGCGGCCAGTGCACCGATGCTCTCGAATGACGGGTCGGTCCGGCTGATGGTGCGGTGCGCGAGTACCTTGCCCTCGGCGAACACCGCCACTCCGTAGTGCAGAGTAGTCGTCTCGACAGCGAGCCCCAGGTTCACGGACGGCTCCGGGTCAGCTCGTGGCGCAGGGTCGCAAGCGCACCGGCCCATCGCTCGCCCGTGCCGGTGATCGTGATCTCCCGCTCCTGGTCGGAGGTCTGGCGCAGGTGCACGGTCAGTGGGTGGTCGAACTCGTGGCGTACTAGTTCGCCCCATTCGATGAGATTCACCGAGGTGTCGGTGAAATCGCCCAGCCCGAGGTCTCGGTATTCGTCCACATCGGACATTCGATAAGTGTCGATGTGCAGGATCAACCCGGCCGGGAAGGAATAGAACTGGGCCAATGCGAAGGTCGGGCTGGTGACCGGATCGGCTGACCCCATCGCCTTCGCCACGGCGTGGACGAACGTGGTCTTGCCCGCGGCCAGGTCACCGGTGAGAAGAACGACGTCGCCCGGCCGCAATAGGGCGGCCAGTCGGGCGGCGACCGCCGCGGTGCACTCCAGCCCGCTGGCCAGAACCGCGAACCTCTCGTCACTCATGTCTGCTGATGGTAGTCGCGCCCGGAATGCAACCTTCGCCGTGCCGTAGTTCGGCCACCGCGACGCCGGCCCCGCCGATAACCAATACCGGCCGCGGACCGTCATGTATCCGAAGCAGACGCGGCCGGTCCGGAGTGGGCAGGGCCTCGCCGAGCGCCTCCCCGGCATGCAGGTCATGCAGTCGAACCTCGCCGTCGGCGCCCCCGCTCACGATCGCCGCGAGCCCGTTCGGCAGCATCGCGATCACCACCGCGAGTACTCCACCGGGATGGCCTTCCATTGTGGTTGATACATGTGTGCCCTGGTCGACGTCCCATGTGCGTACTGTGCCGGCGGTGCCGCCGGTCACCGCCAACCGCCCGTGCATGGCCAGCGCGTCGATGCCGGCACCGGTTCGCAGATCCCTTACCGTGCCATCGCAGACGTCCCAGATCCGCAGACTGCCATCCCGGGAACCGGTGATCACGATGGGGCCGGGCAGCACGGCCAGGCTGGTGGGTTCGGAATGGTCCGACCTGGCCAACTCGGACCAGTCCAGGCCGCACACAGTCACCGTTCCACTCCAGGCCACGTTGACCAGCACCGGGCACCCATCGAGGTCGGCAGCCGCCAACCCGACCACCGGCCCGCCGGCTGAATTGATCCGCTCGGCTGCTGGCTGGCCGTCGGTCCGCCATGCCAGCATCGAACCGTCGAACGCGCCGGCCACGATCAGGTGGCCGGAGGTCGCGATGGCGGTGACGGGGGAGCTGTGCCCGGTCAGTGGCTCGCCGACCGATTCACCGGTCTCCAGGTGCCAGCACCGAACCGTGTGGTCGGCGCCGCCGGTCAGCACCACCGGGCCGACCCCGGCGAGGTCGGCCGTGGCGATCGCGTCCACGCTGTGCAGGTGAGCGTCCGCGTGCGCCGTGGCCGGTGCCGGGAAGGTTAGATCCCAGATGCGGACGGTGCCGTCACGGCCTCCGGTCACCGCGATGCGCGCGGCCGGTGCCACGGCCACCGAGCTGATCGTCACCGCGGTGCCGCTGTCCGCATGGCCGACCGGTTCTCCGGTGGCTGTGTCCGACACCAGCACCGAGCGATCCTGACCGGCGATCACCAGCCCGTCACCGGAGGCGAGCGCCGTCACCGGGCGGCCGGTGACGGGCATCGGCTGCCGTGTCACCGCCCCGGTACGTAGGTTCCTGCACAGCACCACGCCCTCGGTATCGCCGCTGATCAGTAGGTGGCGATCCGCGGTCAGCGACCGCACCGCGCCCCGATGGCCGAGCAATGGCGGCCCGGTGCGCAGCCGGGTGGTGAGATCCCAGGCCAGCACGGTCCCACCGGTGCCGCTGGCCGCCAGGACCGGGCCGTCGGGCCCATCGGCGATCGCCAGCGTCCGGACCGCGCCTTCTTCCAGGCGCAGCTCCGGACCGGCCGGCTCGCCGGCGAGGTCCCAGAACCGGATCAGGCCGTCCTCGCCGCCGCTGACCAGATGCGGTGTGCCGGCCTGGACGAGAAATGCCAGGGCGTACACGGCCCCCCGGTGGCCGGATACGGCCTGGCCGAGTAACTCTCCGGCGTCCAGGTCCCAGAGCTGGATCATGCCGTCAGCCGCCCCGCTCGCCGCGACACCGGATGAGTCGATGGACAGCGCAAGCACAGGTTTGTCGTGTGCCGCCAGACTCAGCAGGGGCAGAGCCGTGGCCAGATCCCACAGCCGAAGGATTGACGGTTCACCGTCGGCTGAGATGGCTACCGGTCGACCGCTGGCCAGCCGGGTTGCGGCCACCGCCCAGACCGGATCGGAGTAGCGCCCGAGCACGATTCCCGGCTCCGGCCGCCGACCGGCCCAGCGCACCCGCCAGGACGAGTTGAGCTCCTCCTGGATCGGCGTCCCATCCAGTGCGGCCCACAGTTGAAGAGCGGCGGCGTTGCGCTCGGGGTTGTCCCAGTCCCAGAGGTGGGCGACCTGGCGCAGTTGGGCCAGCCCCGGGAAATCGATCGGCTGGCTAGCGTCCCGCTCTCCGAGTGCCAGCCATAGCTGGGCGAGATCGAGGTAGGGCAGCACCTGAACCGGCAAGATGTCCGGACCGAGCATCCCGCCGGCCAGCGCGTGCTGGGCCAGGTGGCGGCGCAGGTAGGGCGCTGGCCGCAAGCCACGGCGAATCGACGACATCGCCAGTTCACGCAGCTCGCGGGCGACCAGCGCCTCCTCTTCGGACAGTGGTTCGATCATGGGTCGAGCAGCTTCCGCCAACTGTTGCGCAGCGCCGTGCGCAGGAGATCGTGCGCCGGCCGGTAGACATGCAGCTCGTCCTCCTGATCCCGGACCAGATATCCGCCGACCCGAGAATCCAGCAGCCACAGGATGTCTGTGTCGTCGTAGTCGCCGTTCCCGGGTGCGATCACGTTCGCCACCGTGGACCAGACTCGCAGCCAGGGCAGCCCGACGCCTTGGCCGAAGGCCGTCGCGCGGAGCAGCGCCACTGCCCGGGTCCGGTCCGTCGGCTCCGGGAACGTGCGGTGCAGGTCGTCGCGGAACACCCCGACCACGCCGTCGTCCATGGCGTGCAACGAGTCCGGGTTGCTCACCGTCTCCCCGTGGGCGAGGGAATCGGCGTACAGACCGGCTACCAGGAACGACCGGCCGGCCCGGTGCGCGATGGCCCCGGCCAGCTCATCCAGGTCGCCTTCGACCAGAGAGCGATACGGTGAGCCATCCGGCCGGGTGAGGACGCGGGCCACGTAGCCGGTCAGGTCCGCCTGTTCCCACCACTCGTCGTCGTCCACGCAGATCCTCCGCCCGCGCAGCCTCCCGCTGGGCGGAGTGGTGTCGCCGCCGACCGACCGAACGCCGACCAGCAGCCGCACCAGGTCTGGCTCGCCGTCCGGCTCCAACTGGTCCAACACTTCGCGAACCAGCATGTCCGGGCTCCGCGCTTCGTCCAGCGCGTCCACGACGACGGTCACTGGCTCCCCGGACCCGGCGAGCCAGTCCCGCCAGCCGTCGATCGTAGTCGCGGCCGGCAGCCCGACCGCCTGGCAGATTCGGCTCAGCACCTGCGCATGCGTCTGCCCGGTGGCCTGCACCGAGATCACGCCTTCGGTGCGCTTCGTCAACCGGGCAAGAGCAGCCGACTTCCCGGTGCCCGCCCCGCCGGTCACCAGGGTGACGCCCGCCGCTCCGGTTGCCGCCTTGACCAATTCGGTCATCAGCCGGTCGCGACCGACGAAGAGCGCATCCGGGTCGCCCGCGCCTCTGGGGCGCAGGTGCGGGTTGGGCAGGCAGATGTGCTGGCCCTGGCCGCCTCCGCCCAGCCAGGTGAGGGTCTGCCCGCGTAGTTTCTCGTTCACCTCGCTGAGGAATTGGAAAACTGTCAGATACTCGCCGGGCGAGCCGAACTTCTCGCCAGTCCGGCTGCCGAGCTCGTCCAGGAAGGCGCGGATCGCGCTGGTCAACGCCCCGGTGGTGGCTTCCTCGTCGGCCGACGAACTGGTCAGTACCGCCCAGTTGGAGCGCATCTTCGGCACGTTGCGCAGCGCGTCGCTCGCCATCGCGCCGGAATAGCACGCGTCCACCACTAGCAGCAGATGGTCTACGCCGGTCTCATGCAGCCAGCCCACCAGCTCGTCGGTGGCGATACCAGTGCGCCGAAGACTATTCCGCTCGGTCGTGGTCAGCGCCAGATAGTGCCGCCGGCTTTCGGTGTCCTGATGTCCGTGACCGGTGATGAACAGGAACACCGCGTCGTCCGCGGTCCACTCCGGACCCGGGTCTTGCAGTCCTGCCCGCACTTCGGCGGCGGTCGGGTTGTTCGCCAGCGGGCGCAACTGCCGGGTGAACCGGCGGTTGCCAAGCTGCGGGTCACATAACCAGCCCGCGATGGCGGCGACTTCGGTGCGGACACCGTCCAGCGGGTCCCACGCCAGGTCCTGATACTGGCTGGTGGCGACAATGACCAGGTTTCTGCGCAGTGGCAGGTCGGTGGCAACGTTCAACTAGGTGAGCTCCGAGAGCGCTCCGGCAATTGCGTGTCCGGCTTCCTTCTTAGACAGGTATCGCAAAACCGAGTGCGCATCGTTTCCGTTGTTGACCTGGCGATCCCGAACGCCGGGCCACCAGCCGGCCAGATCACCTGCGCAGGCCACTGGATCCCGTGGGTCGCGAACCGCGGTCCACTCGAGCACCTGTGGCTGGCCGGCTGGGAGGCGCTCGCGCACCATACGTAACCCCAGCGGCGAGCCGAGCGTGATGAATGCCGGCCGGTGGTGCGGATGTTGGCGCAGGTACTCGTAGGCCACCACGGAACCGAGCGAGTGACCAAGCAACACCTGGCAGTCCGCAGCAGCTTGCGCCACCCGCGCGTCGACTCGGGCCTTGAGCGTCGCTTCGGTCAGGTACTTCTTGACCTGCCTGAAGACTCCGATATGCAGTACTCCGGCCGAAGGGCCGAACCGGCGGTCAAGCGCACGAAGCACCGTCTGCATCGGCCGGGGAACCCTGGTGTACGCCTTGCCGACCCCCTCCCGCGCGGCCGCCTGGTCGGCTGGGTCGAGTTCGGCCGCCACTTCCTCAGCCAGCTCCTCGACCTCGACGTCGGACAGACCCGCGAACACATCCTCGCCGTGCCCGCCGGCTTTGTTGGTTCCCGGCAACATCGGAAGGAACACGTCACCGTAGAACGCGATGTCCAGCACCGGGCCCGGATCGACCTTCCGGCCTAGCGCCCGCTCCAACCCGTCACCCAGCGCCGGTGCCCAGGCCTTGACCAGCTGCTGCCGGCCCAACTGCTGCGTCCCGATGCCGTGTACCGCGAGGATGGCCATGGATCACACGGCAACGATCTCGCGGCCGAGTACGGCGTTGAGGTCGGCCCGGCTGATCGAGCCCTCGCGGAGCAGGCGGGGCTCATCGCCGGTGAGGTCGACAATGGTCGAGGTGCCGGTGCCGGTGAGCGGGCCGGAGTCGAGGAACGCGCCGACGCTCTCGGCGAGTTGGGCGCGGGCGTCCTCGATGGTGGTGACCGGGCCGGTGGCGGCCGGGCCGGTGGCCATCGAGACCGCCATCGGCCCGACGTCGCGGAGCAGG
Source organism: Labedaea sp. (assembly GCA_045806965.1). Classification (GTDB taxonomy): domain Bacteria; phylum Actinomycetota; class Actinomycetes; order Mycobacteriales; family Pseudonocardiaceae; genus DASYTH01. The sequence continues at coordinate 82,199 of JBJMIG010000038.1, read as the reverse complement.
TCGAGCGCGACCGGGTGCAGGGGCATGCGGACCGTGACGGTGCCCTTGCTGTCGCCCAGATCCCAGGTGAGGCTGGGGGTCTGGTTCAGCACCAGGGACAGCCCGCCCGGCCAGAACGCCTCGATGAGGTCGCGCGCCTCCCTGGACACGTACTGGGCCAGCCCGTCGACCGCGGTCCAGGAGCCGACCAGCACGGGCAGCGGCGCGCCCCGGGTCCGGCCCTTCGCGGCGAGCAGGTCGCTGACCGCGCTCACGCTGAACGGGTCGCAGCCGATGCCGTAGACGGTGTCGGTCGGGAAGACCACCGACCAGCCGCCGCGGATCAGGCTCGCCGCCGCGGCCAGTCCGGCCGCCCGGTCCGCGGGTGTCCGGCAGTCGTAGACCGTGCCCACACTGACCTCCTCATTCCCGGCTACTCTCACGGAACATACCGTCCGACGACGAACCGCAGAGGAGTGACGCGGACCGCGATGAGCGCACCGAGCACGCCGTTGCCGAGCCGGGGGGCCGGCGGTGCCGCCCAGTAGCTTCGCGCCGGCCGGGTTGCCGATCCGGGAGTACCTGCTGGTGCTGCTGACCACGGCCGCGTTGACCTTCCTGAGTACCGGGCCGGTGCGTGCGCTGGCGTTCTGGATCGGCGCGGTGGCCTACCCGCGCAAGCGGGACGTGCACGTGGTGCCGATGCCCCGGCTCGGCGGGCTCGCGATGTACCTCGGGGTGTGCGGCGGCATGCTGCTGGCGCACCAGCTTCCGGTGCTGCGCCGCGCCTTCGACTACACCCTTGACCCGATCGCGGTGCTGGTCGGCGGCGGCGTGATCGTGCTGATCGGCATGCTCGACGACCGCTTCGAGCTGGACTCGCTGACCAAGCTCGCCGGGCAGACCACCTGCGCCGGCATCCTGGTGCTGTTCGGGTTGCAGTGGTTCGTGTTCTGGGTGCCGTGGGGGGCCGACGACGGCAAGGGCTCCTACCTGGTGTTCGACCAGAACCAGGGCGGCCTGATCGTGGTGCTGCTCGTGGTGACCATGGTGAACGCGATGAACTTCGTGGACGGTCTCGACGGGCTGGCCGCCGGGATCGGGCTGATCTCGGCCAGCGCGATGCTGGCGTTCTCGCTGAACCTGCTCAAGGTGTCCGGCGGGGACGTGCAGAACTACGCGCCCGCGCTGATCGCCGCCACGCTGGCCGGCGCCTGTCTCGGCTTCCTGCCGCACAACTTCCAGCCCGCGCGGATCTTCATGGGCGACTCCGGCTCCATGCTGATCGGGCTGATGCTGGCCGCGTCCAGCACCTCGGCGTCGGGTCGGATCGCCAACCTCGGCGGGCAGCAGACCCTGGCCCTGCTCTCCCCGCTGCTGGTGGTCGCCGCGGTGCTGTTCGTGCCGCTGCTCGACCTGCTGATGGCCGTGTTCCGGCGGACCAACAAGGGACTCAGCCCGTTCCACGCGGACAAGATGCACCTGCACCACCGGCTGCTCGAGATCGGTCACTCGCAGCGCAGGGCGGTGCTGCTGATCTACCTGTGGGCCGCGGTGCTCGCCTTCGGCACCGTCGCGCTGACGCTCTTCGACGTGTTCGTGGTCGCCTGGGGAATCGGCATCGGGCTGCTTTTCGCGCTCCTCGTTTCGGCTATCCCTCGGCTGCGCGACGCGCGACGTTCGTGACGCCCGCCACGCCTGCCCTGACCTGCGGAGGGCTGTGAATGGCGGTAACGGAGGGTGTGGTAACGTCCGGAACGTCCCCGGGGCGAAAGGGACGCCGGCCGTTGTCGACCGACGAAGGAGAGCTGCATATGAGTGATCACCAGGCATTCGCAGCACTCCGGTAGGCGTTCGTGCCGCGAGGTCCGGCGAGCCCGCGGGAGCTCGTTGGCGTCGGCTCGGCGATCGCGGGTTTGGTCGCCGGAGGAATGCTGCTCGGTTGGTTCGTCGATTCCCGCGCCGATTCCTCGCCCGTCTTCGTACTGGCCGGCCTCGCGCTCGGCATGGTTACGGCCTGTTACTACGGTTATGTCAAGTTCCGCAGCTTCATGAAATAGAGGGTCAAAGGTTCCAGTCGTGTCAGCCTTCCAAGCAGCGGCAGCCAAGGTGCCCGCCGGTGCCGTGCTGAACCTGCGCCGCCCGGTGCTCATCGCGGTCGCGGTCGGCGCGGTCGGCCTCGTGGTGTGCGGGATCTTCGGACACATCGTGATGGGGATCCTCGGCGTGGTCGGCCTCGGGCTCGGCGTGTTGAACACCCGGATGCTCCAGCGCTCCGTGCTGAAGGTGATCTCGAGTGAGAACCCGAGCAGGACGGCGATCGGGCGGCTGGCGGTGCCCCGGCTGATGCTGATCACCGTGCTGGCCGTGGCCCTCGGGGTCTTCGTGCGCCCGGACGGCCTCGGTGTGTTCCTCGGACTCGCGGCCTACCAGGTGATCAATCTGGCCACCACCGTCACGCCGGTCATGAAGGAGCGCCGCAAGTGACCACCCATGTTCTCGCCGCGGAGAGCACCGTCGAGGTCGGCAACCACACAGAGGTCGAGTTTCTCGGCTTGACCCTGCACATCGACACCATCGTCGGGACCTTGCTGGCCGCGGCGGTCGTGGTGGGCCTCGGGTTCTACGTCCGGGCCAAGATCACGGCCGGCGTGCCGAACCGGGCCCAACTGTTCTTCGAGGGCGTGACGACCTTCCTGCGCGGCCAGGTGGAGACCAGCATCGGGATGCGCGTCGCGCCGTTCCTGCTGCCCCTGGCCATCGGGCTGTTCGTGTTCATCCTGGCCTGCAACTGGATCGTGATCCTGCCGCTGCACCACTACATACCGCCGCCGACCGCGGATGTGAACCTGGTGTACCCGATGGCGCTGCTGGTGTTCTTCTGGCGGCAGATCGCTGGCTCCCGAATTCACGGCGGGCCGGGCAAGCAGCTCGTACACATCGCCAAGGGTCACCAGCCGAAGCTGGCCCCGCTGTGGTTTCTCGAGGAGTTCACCGGCCTGCTCTCGCACGCGCTGCGACTCTTCGGCAACATTCTCGCCGGCGGCGTGATGCTCAGTGTGTTCGGATTGTTTCCGGCCTTCATCTCCTGGATTCCCAGTGCGGGCTGGAAATTGTTCGACATGTTCATCGGTCTTCTTCAGGCGTTCATCTTCGCGTTTCTGACCATCATCTACTTCGGTCAGTCCATGGAGGACAGGGAGGAAGCGCACTGAAGTCCCCGGACGCGAACTTTGTTAGTCGGTGTCAATCGCAGTCAATGGCAGTGTTTCGGCAATGTTCAATGGCGTTTTCGCATAGATTGGTAGTGGACTCATGGCAGTAGACATGGGAGAGGCCCTCATCAAGCTCGGTGCAATGGTCGGCGGTGGGCTCGCTCTCGGCGGCGGTGCCGCGGGTGCCTCGATCGGTGACGGTCTCGCCGGCAGCCAGCTGGTCGCCGGCGTCGCCAGGCAGCCGGAGGCGCAGGGCCGCCTGTTCACCCCCTTCTTCCTGACGGTGGCACTGGCCGAGGGAAACTTCTTCATCGCCCTCGCGTTCGCCGCGCTGCTGTTCTTCGCCACGCCTGGCCTGTGATCCGATGAGTGCGGCGAACCTGGCGGCGGAGACCAACAACTTCCTGCTGCCGAACGGCACCTTCATCGTCGAATCGATCATCATCCTGGTCGTGCTGTTCATCTTCTTCCGTTTCATCGTGCCGCCGGTCCGCCAGGCGTTGCGGGAGCGCGAAGAGATGGTGCAGAAGGGCCATGACGAGGCTCGCGACGCCGATGAGAAGTTCCGGCTCGCCGAGGAGCGTTACCAGCAGGCACTGGCGGAGGCGCGGGCCGAGGCGGCGAGCATTCGCGAGACCGCACGCGCCGAGGGCCAGAAGATCCTCGACGAGTTCCGGTCGCGGACCGGCGCCGAGGTGGCGCAGTTGCGACAGCAGGCCGCCGAGCAGCTTGCCGAGGAGCGGGAGCGGGTGCTCGCCGACGTCGAGCCGCGGGTGCGCGACCTGGCCGGCACGCTGGCCAGCCGGGTGACCGGCGAGGAGGTCGCGGCGCAGAGCCGTGCCCGAAAGGGAGGCCGCTGATGGCTGAGCTGATCGCCGAACTGCTCGCCTTCGCGGTGATCCTGTTCGTGTTGTGGCGTTACGTGATGCCGCCGGTCCGCAAGATCACGCGCGACCAGCAGGAGACCGTGCGCAAGCAGGTCGAGGCCGCCAAGGTCGCGCACGAGCGGCTCGGCTCGGCCGAGCAGAAGTACCAGGAGGCGCTCGCCGAGGCACGCACCGAGACGGCCAAGATCAGGGACCAGGCCCGCGCGGACGCGCAGCGCATCGTCGAGGAGATGCGGGAGCACGCCCAGCGCGAGGTCGAGCGGATCCGCCAGCGCGGCCAGGCCGAGCTGGAGTCGCTGCGGCTCGCGGTGATCCGCGACCTGCGGACCCAGATCGGCACCATGGCCGCGACCATGGCCACCGAGCTGGTGACCGGGCATCTGGCCGACGAGGCCAAGCGGTCGGCCACGGTCGACCGGTTCCTCGACGAGCTCGAAGCGATGGCGGCGCCGGAGTCCCCGGTTCCGGCCGGCAGGGGAGGGGCCTGATGCAGTTCGCCAGCCGGGAGTCCCTTTTGGCCGCCCGGGCCAGGTACGAGGATCTGATCGCCGAGGCGAGCACCGCCGCGCTGCGCACTCTCTCCGACGACCTGTTCGCGGTCGCCGGGGTACTCGGCGGCGAGCGCACGCTGCGCCGCCATCTCGCCGACCCGGCGACGGCGGAGGAGCAGCGCCGTCGGCTGGCCGACACGGTGTTCGGCGGCAAGGTGTCCGACTCCGCGATGGAAACCCTGCACGGCCTGGTTTCCAGCCGTTGGTCGACCGGCGGGGACCTGGTCGACGTGATCGAGACACTGGCCAGGCACGCCGCGCTCGCGGTCGCCGAGCGGGACAACGCGCTCGAGGAGGTCGAGGACGAGCTGTTCCGGTTCGGCCGGGTGCTCACCGCCGAACCCGTTCTGCGCGACCTGCTCGCCAACGCCGCGCGCCCGGCCGACGGGCGGCTCGCCCTGCTCAACCAGGTACTCGACGGCAAGGTCAACCCGGTCACCCTGCAACTGCTCGAGCAGGCCGTCCGGGCGCCGCGCGGACGTAACCTGGACGCACTGGTCGAGCGGCTCGCCCAGCTGGCCGCGGAGCGCCGTGGCCGGTCCGTCGCGCTGGTCACCGCCGCCGCGCCGCTCGCCGCGGCACAGGAGCGCCGGCTGGCCGAGGACCTGTCCCGGATCTACGGCCGGGCGATCGACGTCCAGGTCGAGCTGGACCCACAGCTGCTCGGCGGCCTGGTGATCCGGGTCGGTGACGAGCTGATCGACGGCAGCGTCGCGGCCAGACTGGCGGCGGCCCGCCAGCAACTGTCCGGATAGCCGCGAGCACCAGACCAGATAGAGAAACGAAAGAGACAGGGACCATTTGCCATGGCGGAGCTGACGATCTCCTCAGACGAGATCCGGAGCGCGATCGAGAACTACGTCTCCAACTTCTCGCCGGACACCTCGCGCGAGGAGGTGGGCACCGTCGCGGAGGCCTACGACGGGATCGCCCGGGTCCAGGGACTGCCGTCGGCGGTGACCAGTGAGCTGCTCGAGTTCGAGGGCGGCGTGCTCGGCGTCGCGCAGAACCTCGACGTGCACGAGATCGGCGCGGTCATCCTCGGTGACTTCGACAAGATCGAGGAGGGCCAGCCGGTCAAGCGGACCGGGCGGGTGCTCTCCGTGCCGGTCGGCGACGCCTTCCTCGGCCGGGTGGTGAACCCGCTCGGCGAGCCGATCGACGGTCTCGGCGACATCGAGGCGTCGGACCGGCGCGCACTCGAGCTTCAGGCGCCGACCGTGATCGACCGGCAGCCGGTGAAGGAGCCGCTGCAGACCGGCCTCAAGGCGATCGACGCGATGACGCCGATCGGTCGCGGCCAGCGTCAGCTGATCATCGGCGACCGCAAGACCGGCAAGACCGCGGTCTGCGTGGACACGATCATCAACCAGAAGCAGAACTGGGAAACCGGCGACGAGAAGCTTCAGGTGCGCTGCGTCTACGTGGCGATCGGGCAGAAGGGCACCACCATCGCCGGGGTGCGCCGGGCGCTCGACGACGCCGGGGCGCTGGAGTACACCACGATCGTCGCCGCACCCGCGTCCGACTCCGCCGGCTTCAAGTGGCTGGCCCCGTACACCGGTTCGGCGATCGGCCAGCACTGGATGTACCAGGGCAAGCACGTGCTGATCGTGTTCGACGACCTGACCAAGCAGGCCGAGGCGTACCGGGCCATCTCGCTGCTGCTGCGCCGGCCGCCGGGCCGCGAGGCGTTCCCCGGCGATGTGTTCTACCTACACTCCCGCCTGCTCGAGCGTTGCGCGAAGCTGTCGGACAAGTTGGGTGGCGGCTCGATGACCGGTCTGCCGCTGATCGAGACCAAGGCCAACGACATCTCGGCCTATATCCCGACCAACGTCATCTCGATCACCGACGGCCAGTGCTTCCTGGAGACCGACCTGTTCAACCAGGGTGTCCGGCCGGCCATCAACGTCGGCGTCTCGGTCTCCCGGGTGGGCGGCAGCGCGCAGGTCAGGGCCATGCGCAAGGTGGCAGGGTCACTGCGGCTCGACCTGTCCCAGTACCGCGAGCTCGAGGCGTTCGCCGCGTTCGCCTCCGACCTCGACGCCACCTCGCGCGCGCAGCTGGAGCGCGGGGTTCGGCTGGTCGAACTGCTCAAGCAGCGGCAGCACGCGCCGATGCCGGTCGCCGAGCAGGTGGTCGTGATCTACGCCGGCACCCAGGGCCACCTCGACACGGTTCCGGCCGCCGACGTCAAGCGGTTCGAGGCTGAGCTGCTCGACCACGTCCGCCGGCACGCCCAGGGCCTGCTCGACGACATCCGCAACTCAGGTGAACTGACGGAGGATTCGGAGAAGCGGCTGGTCGAGGCCATCAACGAGGTGAAGCAGCAGTTCACCGCGTCGGATGGCAGCTCAGTGGTCAACGAGGCCGATGCCGACGCGCTCGACCCGGACGAGGTCGGCCACGAGTCGGTCAAGGTCCGGCGCGCGGCCCCGAAGAAGTAGGTCACGGTGGCAGCTCAAGTACGTGTCCTGCGTCGGCGGATTCGCGCCACCACGTCGATGCGGAAGATCACCAAGGCCCAGGAGCTGATCGCCACCTCGCGGATCGCCAAGGCGCAGACCAGGGTGCAGGCGGCCCGGCCGTACACCGAGGGGATCACCGGGGTGGTCTCGGCGCTCGCCGAGACCGCGGCTCTGGACCACCCGTTGCTGGTGGAGCGGGAGAACCCGGAGCGCGCCGCGGTACTCGTGGTGACCAGCGACCGCGGCCTTGCCGGCGGCTACAACGCCAACGTGCTGCGCCGGGCCGAGGAGCTCTTCGCCCTGCTTCGCGACCAGGGCAAGGAGCCGAGGCTGTACGTGATCGGCCGCAAGGGCCTGAACTACTACCGGTTCCGGCAACGCGACATCGTCGAGTCCTGGACCGGGTTCTCCGAGCAGCCGACCTACGATGCCGCCGCGGCGGCCGCGCGCACCCTGGTGGCGGCGTTCCTGCACGGCACCGACTACGCCACGGAGGCGGCCGAGGAGCTCGCCGCCGAGTTGGCCGTCGACGAGGTGCACATCGTCTACACCGAGTTCCGCGGCATGCTGAGCCAGGTCGCGGTGGCGCACCGGCTGGCGCCGATCGAGGTCGAGTACGGCGCGGAAGACACCGGTGACACCCCGCTGTACGAGTTCGAGCCGGACGCCGACGCGCTGTTCGGCGCGTTGCTGCCGCGCTACCTGTCGGCGCGGGTCTACACCGCGCTGCTGGAGGCGGCGGCTTCGGAGTCGGCCTCCCGGCGGCGCGCGATGAAGGCGGCGACCGACAACGCCAACGAGCTCATCACCGGGCTCACCTTGCAGGCCAACCGGGCCCGCCAAGCTCAGATCACCCAGGAGATCAGCGAGATCGTCGGGGGCGCGAACGCGCTCGCCGCTGCCGCAGGAAGTGATGACTAGCGATGACTGCTACAACCAACGACGTCAAGATCGGCCGCGTCCTGCGGATCATCGGCCCCGTCGTCGACGTCGAGTTCCCACGGGGCTCGGTGCCCGAACTGTTCAACGCCATGCACGTCGAGGTGGAGTTCGAGCAGCTGGCCAAGACGCTGACCCTCGAGGTCGCCCAGCACCTCGGGGAGAGCGTGGTGCGCGCGGTGTCCATGCAGCCGACCGACGGCCTGGTGCGCGGCGTCGAGGTGACCGACACCGGCAAGTCCATCTCGGTCCCGGTCGGTGACGAGGTCAAGGGCCACGTGTTCAACGCGTTGGGTGCCTGCCTGGACGAGCCGGGCTACGGCGCCGACCTCGAGCAGTGGTCCATCCACCGCAAGCCGCCGCCGTTCGACCAGCTCGAGGGCCGCACCGAGATGCTGGAGACCGGCCTCAAGGTGATCGACCTGCTCACCCCGTACGTGCGCGGTGGGAAGATCGGCCTGTTCGGCGGTGCCGGCGTCGGCAAGACCGTGCTGATCCAGGAGATGATCAACCGCATCGCCCGGGTGCACAAGGGCACCTCGGTGTTCGCCGGCGTCGGCGAGCGCACCCGTGAGGGCAACGACCTGTGGCTCGAGCTACAGGAAGCCAACGTGCTCAAGGACACCGCGCTGGTGTTCGGGCAGATGGACGAGCCGCCGGGCACCCGCATGCGGGTCGCGCTGTCCGCGCTGACCATGGCGGAGTGGTTCCGGGACGTGAAGAACGTCGACGTGCTGCTGTTCATCGACAACATCTTCCGGTTCACCCAGGCGGGGTCCGAGGTGTCCACGCTGCTCGGCCGGATGCCGTCCGCGGTGGGCTACCAGCCGACCCTGGCCGACGAGATGGGCGAGCTGCAGGAGCGGATCACGTCGACCAAGGGCAAGTCGATCACCTCGATGCAGGCCATCTACGTGCCCGCGGACGACTACACCGACCCGGCGCCGGCCACCACGTTCGCCCACCTGGACGCCACCACCGAGCTGTCCCGAGACGTGTTCTCCAAGGGCATCTTCCCGGCGGTGGACCCGCTGGCGTCCAGCTCCACGATCCTGGAACCGTCCATTGTCGGCGAGGAGCACTACCGGGTGGCCCAGGAGGTCATCCGGATCCTCCAGCGCTACAAGGACCTCCAGGACATCATCGCCATCCTCGGCATCGACGAGCTGTCCGAGGAGGACAAGCAACTGGTCGGCCGGGCCCGGCGGATCGAGCGGTTCCTGTCGCAGAACATGATGGCGGCCCAGCAGTTCACCGGGCAGCCCGGTTCCACCGTGCCGCTCTCCGAGACCGTCGAGGCGTTCGACAAGCTCACCAAGGGCGAGTTCGACCACATCCCGGAGCAGGCGTTCTTCCTGATCGGCGGCCTCGAGGACCTGGAGCGCCGGCACAAGGAGCTGACCGGTAAGAAGTGACCCCGACCGTCCACTTAGGAGAATCCCGTGGCTGAGATGTCGGTCGAACTCGTCGCGCCGGACCGCCAGCTCTGGTCCGGCGAGGCCACGTTCGTGTTCGCGCGCACCACCGAGGGGGAGATCGGCATCCTGCCCCGGCACATCCCGCTGGTCGCCGAGCTGGTCGAGGGCGAGATGGTGCGCATCGACGCGGTCGGCGGCGAGGAGATCCACGCCGCCGTGCACGGCGGTTTCCTCTCGGTCACCGAGCGCGGGGTGAGCATCCTCGCCGAGGGCGCCGAGCTCCGGGACGAGATCGACGTCGAACAGGCCCGCCGCGACCTGAACAGCGACGACGAGGAGACCCGGCTGCGCGCCAAGGCCCAGCTTCGCGCCACCGGTCACCCCACCGCCTGACCGCGAGCGCCGGCAGGGCAGCGGCAGGACAACCCGCGACCGACGACCCGCGATCCCGCCCGGCGGGGTCGCGGGTTTCCGTACCCGGCCGCCAACCCCCGGGTGTTAGTCGCCACACCGAATGGACACCGGACTGGGGAAGTTGCCAGTTGACCAATTAGACTGCGCGAGTACCCCAGTGAAGGAGTCCGTGTGTCCGACTCGTGCGCCCAGCCCCTTGTGGTGGCGAGGCTGATCATGCGGCTGCCCGCCGCCTGGCCACTGGTCTGAGCGGCGGAGGGGGGAGCAGCCGTGGACACGAGACTTCTGCTCCTGGCGCTCCTGGCCCTGTTCGCGTCGGTGTTGGCATATCTCGTGGTTCGGCGGGTGCGGCTGCTGCGCTCCGGTGGCGTGCATGTGGCGCTGCGTACCCGATTCGACGACTCCGGCAAGGGTTGGCATCTGGGCGTCGGTCGCTACCAGGGCGACGAGTTCGCCTGGTTCCGCGTGCTCAGCCTGCGCGCCGGACCTGACCGGGTGATTCGGCGCAGCGGCTTGGAGATCGCCAACCGGCGCGAACCGGACGGCCCGGAGGCCTACGGCATGCCGGCTGGCGCCCGGGTGATCCGGTTCCGAAACCGCCGGGGTGGCGCCCATCCCGAGGTGGAGATCGCGATGGGGCCGGACGCGCTGACCGGGTTCCTGTCCTGGCTTGAGTCCGCGCCGCCCGGCCGGCTGCCGTGGGCCTCCTGAGTCCGCGCAATCGTCACCCGTTAGCCGTTCACGCTATATACAGCGATGTGGTGAACAAGGCACACTCGGCCACATGATTCGACGTACCGGCACGGCCGCGGTCACGGTCAGCACCGTCATCGTCGCGCTCGCCGCCACGCTGCTCGGCACGGTGGCCGTCGCGGCCGCGTCGGCGCCCGGCGTGCCCTGCCCGGCACCGGACCCCGCGACGCCCAACCGGCAGGTGCGGGCGGAGTGGATCGCCAGCGTGACGAACATCGACTGGCCGTCCCGGACCGGGCTCTCGGCCGCCGAGCAGCAGGCGGAGCTGGTGGGCTGGCTGGACGAGGCGGTGGCCCGCCGGCTCAACACGGTGATCCTCCAGGTGCGTCCCACGGCGGACGCGTTCTGGCCGTCACCGCTGGAACCATGGTCGCAGTGGCTCACCGGGACGCAGGGCCAGGATCCGGGCTACGACCCGCTCGGTTTCGCGGTGGCCGAGGCGCACCGGCGAAACCTCGAGCTGCACGCTTGGTTCAACCCGTACCGGGTGGCCATGAACGCGGACCCGAGCCGGCTGCTGCCGGACCACCCGGCCAGGGTGCACCCCGACTGGGTCGTGCCCTACGGCGGAAAGCTCTACTACAACCCGGGAATCCCCGAGGTACGGCGGTTCACCGAGGACGCCATCCTGGACGCGGTCCGCCGCTACGACGTGGACGCGGTGCACTTCGACGACTACTTCTACCCCTACCCCGTTGCCGGGCAACAGTTCGACGACGAGGCGACCTACCAGCGCTACGGCGCTGCGGACTTCCCGGTGAAGGCGGACTGGCGCCGGGACAACGTGGATCGGCTGATCTCCGAGCTGGCCGCCCGGATCGCCGAGGTCAAGCCCTGGGTGAAGTTCGGCGTGAGCCCGTTCGCGGTGTGGCGCAACGGGGCCACCGACCCGGCCGGCTCGGACACCACCGCCGGCGTGCAGACCTACGACGATCTCGGTGCGGACACCCGCAAGTGGGTGCGCGAACGCTGGCTCGACTACATCGTGCCGCAGGCGTACTGGACCATCGGGTTCGCACCGGCCGACTACGCCAAGGTGATGTCCTGGTGGGCCGGGGTGGTCGACGGCACCGGGGTGCAGCTCTACGCCGGGCAGGCCAACTACAAGGTCGGGGTGTCCACCCAGAGTCCCGAGTGGATGGACTCGGCCGAGCTGTCCAGGCACCTGACCTTCAACCGGTCGCTCCCGCAGGTGCGCGGCGACGTGTACTTCTCCGCCAAGGACGTCCGGGCCAACCGGCTGTCCCACATGGACCTGTTGGCGGCCGAGCACTACACCAGGCCCGCGCTGGTCCCGGTGGCCCAGCGGCTGGCAACCACCGGTGGCCGGGCGCCGCACCGGCCACTGATCGTGACCGCCCGGTCCGCGGCCGACGGCGTGCACCTGCGCTGGGTGGCCGGTCACGACACCACCTCGTTCGCGCTCTACCGCTTCGACGGGCTACGCGGCGTGCGCGGTTGTGAGCTGGCCGACGCGCGGAACCTGGTGGCCACCGGCCGGGCCGGGGCCGGTCCCAGGCACGAGTTCACCGACACCGGCGCCCGCGCCGGGCAGCGCTACACCTATGTGCTGACCGGACTGGACCGCACCAACCGCGGGAGCGAGCCCAGCCTTCCACAGTGGACGACCGGCTAGTGTCCCGTGCCGGAGCACAAACGACAGCACATCACACCAGCGCGGCGGCACCGAGCACGCCCCCAGGGAGGCGCGCCGGGTCCGGGCGGCATGATGGGCGCTCGTGACGGAGCACTTTCGGGTTCATGGCGGCGCGCGGCTCGTCGGCGAGGTCGACGTGGTGGGCGCCAAGAACAGTGTGCTCAAGCTGATGGCCGCGGCGCTGCTCGCCGAGGGCACCACCACCCTCGTCAACTGCCCGCAGATCCTCGACGTTCCGCTGATGGGCGACGTGCTGCGCAGCCTGGGCTGCACGGTCCACATCGACGGCGACCGGGTCGAGATCACCACGCCCGCGGTGCTGAACCACCGGGCCACCTCGGCCTCGATGGGCAAGCTGCGCGCCTCGGTCTGCGTGCTCGGTCCGTTGATCGGCCGCTGCAAGCGGGCGGTGGTGGCGCTGCCCGGCGGGGACGCGATCGGCTCCCGGCCGCTGGACATGCACCAGAGCGGTCTGCGCCAGCTCGGCGCGCGCTCCGAGATCGAGCACGGCTGCGTGGTGGCCACGGCGGAAGGCCTGCACGGGGCGGAGATCTGGCTGGACTTCCCCAGCGTCGGGGCCACCGAGAACATCCTGATGGCCGCGGTGCTGGCCAGCGGCACCACGGTGATCGACAACGCCGCCCGAGAGCCGGAGATCATCGACCTGTGCACGATGTTGCAGCAGATGGGCGGCAAGATCGAGGGCGCGGGCACGTCCACGCTGACCGTGCACGGGGTCGACTCGCTCCAGTCAACCGCGCACCGGGTGATCGGCGACCGGATCGTCGGCGCCACCTGGGCCTTCGCCGCCGCCATGACCAGGGGTGACGTGACCGTTCGCGGCGTCGATCCGCACCACCTCGACCTGGTGCTCGAGAAGCTGCGGCTGGCCGGCGCGGAGGTGACGCCCGTCGACGGGCAGGCGTTCCGGGTGGTTCAGCGGGAGCGGCCGGCCGCCGTCGACTTCGTGACCCTGCCCTACCCGGGGTTCGCCACCGACCTCCAGCCGTTCGCGGTCGCGATGGCCTCGATCGCCGACGGCACCTCGATGATCACCGAGAACCTGTTCGAGGCCCGGTTCCGGTTCATCGAGGAGATGGTCCGGCTCGGCGCGGACGCCCGCACCGACGGCCACCACGCGGTGGTGCGCGGGGTCGAAGAGCTGTCCAGCGCGCCGGTTTGGGCCTCGGACATCCGCGCCGGGGTCGGCCTGGTGCTGGCCGGGCTGTGCGCCGACGGGGTCACCGAGGTCTGGGACGTGTTCCACATCGACCGCGGCTACCCGCTGTTCGTGGAGAACATGGTTCGCCTCGGCGCGGACGTGCGCCGGATCTCCGGCGATCCGGAGCGTGCATAGCGTCCGGCAGCGGGGTACAACAGGAGAACCCTGTTCCCCACGCAAGGAGCTCGTCGTGCGCCGTCGAGTCAGCTCGGTGTTGTCCGTCGGAATACTCGCCGCCGCCGCGGTCGCCGGGGCGCCGCTGGCCCCGCCAGCGGCCGCCGAGACCCCGCCGGCCAAGCACGCGGTGGCCCGCGGGTTCGGTGGCGCGGTCGTCTCGGACACGCTGGACTCGACCAACGCCGGACTCGCCGTGCTGCGCCGGGGCGGGACCGCGGCCGACGCCGCCGTCTCGGTCGCCGCCACGCTCGGCGTGACCGACCCGTACGTGGCCGGCGTCGGCGGGGGCGGGTACTTCGTGTTCTACGACGCCCGCCGGCACCAGGTGTTCACCATCGACGGCCGGGAGACCACGCCGGCCGCGGGCGACGCGTCGATGTTCCTTGACGCGGCCGGCGCACCGCTGCCCTTCGCCAAGGCGGTGACCAGCGGACTGTCCGTCGGCGTGCCGGGCAACCTGGCAACCTGGCAACGCGCGCTGAACCGGTGGGGCCGGTTCAGCCTGGCCGACGACCTGCGGCCGGCGATCGAGGTGGCCGAGCGCGGCTTCGTCGTCGACGCCAGTTTCCAGGAGCAGACCAGGCAGAACCAGGCCCGGTTCAACCAGTTCAGCTCCACCCGCGAGCTGTTCCTGCCCGGCGGCGCGCTGCCGGCGATCGGCTCCCGGTTGCGCAACCCGGACCTGGCCGACACCTACCGGGAGATCGCCCGGCACGGCATCGACGCGCTCTACGGCGGCTCGGTCGGGCGCGACCTGGTGAACGCGGTGCGGCACCTGCCGCTGGCGCCGGACGCCACGCTGGTGCCGATCCCGGGCCGGATGACGCTGGCCGACCTGCGCGACTACCGCACCATCGATCGGAACCCGTCGCACGTGGGCTACCGCGGGCTGGACGTCTACGGGATGCCGCCATCCTCCAGCGGCGGGATCACCACCGGCGAGGCGCTCAACATCATGGAGCGCTTCCCGTTGTCCACAATGGACCGTGTGCAGGCGCTGCACCACTATCTGGAGTCCACCCGGCTGGCCTTCGCGGACCGCAACCGGTTCATCGGCGACCCGGCGTTCGTGAACGTGCCGCAGCGGGCGCTGCTCTCCGACCGGTTCGCCGAGCAGCGGGCCTGCCTGATCAACCCGGCGCAGGCGTCGACCAGCCCGGTCGCTCCCGGTGACCCGAACGGCGCGCCGGACTGCTCGCTCGCGACCGTGGGCACCACGCCGGGCAACGACGGCGCGCACACCAACCACTTCGTGGTCAGCGACCGGTGGGGCAACGTGGTCTCCTACACCAACACCATCGAGCAGCTCGGCGGCAGCGGCGTCGTGGTGCCGGGCCGCGGTTTCCTGCTCAACAACGAGCTGACCGACTTCAACTTCGCGCCGACCCAGGGCAGCGCGCCGGACCCGAACCTGCCGGCCGCCGGCAAGCGCCCACGGTCCAGCATGTCGCCGACCATCGTGCTGCGGCACGGGCAACCGTTCCTCGCGGTCGGCTCGCCCGGCGGCGCCTCGATCATCACCACGGTGCTCCAGATCCTGATCAACCGGGTGGACTTCGGCATGTCCCTGCCCGACGCCATCGCCGCCCCGCGCGCCTCCCAGCGCAACGGGGCCACCACCCAGGCCGAGCCCGCGTTCCTGGAGCTGCCGACCACGCCGGGACTGCAGCAGCTCGGGCAGCGCTTCGCGGTCTCCAACACCTCGCCGCTGGATCCGACGATCACGGTCCCGCCGACCATCGGCGTCGCGTCGGGCCTGGAGTTCCTCCCGCACGGTGAGGTCCTCGCGGCCGGGGAGCCGGTCCGCCGTGGCGGCAGCGCGGCCGCCGTGCTCTTCCCCCGCCCCTAACCGCGCGAGTCTCGCGCTCAGGCAAGCGAGTCTCGCGCTCGGGCAACGCCGGGCGGACGTGGCGAACCCCGGCGCGAGACTCGCGGGGTGCTCAGGCGCCGGGCAGGGAGAGCAGCGCGCGGATGGCGGTGGGCTCGTCGGCGGGGAAGACCAGGATGCGCATGCCGTCGCCGTCGTCGGCGGGCACCGTGGTGGCGCGCACGCCGGCCTGCCGCAGGCGCAGCTCGACCACCCGCGCCGCGGTCGAGCTCGGCACCTTGGCCACCTCGCGCAGCAGGCCGTAGTCCTTTCGGTGCGCCTTGTCCGTGTCCAGGTTCGACGCCCAGCGAAGCACGAGCGCGAGCACCCCGATCGCCAGCAGGGGCACCACCAGTGTGTAGGCGGGCACCAACCCATTGTCCGCAACACCTGTGAGGAATGGCACCCCGGCCGAACTAGTTACCCGCCAGTACGCTTAACCCGAGCTGGACGGGAGGTATCCGATGCCGTATCCGACCGACCGTGAGCGGGACCGGCCCTGGGTGATGCGCACCTACGCGGGGCATTCCTCGGCGGCGGCGTCGAACGAGCTCTACCGGCGCAACCTCGCCAAGGGCCAGACCGGGCTCTCCGTCGCGTTCGACCTGCCGACCCAGACCGGCTACGACCCGGACCACCCGCTGGCCAGGGGCGAGGTCGGCAAGGTCGGTGTGCCGGTCGGGCACATCGGCGACATGCGCGCCCTGTTCGCCGACATGCCGCTGGCCGAGGCGAACACCTCGATGACCATCAACGCGACGGCCATGTGGCTGCTCGCGCTCTACATCAGCGTGGCTCAGGAGCAGGCCGCCGAGGCCGGCACGGACTGGCACGAGGTGGTCGCCAGGCTCACCGGCACCACGCAGAACGACATCATCAAGGAGTACCTGTCCCGGGGCACCTACGTGTTCCCGCCGGGTCCGAGCCTGCGGCTGATCACCGACATGGTCGCCTGGACGGTGGCCAACGTGCCGCGCTGGAACCCGATCAACGTGTGCAGCTACCACCTCCAGGAGGCCGGCG
The DNA here is from genome assembly GCA_045806965.1 of Labedaea sp. Taxonomy (GTDB): domain Bacteria; phylum Actinomycetota; class Actinomycetes; order Mycobacteriales; family Pseudonocardiaceae; genus DASYTH01. The sequence continues at coordinate 65,626 of JBJMIG010000038.1, read as the reverse complement.
CGACGCCGGTGCAGGAGGTGGCCTTCTCGCTGTGCACGGCGACCGCGGTGCTGGACGCGGTGCGCGCCTCCGGCCAGGTGCCCGAGGAGAAGTTCGGCGACGTGGTCGCGCGCATCTCGTTCTTCGTCAACGCCGGGGTGCGTTTCGTCGAGGAGACCTGCAAGCTACGCGCGTTCGCCACGCTCTGGGACGAGCTCACCCGGGAGCGCTACGGCATCGAGGACCCGAAGCAGCGCCGGTTCCGCTACGGCGTGCAGGTCAACTCGCTGGGGTTGACCGAGGCGCAGCCGGAGAACAACGTGCAGCGGATCGTGCTCGAGATGCTCGCGGTGACGCTGTCCCGCAACGCCAGGGCCAGAGCCATCCAGCTGCCGGCCTGGAACGAGGCGCTCGGCCTGCCACGGCCGTGGGACCAGCAGTGGGCGCTGCGCATGCAGCAGGTGCTCGCCTACGAGACGGATCTGCTGGAGTATGAGGACATCTTCGACGGCTCGCCGGTGATCGCGGCCAAGGTGGACGAGATCGTGGCCGGCGCGCGGGCGGAGATCGAACGGGTGGACGGCATGGGCGGCACGGTGGCCGCGGTGGACAGCGGATACATGAAGACCGCACTGGTCACCTCGCTGGCCGAGCGGCGGCGCCGGATCGAGGCCGGCGAGGAGATCGTGGTCGGGGTGAACCGGTTCGACACCACCGAGCCGAGCCCGTTGCAGGCCGAGGGCGCCGACGTGATCCACCTGCCGGACCCGGACGTGGAGAAGCACGCCGTCGAGGCGATCAACCGCTGGCGTGCGAAGCGCAGTCAGTCCGATGTGGACAAGGCACTGGACGTGTTGCGGGACACCGCGAAGTCGTCGGCGAACCTGATGGACGCGACGCTGGACTGCGCCGCGGCAGGGGTGACCACCGGGGAGTGGGCGGCGGCGTTGCGCGAGGTGTTCGGCGAGTACCGGGCGCCGACCGGGGTATCCGGCGCGTCGGCGGCCGGTGCGCCCGGAGCCGACCTGGCCAGGGTGCGCGATCTGGTCGAGGCGACCGCTGCCGAGCTCGGCCAGAAGCTGCGCATGCTGGTCGGCAAGCCCGGACTGGACGGGCACTCCAACGGCGCCGAGCAGATCGCGGTGCGGGCCAGGGACGCCGGCTTCGAAGTGATCTACCAGGGGATTCGGTTGACCCCCGAGGAGATCGTGGCCGCCGCCGTGCAGGAAGGCGTACACGTGGTCGGCCTGTCCATCCTGTCCGGCTCACACGTCGAGGTGGTGCCCGCGGTGATCGACGGGCTGCGCGCGGCCGGCGCGGGCGAGATCCCGGTGATCGTCGGCGGCATCATCCCGCCGGAGGATGCCAGGGCGCTCGCCGAACGCGGCGTGGCCCGGGTGTACACGCCGAAGGACTACCAGATCAACGACATGATGGCGGACATCGTCAGGGTGATTCGGGAGGCCAACGGGCTACCGTTGAGCCCATGACCGACTACCGGCACATCCTGGTCAAGCGCGAGGGCGGCACGGTCCGGATCACGATGAACCGCGCGGCCAGGCGCAACTCGCTCTCCGAGGAGCACCTGGCCGAGCTGCTGGCCGCGTTCCGGGAAGCCGGTGGGACCGACGCCACCGGCATCGTGCTCGGCGGCGATGGCCCGGTGTTCTCCGCCGGCCATGACTTCGCCGACGTCGCCGCGCGCGACCTGGTTGGGGTGCGGGAGTTGCTGCGGCTGTGTACCGAGCTGATGCGCACCATCCAGTCTGTCGCGCAGGTCGTCGTCGCCCGGGTGCACGGGCTGGCCACCGCCGCCGGCTGCCAGCTGGTGGCCTCCTGCGACCTGGCCGTCGCCGGCGAGTCGGCCGGGTTCGCGCTGCCCGGCGGAAAGGCCGGCTGGTTCTGCCACACGCCTGCGGTGCCGGTGGCCCGCTCCATCGGCCGCAAGCGCTTGATGGAGCTGGCGCTCACCGGCGACGTGATCGACGCGCGGACCGCTGAGCAGTGGGGGCTGATCAACCGGGTGGTCCCGGACGAGCAGCTCGACGACGCGGTCGACGAGCTGCTCGGCCGCGCGACCAGGGGCAGCCGGGCGGGCAAGGGGATCGGCAAGCAGACCCTGTACGCGCAGCTCGACCGGCCCGAGGCGGACGCCTACGCGATCGCGCTCGAGGTGATGGCCGGGACCGCGCAACTGCCCGGCGCCCGCGAGGGAATGGCGGCGTTCCTCGAGAAGCGCAAGCCGGTCTGGCCCGACTGACGGCCCTCCGGCTCTTACAGCGGCAGGTGACATTCCGCTGCTAGATACAGCGGAAGGTGACATTCCGCGTCTAGATACAGCGGAAGGTGACATCCGCGTTTAGAAGCGCATGAAGGTGACCTTCCGCTGAACCCCAACTGCTCGCGGACGCTGCTCGCCGGCGGCGGGCGCTCTTACGGTGCCCGCTCACGCAGCAGCAACAGCGCGTAGGCGGCCAGGGACTGCGAGTCGGTGATCTCCGAGTTCCTGATCATGGCGTCGAGCTCGGCGCGGCCGAACCAGGCGCAGCGCATGTCCTGCTCCTCGTGTTCGCGTTGCGGCGGACCCTCGGTGAGCCCGGTGGCCAGGAACACCCGGCCGCGCTGGCTGGACATGCCCGGCGCCACGTCGAGCGTGCCGAGTTCGTCGAGCCGGCTCGCGATCAACCCGGTCTCTTCGCGCAGCTCCCGCGCGGCCAGCTCGGCGGCGTCCACGTCGGCCCGCTTCGGCGCGGTGCCCTGCGGGAACTCCCAGCGTCGCACGCCGAGCGGGTACCGGAACTGCTCGACCAGCATGAACCGCTGCCCATCCCAGGGGATGACCAGCGCGTACCCTGGCTTGTCCACGACGCCGAAGATCCCCTCCGACCCGTCCGGCCGCCGGATCACGTCCTCCCGCACGGTCATCCACGCGTTGGCGTACACCTGCCGGGACTCGAGGGCTCTCATGCCGCGATCCTGGCCCACCCCGCTACCCTCGCCCGCGTGCGCCTCGTCATCGCCCGGTGCCAGGTCGACTACGCCGGCCGGCTCACCGCCCACCTGCCCATGGCCACCCGGCTGTTGTTGATCAAGGCGGACGGCTCGGTGTCCATCCACTCCGACGACCGGGCCTACAAACCGCTGAACTGGATGAGTCCGCCCTGCTGGCTCACCGAGTCCCCGGACACCTGGACCGTCGAGAACAAGGCGGGCGAACGGCTGATCATCCTCATCGCCGAGATCCTGCACAACTCCGGCCACGACCTCGGGCCCGAACCCGGCCTGGTGAAGGACGGCGTGGAGGCGCACCTGCAGGAGCTGCTCGCCGCGCACATCGGCACCCTCGACGAGAGCTGGTCGCTGATCCGCCGCGAGTACCCGACCGCGATCGGGCCGGTCGACATCCTGTGCCGGGACTCCTCCGGCGCCACCGTCGCGCTCGCCGCCGGAGCCGCTGCCCGCCCGCGCCATTGGGCCGTGGAGATCAAGCGTCGCGCCACCATCGAGGCGGTCGACCAGCTCAGCCGCTACGTCGAGCTGCTCAACCGGGATCCGCTGCTCGCCCCGGTCGGCGGCGTGCTGGCCGCCCAGACCATCGTGCCGCAGGCCCGCACGCTCGCCGAGGACCGCGGCTTTCGCTGCCATGTCATCGACTACGACCAGCTCCGCGGCCGGGAAAGCGCCGACCTGCGGCTGTTCTGAGACCGCGAGCGAGTTACCGCCGCCCGGCGGGACTGCCGGCGGTGGACAGCGGCCGCCAGACCAGGACGGCGACACCGGACAGCGCGACGAAGCCGAGCCAGAAGGGGGCGGTGAGGCCGAGGTAGCGGGCGAGCACGCCACCGAGGACGGCACCGAGCAGCATGCCGCCGTTGGAGATCAGCCGGTAGGCGCTGTGCACCCGGCCGAGCAGTTCCGACGGGGTGATGGACTGGCGCAACGACGAGTTGATCGTGCTGAACACCAGCAGGTGCAGGCCGAGAACGAACAGGATGGCCGCGCCGAAGTACGGGTTGCGGGTCAGTGCCAGCCCAGGTGGACGAGTGCCTCGACGACCAGCCCGGCGCGCAACGCCGTCGCCGGGCCGATCAGCGCGGTGATCCGGGGCGTGATCAGCGCGCCGAGGACGCCGCCGACGGCAACGCAGGACAGCAGCAGGCCGTAGCCGACCGGGCCGACGCCGAGGCGCTCCTGGACGGCCAGCACCATGATCGAGAAGGCCGCGCTGAGCGCCACGTTGGAGACCGCCACGGTGAAGGCCAGGGTGCGCAGCAGCCGGTGGGCGGCCAGCCAGCGCACGCCCTGGGCGACCGCGGCGCGCAGCGTGGTGCGTGGCCCGGTGTCGACCCTGGGCACGGTCAGCGTCAGGCAGAGCGCCGCGACCAGCACGAACGCCGCCGCGTCCAGCGCGAACGGGGCCCACAGTGCCAGCGTGAAGAGCACGCCGGCGAGCGGCGGGCCGAGCAGGGTCTGGCCGACCGTTCGGGTGGCCAGCATCCGGCCGTTGGCGTGCTCCAGCCGGCCGCGTTCGACCAGCAAGGGCAGCACGGTGATGGAGGCGTTCTCGTACAGCACGCCCGCGCAGCCGGCGAGCAGAGATGCCGCGTAGAGCACCGGCAGGCCGGGCCGCCCGAGCGCGACGACGACGGCGAGCAGGCCGAGCGCGAGGACCCGGACCAGGCTGGCGGAGGTGAGCAGCCACCGCCGGTCGAACCGGTCCACCAGCACGCCACTCGGCAGCGCGGACAGCGCCCAGGGCAGTTGCTCGGCCACGGTCAGCCCGGCGACCAGCACCGGATCCCTGGTCAGCGCCGCCGCCAGCAGTGGCCCGGCGGCCCGCGTCACGCCGTCGCCGAGGCTGGACAGGCTGCTGGCGGTCCACAGGGTGCCGAAGGCTCGCATCTTCGCTGGACGCGCGGGCCGAGGTTCGGGTTCGGCCCCCGAACGGGCTGCCGGCTCGATACGGTCTAGCGGTGTCTCGCCGCCTTCGAAGTGTGTCGCTGGTGCTCGCCGCCATGTGCGCGGCGGCCGGCTGCGGCTCCACAGTGGACCTGGCCAAGGTGACCTACACCCGCACCACGGTGCCGGCCGCGGCCGTGCGGCAGGGCTCCGGCGGCGGCAGCAGCAGCGCCGCGCCGAAGACCAACGACCCGGCGTTCACCTCGGAGAAGCTGCGCAAGATCGACGCGTGTGGGCTGCTCGACAAGAACACGCTCACCGCCGTCGGCACCCCGGACGAGAACCAGGTGTCGGACTTCTCCCAGTGCGCCAACTACATGAAGGACCCGGACGGCAAGGAGCTCAACATCACCCTGACCCTCGGCGAGGGGCTGATCGAGAGCCCGAGCCGGGCGGACCAGAACATCGGCGGCCTGCCGGCGATCGAGCAGGAGTTGGACGACAAGTCCGCGTGCTTCCAGACGGTGGTCACCGAGACCTCGCCGAACCGGGGGATCAAGATCCAGGTCGGTGGCAAGGCTCCCGACCTGTGCGCGGTCGGCCGCACGGTGCTCGGCGCGGTGGTCGGCCGGATCCGCCGCGACCCGCCGGCCTACCCGGCCACCGCGGGCACGATCCGCGAGGTGGATCCGTGCGCCGCGGTGCCGGCGGCGGACCTCAGGACGGCGCTCGGCGCCGACGCCAAGCCGAACCCCACCAGCCTGCACTGGTGCACCTGGAGCGCCAGCGGCGCGGACGTGTGGGTCTGGCTGCGCTCCGGGGTCGATCCGGCGAAGGGCGCCGATCCGGCGAAGACCAAGAAGGTCGACCTCGGTGGGATCAGCGCCACCCAGGAGGCGGAGAACACGGCGAGCGCCAAGTGCGAGGTGTCCTGGGCGCAGCTGCCGTTACGGACCGACTTCGCGGAGGTGGTGAGCGTGACGTTCATCCGCTACACGCCAACCGCTGGTGAGGACGTGTGCGCGAAGGCACAGGTGATCGCCAGGAGTCTCGTGCCGAAGCTGCCCAAGAAGTAGTGTCCTGAGCGAGCTTGCGAGCGAACCAATGAAGCAGTGTCCGAGCGAGATCAGCGAGCCTGCGAGTTGATCCCGTGAGCGATCATCGTCGATCGCCGGAGGCCGGCATGAAGAAGATCATCAATGACCCGTCCACAGTGGTCGCCGAGTCACTGCGCGGGATGGCGCTGGCCCATGCGGACCTGCTTCGGGTGGTCGACGACCCGGCCGTGGTGGTCAGGGCCGACGCACCGGTGTCGGGCAAGGTGGCGGTGATCTCCGGCGGCGGCTCCGGGCACGAGCCGATGCACGGCGGGTTCGTCGGTCCCGGCATGCTCACGGCGGCCTGTCCCGGCGCGGTGTTCACCTCGCCGACGCCGGATCAGATGCAGGAGGCGGTCAAGCAGACGCACGGCGGTGCCGGCGTGCTGTTCGTGGTCAAGAACTACACCGGCGACGTGCTGAACTTCGAGACCGCGGCGGAGCTGGCGGCGGCCGACGACGTGGACGTGCGCACCGTCGTGATCGACGACGACGTGGCGGTGAAGGACTCGCTCTACACGGCCGGGCGCCGCGGTGTCGGTGGCACGGTGCTGCTCGAGAAGATCGTCGGTGCGGCCGCCGAACGGGGTGCCGACCTGGACGCGGTGGAGCGGCTGGCCAACCGGGTGATCGCCAACGTGCGGTCGATGGGCCTTGCGGTGACCGCGCCGACCGTGCCGCACGTCGGCGAGCCCAGCTTCGACCTGCCGGACGACGAGATGGAGGTCGGCATCGGCATCCACGGCGAGCCGGGCCGCGCCCGGATGCCCATGGACAACGCCGACGGGATCGTGGCCAGGCTGCTCGAGCCGATCATCGAGGATCTGCCGTTCCAGAGCGGCGACCGGGTGCTGCTGTTCACCAACTCGATGGGCGGCACCCCGCTGATCGAGCTGTACCTCGCGCACGGGATCGCCGAGGGGTTGCTCGCCGACCGAGGAATCACGGTGCAGCGCCGCCTGGTCGGGCCGTTGATCACCAGCCTCGAGATGCAGGGGATGAGCCTGACGCTGCTGAAGCTCGACGACGAGCTGATCGAGTTGTGGGACGCCCCGGTGCACACCGCGGCGCTGCGCTGGGGCATCTGATGGGTTGTGGCGCCGGACAGGTCGCGGACGCACTGCGCGGCGCGGCCGCGGTGATCACCGAGCACCGCGACGAGCTGGTCGGGCTGGACCGCGCGATCGGTGACGGCGACCACGGCGAGAACCTCAAGCGCGGGTTCACCTTCATCGTGTCCAACTTGGACGCGGCCACTCCGGACACGCCGGCGGCGGTGCTGAAGCTGGCCGCCTCCACCTTGATCTCCAAGGTGGGCGGGGCCGCCGGGCCGCTGTACGGCACGGCGTTCCTGCGCGCCGCGACGGCGGTCGCCGACGCCACCGAGCTGACCGCGGAGTCGGTGGTGGCGGCCTTGCGTGCGGCGCTCGGCGGCGTGGTGGCCAGGGGCAAGGCGGAACTCGGCGACAAGACCATGGTGGACGCGCTGGAGCCGGCGGTGCGCGCGGCGGAGCAGGCCGTGGACGCGGGCGTCGCGGCGGTGCTGCGGGCCGCGGCGGACGCGGCGTCGGCCGGTGCGGAGTCAACGGTGCCGCTGGTCGCCCGCAAGGGCCGGGCCTCCTATCTGGGCGAGCGCAGCGCCGGGCACCTCGATCCGGGTGCCCGGTCCACGGCGCTGCTGCTCGGTTCGCTCGCCGACTCGGCGGGTGCGGCGCCGTGACGGTCGGGCTGGTGCTGGTCTCGCACAGCGCCACGCTCGCCGCCGGGGTGGCCGAGCTGGCCGGGCAGATGGCGCCGGACGTCGCGCTGGTCGCGGCCGGCGGCACCGGGGACGGGGCGCTCGGCACCGACTTCGGCCTGGTCAGCGCCGCGCTGGCGGAGGCGGACACGGGCGACGGCGTGGTGCTGCTCTATGACCTCGGCAGCGCCCGAATGGTCGCCGATCTCGCCGTCGAGTCGCTCGACCGGCCGGACCGGGCGGTGGTGATGGACGTGCCGCTGGTCGAGGGCGCGGTCGCCGCGGCGGTGGCCGCACAGGGCGGGGCGGGCCTGTCCGACGTGGTGGCGGCGGCGCGGCGAGGTGCGGTGCCCGAGGCGGTGCCCGAGGATGCCGGCGGCGGTGCCCGGGCGAGCGGCACCGAAAAGGCCGGCGAGATCGTCGAGGTGCCGCTCACCAACGAGATCGGGTTGCACGCCCGGCCGGCGGCGCTGCTCGCCAGGGTGGTCGCCGGGTTGGACGCCACGGTCACGGTCACCTTCGGGGACAAACAGGCGGACGCGCGCAGCGTGCTGGCCCTGATGGCGCTCGGGGCCCGGGGCGGCGACACGGTGCGGGTCTCGGCCACCGGCGGGCAGGCCGCGGAGGCGCTGCGCCGGGTGCGAGAGCTGGCCGGTCGCGGGTTCGACGAGCAGCGGTAACAGCGCCTGGGCCTGGTACGACCCAGCGGGGAGGACACTTCTGGGGGAGGACCGATGGGGCGACCGTCTGCTCTGCTGCTCGCCGCCGTGGCCGTGTCGGCCATGTCGGCCATGTCGGTCGCCGTCGCCGGCTGCGCCGCGCCGGTGGCCGGAACGTCGGTGCCGGAGGCGTCCGCCGCCAAGGATGCCGGCGCGCCGCTCACCGGACAGATCGCGCTCGGAGACCTCCCCACGATCGACTACTGCAGTCTGCTCATCCCGCTGACCCTGCCGGACGAGCTGGGTCAGCTGGTGCTGTTGCCGCGGCCGGCGTATGACTATTGCGCCTTCACGGTCCGCACCAAGGGCATCGACGTTGGGGTGACGGTGGGCGTCGTGGACGAGGGCGACCCGCCGGGCGGTGCCCGGCGCACGCCGGACCCGGACCGCACGCTGCCACGCGGCCTGCGGGCGCAGCGGGTGCGCGAGGCGCCCGACCACTGCACCCGGTACCTGACGTTCACCGACAGCGTTTCGATCATGATCCAGGCGGACAGCACGGTGGGCGAGCACCCCGGGCACGTCGACTCGTGCCCGATCGTGGAAGCCACCCTGTCCGTGGTGGTCGACCGGGTGCTCGGCAAGCGGGTCAAGCACTACGACTTCGCGGCGAACTCCGCCGGCCGGCTCGACGCCTGCGACCTGCTTTCGGCGAGTGCGCTGGCGGCCAGGCTCGGCGTGCCGCGGATGCAGACCGAGCACTGGGCGTCCACCCACACCTGCCGCTGGAGCGCGGTCGGCGGGGCCGGCCCCGTGGTGCGGCTGAGCATCGCGCCGGTCGATTCGTCCTTCGACCTGGAACACACCAAGCAGGAGACCATCGCCGGCTCGGCGACCTACGTCACGCCGAACAACACACGCCCGGACTTCCCGGCCTGCCAGCTCGAAACGACGGCCGCGGACTCGCCGCAGCTCGGCGCGCGAGAGCTGGTGCTCCTCGAGGTCGGGCTGCCAGGCAAGGGAAACGACGCCTGCGGGCCAGGACGGGCACTCGCCGCGGAAGTGTGGCCGAAGCTACCCCGGTAGCGCACCGGCCGTGGTGAGATGTTCGGCATGGTTGGTCGCTGCCGTCGCGCGGCTGGTCCGCTCGCCGCCCTGCTCGCCGTCGCGGCGGTCGCCGGATGCACCAGCCTGATCACCGGCCGGCCGGTCGCGCGGCTCGATGGCGGTTCCGGCACCAGCGGAGGCACCAGCTCCTCGGGCCGGCCGGGTACCAGCTCGCCGCCGCCCGAACAGGCCGGCGCGAACGACCTGCTCGGCGACCTCACCACGCTGGATCCGTGCAGTCTCACCGATCCGCACGAGTTTGCCCGGTTCGGCACGGCCAAGCTCGGCGTGCCCGACTCCCTCGACGACTGCCTCGTCGAGATCAAGAATGCCGACAGCGAGGGGATCACGCTCTACGTGGGCAGCCTGGACCGGACCGACGCCCTGCCGGACCTGGCCGCGAAGAGGATCACCGAGCTCGGCGGCGGGCTCAAGGCGGTCGAGTACGACGCGGACTCCGGCTACTGCAACAACCTTCTGGTGTTTCCCGACGGGATCACCTTGTCGGTCAACGCGTCCCTGTTCGAGGGCACCGAACCCATGCTCTGCGACATGGTCAAGGCCGGCATGGACAAGGCGGTCGCGGTGCTGCGCGCCGGGTCGGTGAAGCACCGTGAGTTCGCCGGGAACTCGTTGGGCGCCATGGATCCCTGCTCGGTCGTGCCGGACGAGGCGCGGGCCGCGGTGCCCGGGCTGGCGCAGGCCCGGCCGAGGACCTACCCGGCGCGACACGACTGCGCCTGGACCGCGTCGGACAACAGCACCCGGCTGAGGGTGATGTTCACCGCCGGCCCGGCGCCGAGGCCGACCGGCCCCGGCGCGACCGAGTCGTCGATCGCCGGCCGTTCCTCGGTGCTCAGCCCGACGCCGGACGCCGGGGACCACGTGTTCTGTGGCGCGCAGACCCGGCACATCGAGTTCCGCGCGGCCGGCCGGTCCGGCCTGGTGGAGATCGCCGCGGTGTTCGTCCGGATGCGCCGGGGCCAGGTCGCAGCCGCGTGCCGGGCGGCGACCGCGGTGGCCGCGTCGGTGTGGCCGAGGCTGCCGACACCGTGAGGCGAGCTCGCGAGCGCATGGCGCACCGTGGCGCAGTGAGCTGGGCCATAACGAGGCGGCCGATCTTATTACCGGCGGGTAGCATCCAAACCGGCCCAGGTCGGGATACGCGGAGGTGGATGCCGTGGCACGCGAGTTCACCAGCGTCGGGGTCGTGGGGCTGGGCACCATGGGATCCGGCATCGCGGAGGTGCTGGCCAGGGCCGGGGTCGACGTGGTCGGCGTCGAGGTCGACAAGGAGAGCCTGACCCGGGGCCGGGCGCACATCGAGCAGTCCACCGCCCGCGCGGTGGCGCACGGCAAGCTGGACGGGGTGGGCCGCGCCGAGCTGCTCGACCGGATCGGCTACACCGCCGAGCTGGCCGACCTCGCCGACGTGGACCTCGTGATCGAGGCGATCCCCGAGCAGCTGGACCGCAAGGCCGCGGTGTTCAACGAGCTGGAGCAGATCTGCCGCCCGGACGTGATCCTGGCGTCCAACACATCCTCGCTGTCGATCACCGAGATCGGTGTCCACACCGGACGTCCCGGCAAGGTCGTCGGCGTGCACTTCTTCAACCCCGCGCCGGTGCAGCGGCTGGTCGAGGTGGTCCGCACGGTGGTCACCGAGCCCGACGTGGTCACCGACGTGGTCGCGCTGCTCCAGCGCATCGGCAAGGAACCGGTGGTGATCGGCGACCGGGCCGGGTTCATCGCCAACGCACTGCTGTTCGGCTACCTCAACCACGCCGCCGCCATGTATGAGGCGCGCTACGCCAGCCGGGAAGACCTGGACGCGGCGATGCGCTACGGCTGCGGTTACCCGATGGGCCCGCTCGCGCTGCTCGACCTGATCGGTCTGGACACCGCCTACGAGATCCTCGAGACGATGTATCGCCAGTCGCGCAACAGGTTGCACGCACCGGCCCCGATCCTCAAGCAGATGGTCACCGCCGGCCTGCTCGGCCGAAAGACCGGGCGCGGCTTCTACACCTACGACGCGCCCGACTCGCCGGTGGTGCTGGTCGACGAGGCGGCGCCGGCCGACGGCGCCGGCCGGGGTCCGGCGCGCGAGGTGCGCCGCGTCGGCGTGGTCGGCACCGGGGTGATGGCAACCGGCATCGTCGAGGTGTTCGCCAAGCGCGGCTTCGATGTCGTGCTCAGGGCTCGCACCGCCGCGAAGGCGGACGCGGCGCTCGGCGCGGTGCGCAAGTCGCTCGACCGGCAGGTGGCGAAGGGCCGGCTGTCCGAAGTGGACCGGGATGCGGCCATTGGCCGGGTCATGCGGGCGGTGGAGTTCGAGGAGTTGGCCGACTGCGACCTCGTGATCGAGGCGGTGGCCGAGCAGCTTGCGGTCAAGCAGGCGGTGTTCGGCGCGTTGGACGAGGTGGTCAAGCCGGGCGCGGTGCTGGCCACCACGACCTCGTCGCTGCCGGTGATCTCCTGCGCCGCGGCGACCTCCCGACCGTCCGATGTGGTCGGCCTGCACTTCTTCAACCCGGCGCCGGTGATGAAACTGGTCGAGGTGGTGCGCACGATCTCGACCGCACCGGACGTCGTGGCCACTGCCGATGCGGTCTGCCGTGCGGTCGGCAAGCACCCGGTACATTGCGGGGACCGGGCCGGCTTCATCGTCAACGCGCTGCTGTTCCCGTACCTCAACGACGCGGTGAAGATGCTCGAGGCGCACTATGCCGAGGCCGACGACATCGACACCGCCATGAAGGTGGGCTGCGGCCTGCCGATGGGGCCGTTCGAACTGCTCGACGTGGTGGGGCTGGACGTGTCGCTGGCCATCGAGCGCACCCTGTACAACGAGCTGCGCGATCCGGGCCTGGCCCCGGCGCCGCTGCTCGAACACCTGGTCACCGCCGGTCGCCTGGGCCGCAAAACCGGCAAGGGCTTCCGTGACTACGGTTAGCCGCGCCTGAGAACCCCGGTCAACCGTTCGTCAACCGCCGCAGCCGCAGCCGCCGCCGCAGCAGCCACCGCCGGGGGCCGGGCCACCGCCCGCGCCGCCCGTGAGCCCGGCCATGGTCAGCAGCTTCACCGTGTCGTCGTGGCCGGACGGGCAGTCGGCCGGCGCGGCCGACTCCGCCATCGGCCGCTGCACGTCGAAGGTCGACCCGCACTCGCGGCAGCGAAACTCGTAGGTTGGCACGCCCCTATTGTGCCCGGAACCGGAAGCGCTTGGCGCCGACGGTCACCTCGACCTTGGTGAACCCGGCCGCGCGCAGCCGGTCCGGCAGCGTCTCCGGGTCGACGATGACCATGGTGTCGTTCAGGTGGATCAGCCGGAAGCGCAGCGTGGGCAGGCTGTCCATGCCGGCGAACACCCCGCCGGGCCGCAGCACCCGCGACGTCTCGGCGAAGAGCTGGTCCTGGAGCTCTGGCGACGGCACGTGGTGCAGCATGGTGAAACAGGCCGCGCCGCTGAACGAGTCGTCCGGCAGCGCCATTCGTGCGCCGTCGCCGTGCAGCACGCGCACCTCGTCGCCGAACCGGTCGGTCAGGTAGCCGACCGAGGCCTCGTCCACCTCGAGCGCGGTGAGCCGGCCGGGCCGGCGGGCCAGCACCGCGGTGGTCACCCCGAAGCCCGGCCCGATCTCCAGCACGTCCTCGCCGAGGTCGACGCCGTCCAGCACCCAGGGCAGCGTCTGTCCCTCCATCGTCTTCGCCCACTTGTCGGACTTGCAGATCCTGCGGTGCATCCAGTTCATCGGCATGGCTACTCCAGCTCAGCGCGGGAAGGCGCGGGCAGCGGCCAGAAACGCGTCGTTCTCCTCCGGCAGCCCGATGGTGACCCGGGCGCCGTCCCCGGCGAACGCGCGGACCAGCACCTTGTGATCGAGGCAGTGCTCATTGAACGCGGCGGTGCGCTCGCCGAGCGGCAGCCAGACGAAGTTGCCCTGCGACGGCGGAACCGGATAGCCCATGGCAACCAGTTCGGCGTACACCCGCTCGCGCTCGGCCACCACCGAGGCGCACACCGCGAGCAGTTGGTCGGTGACCTCCAGCGAGGCCAGTGCGGCGGCCTGAGCCAGCCGGTTGACCGAGAACGGAATGGTCACCTTGCGCACCCCGGCGGCCACCTCCGGCGGCGCGACGCAGTAGCCGACCCGCGCGCCGGCCAGGCCGTAGGCCTTGGAGAACGTGCGCAGCACGGCGACGTTGTCGTGCTCCTTGGCCAACCGCAGGCCGTCCGGGACGTCCGGGTCGGTGACGAACTCCCGGTAGGCCTCGTCCAGCACGACCAGCACGTGGTCGGGCACCGAGGTGATCAGCCGGTCCAGCTCGGCGGCGCGCACCACCGTGCCGGTCGGGTTGTTCGGGTTGCACACGAACACCAGCCGGGTGGTGTCGGTGATCGCGGCCAGCAGCCCGTCCACGTCCTGCAGGTGGTCCTCGGTGAGCGGAACCCGGCGTTCGCCCGCACCGAGCACCTGGGTCACGATCGGGTAGGCCTCGAACGAGCGCCACGGGAAGACCACGCCGTCGCCCGGCCGGCAGAGCGCCTGGATCAGCTGCTGGCAGACGCTGACCGAGCCGCAGCCGACCGCGATCCGCCCGGCGTCCACGCCGAGCGCACCGGCCATCCGTCCGACCAGCTCGTCGGACGACCAGGCCGGGTACCGGTTGACGTCGAGTGCGGCCGCCGTGATCGCGGCGACGATGGTGTCTGGGGGTGGGGTCGCCACCTCGTTGCTCGACAGCACGACCGCGCCGGGGATCTTGCGTCCCGGTACGTAGTCGGGGATGCCGGCCAGATCTTCGCGGACGGTGATGGGCATGCCGGCATCATCTCATCCGCCGGCTCCCTGCTCACTCGCTCGCCCTCGGCTTCGGCCATGCGGCGCAATGTCACCTTGCGCTGTACCGCGAGCACCCGCCGGCCAGGCGGGCGGCGGGCACCAGCGAATAGTCTCACCGGCGTGAACGCAGAGGAACCGGTGCGCATCGGCGGCAACACCGCGCTGCCCGCCGAACGCACCCCGCTCACGCTGTCCACTTCGGACGGTCTACGCCTGGTCGGCGAGTTGGCGCTGCCGGTGGACCGGCCGCCGAGGGCCACGCTGGTCTGCCTGCACCCGCTGCCGACGCACGGCGGCATGATGGACTCGCACCTGTTCCGCAAGGCGGCGTTCCGGTTGCCGGCGCTGGCCGGCCTCGCCGTCCTGCGGTTCAACACCCGAGGCACGGCGAGCGAGGCCGGGCGCAGCGACGGGACCTTCGCCGAGGGCCGCGACGAGGAGTTGGACGTGGCCGCCGCGCTGGACTTCTGCCGGTCCCGCGAACTGCCCCGGGTCTGGCTGGTCGGCTGGTCGTTCGGCACCGAGCTGGCCCTGATGTACGGGCTCGACCCGCTCGTGCGCGGCGCGGTCCTGGTGTCCCCACCGGTCAAGCGGGCCGACGGGCGGGCGCTGGCCCGGTGGGCGGAGTCCGGCAAACCGGTGGTGTGCCTGGTGCCGGAGCTGGACGACTACCTGCGGCCCGCGCGTGCCAGGGAGGTGTTCGCCACCGTCCCGCAGGCCAAGGTGATCGACTTCCCGGGTGCCAAGCACCTCTTCGTCGGGCACGCCGAGGCCGTGCTCGACGCCGTGGTGGCCGCCGTGACGCCCGAGGTGGCCACCCCGTTGCCGCGCACCTGGGCCGGAGAGTACGAGACCATCAAGGTCACCATCGTCGACAGGTGAGCTCATGCACCGCACCGAGAGCCACGGCACACCGCTGGTCCTGCTGTCCGCGTTCCCGTTCGACGGGAGGATGTGGGACCGGGTGCGCACCGGCCTGGCCGGACACGCCCAGGTGATCACACCGGACCCGCGCGGCTTCGGGCGGACCCCGCTCGGGGACGCCGGCCCGGACCTCGACGTATTGGCCGCCGACGTGCTGGAGCTGCTCGACTCGCTCGGCCTGCGCCGGGCGGTGCTCGGCGGCTGCTCGATGGGCGGCTACGTCGCCATGGCCGTGCTCCGCGCCGCGCCGGAGCGGGTGGCCGGGCTGGTGCTGATCGACACCAGGTCCACCGCGGACGCCGCGCAGGCCAGGGAGAACCGGTACGCGATGGCCGAGCGCGCCGAGCGGGACGGTGTCGGCTGGCTGGCCGAGGAGATGCTGCCGGCGCTGCTCGGGCCGACCACGCTCGAGCGGCGCCCGGACGTGGTCGACGCGGTTCGCCGGCTGCTCGCCGGCCTTTCCCCGGCCGCGGTGGCCGCCGCACAGCGCGCCATGGCCCTCCGGCCGGACGCCGGCGCGGTGCTGCGGGCGGCCGAGGTGCCGGCGCTGGTGCTGCACGGCGAGGAGGACCGGCTCATCGGGGTCGACGCGGCCCGCTCGATGGCGGAGTTGCTGCCGCAGGCCGAGCTGGTGGTGCTGCCCACGGCCGGGCATCTGCCGCCGCTCGAGGTGCCGGCCGAGGTCACGTCGGCGATCGTGGCCTGGTTGGACCGTCTTCCTTAGCGTTGCGGCGCAGCACCGAGGCGCGCAGCCGGTGGTAGCCGCGCACCGACACCGGCCGGCGCCCTCGCAGCGTGTACGCCGGGTTCCCGTCGAGTGCCTCGGCAAGCTCGCGGTCGATCAGCACCGAGCCGGGGCGGGCGATCGAGGTGAGCCGGCTGGCCACGTTCACCACCGAGCCGTAGATGTCGCCGAACCGGCTGAGCACCCGCCCGTGGGCCAGACCCGCCCGCAACTCCGGCAACCGCTGGTCCTGCTCGGCCCGTTCGAGCAGGACCAGCGCGATCTCCGCGCCGTCGTCCGGGCGATCGGCCACGAACAGCACCTCGTCGCCGATCATCTTCACGATCCGGCCGTGGTGCTCGGCGACCACCTCGGTGGTGAGCGCGTCGAATCGGTCCACCACGCTGGCCAGCTCCGCCTCGCTGGAACGGCGGGTGAACGTGGTGAAGCCGACCATGTCCGCGAACCCGACGACCTGACCCTGGTGGGTGGCCACGTCGTCGTCCTGGCTGACCAGCGCTCGACCGGCGTAGGCGGCCAGGTGCCGGCGCCAGGCGAAGGTCTGGAGGTGTTCGAGGTCGGGTGCCACCCGCTCGACGAAGCGGCGCAGCGAGCGCTCGTCCGCGGCCAGCTCGGGGTTGGCCAGCAGGATGTCGCGCATCATCTCCACCTGCGACTCGGCCAGCCGGGACAGATGCTGGCCGAGCATCCGGGCCGACGCGGTGACCTGGGCCGGATCGGTGATGCCGGACCGGACCAGCTCGTTGGCCGTGCGCAGGGCCGCCACGTCGCTGTCGGTGTACACCGTGGCGTCGTCCGGTCCGGCGGCGAAACCGAGCGAGTGCCACAGCTCTCTGGCCCGCTCCGGCGACACCCCGGAACGGTCGGCCACCTCCGCGCGGGTGTACCTGCGCGGGCCCCCGAGCAGCAGCTCCTCGAGCCGCTGCTGCACCGACTGCTCGATCACCTGGTCACTGATATCAGGTCGTGTGCACGATGAGCACGTCCACCCCGGACTTGCGGGCCGCCTCGGCCGGCACCGAGCCCAGGATGCGCCCGGCCAGCGTGTTCAACCCCCGGTTGCCAACCACGAGCAGGTCCGCGGACCGCTCCTTGACCAGCCGGATCAGCGTTGGCACCGGCTCGCCGTCCACGGTGACCGTGTGCACGTCCTTGGCCCCGGCGACCCGCGCCCGTTCGCTCGCCGTGCGCACCGCCTCCTCGGCCGGCGAGGAGCCCACCACCTGGTACGCGGCGTCGTCGCCCAGCTGATCCTGGAGCCGGGCGATCTCCTCCGGCCTGGACGGGTGATAGGCGCTCGCGATGACCAGCGTCGCGCCGCTGTCGGCGGCCATCGCGGCGGCCCGGTCCACCGCACGGTACGAGGAGTCTGAGCCGTCCGTGCCGACGACGATGGTCTGGTAAGCGGCCATCTTGATCCTCCGTGGGGAGAGCTACTGGCGAGTAATCTACCGCGCATGGATGATCCCGACATGATGGCCGTGGCCCTCGAGGAGGCCAGCGCCGGGCTGGCCGAGGGCGGGATTCCGATCGGCGCGGCGTTGTTCGGCCCGGACGGTTCACTGTGGGGGCGCGGGCACAACCGGCGGGTGCAGGACGGCGACCCGGCCATGCACGGAGAGACCTCGGCGTTTCGCGACGCCGGGCGGCGGCGAAGCTACCGAGGTACCACCATGGTCACCACGCTGTCGCCGTGCTGGTTCTGCTCCGGTCTGGTCCGCCAGTTCGGCATCTCCCGGGTGCTCGTCGGCGAGGCGACCACGTTCAACGGCGGGCACGACTGGCTGGCCGAGCACGGCGTGCGGGTCACGGTCATGGACGACCCGCGGTGCGTCGCGCTGATGAGCACGTTCATCGCCGAGCACCCCGACCTCTGGTTCGAGGACATCGGCACCGAGTAGGCCCCGCGCCCGGAACCCAGTTGCCTGAGCGCGTAACTCAGTTGCCTGAGCGCGAGACTCGCTTGCCTGAGCGCGCGACTCGCGGGTTGGGCTGGTCGATCTCGGCGGGTTCCCAGTGCTCCTTGGCCGGGGCGCTGACCTCGACGGTCTGCTGCTCCGCCGGATGGGTCAGCACCGTCGTCGGCGCGTCGGCCATGGCCGGTGCGGGTGCGGGCGTCGGCTTGGGGCCGGCCGCCGGCTTCGGCGAGGGGGACGGGCGCTTCGGCTCGGCCTGCTGCTTCGGCTCGGCCTGCTGCTTCGGCTCAGCCTGCTCCTCGGGCAGCGGGTCGAGCGCCGGCGCCGCGTTCTCCAGCGACAGGTGCGCGCCGGCCAGCAGTTCGCGGGCGGCGTTGAGCTGGTCGGCGAGCTTGGTGCGGAGCTGGCGAAGGGAGGACACCCGCTGCGCGGCGTGACTGATCCGCCGGTTGGCCTCCTCGGTGGCCTCGCGTACCCGGCGGTGCGCTTCCTCGGTGGCCTCGCGCAGCCGCGCGGTCGACTCGTTGATCGCGTCCTGCCGGCGCTTGGCCGCCTCCTCGGTGGCCTCGCGCACCCGGCGCTCGGCCTCGGACTTGCTGGTCGCCTCCTGCTCGGCGAGCGCCCGCATGGACTCGGTGCGCCGGGCGGCCATGGCGATCTCGAAGTCCTCCTCGATCTGCGCCCGCCGCTGCGTCGCCTCGGCCTCCAGCCGCATCCGCTCGTCCTCGGCGAGCCGAAGCAGCTGCTCCGCCTCGTCGCGCGCCTGTTCGAGCACGCCGCGGTGCTCGGCCTCCATGGCCACCCGCCGCTCGTCCAGCTCCGCCAACAGCTTGGTGTATGTCTGCCGCAGCTCGTTGGCGTCCGCCTCGGCCTTGACCCGGATGTGCCCGGCCTCCGCCTCGGCCCGCGCCTTGGTGTCCGCCGCCTCGTCCTGAGCCAGCCGCAGCATCCGCTGGAGCCGCTCGCTCAGGCCCTCGAGCGTGCTCGGCGGCAGCGCGAGCCGCTCGACCTGGCCGCGCAGCTCGGTCACCTCCGAGCGGGACCTCTCCAGTTGCCCGGCCAGCTCGTCCGCCTGGGCCGCGATGTTGTTGCGGTCCGCGGCAAGCAGGTCGAGCTGCTTCTGCACCTGTTCCAGGTGCTCATCGACCTGCATGCGGTTGTAGCCGCGCTTCGACACGTCGAAGCCGGGGCCGAGCGGTACGAGATCGTGATCCGCGCCAAGAGCCATGTGTATTACGCTACCGCGCCCTTGTTGCGGCTACTGTCAAACACCGCGGAATCTGTTGATCTGACCGAGCAGCTTGTTGCGCAGCTCGTGATCCGTCACGCCGAGTCCGTCGCGCGGAGCCAGGCAGAGCACGCCGACCTTCCCCTGATGCGCGTTGCGATGCACGTCGTGGGCGGCCTGACCGGTCTCGGCCATTGGGTACACTTTGGACAGTGTCGGGTGGATCTGACCACGGGCCACCAACCGGTTGGCCTGCCACGCCTCGCGGTAGTTGGCGAAGTGCGAGCCGACGATCCGCTTGAGGTTCATCCAGAGGTAGCGGTTGTCGTAGGCGTGCATGAACCCGCTGGTCGAGGCGCAGGTGACGATCGTGCCGCCGCGCCGGGCCACGTAGACGCTGGCGCCGAAGGTCTCCCGGCCGGGGTGCTCGAACACGATGTCCGGGTCGTCGCCGCCGGTCAGCTCGCGGATCCGGGCGCCGAGCCGCTTCCACTCCTTGGGGTTCTGGGTGTGCTCGTCGGACCAGAACCGGTAGTCCTCCGCGGTCCGGTCGATGATCAGCTCGGCGCCCATGGCGCGGCAGATCTCGGCCTTCGCCGGGCTGGACACCACGCAGATCGGGGTGGCCCCGCCGTTGAGCGCGAACTGCGTGGCGTAGGAGCCCAGGCCGCCGGAGGCACCCCAGATCAGCACCGTGTCACCCTGCTTCATCGCGGCGCCGTTGGCCGAGACGAGCTGGCGGTAGGCGGTCGAGTTGACCAGGCCGGGAGCCGCGGCCTCCTCCCAGGTGAGGTGCGCCGGCTTGGGCATCAGCTGGTTCGTCTTGACCAGGGCCAGCTCGGCCAGTCCGCCGAAGTTGGTCTCGAAGCCCCAGATCCGCTGCTCGGGGTCGAGCATCGTGTCATCGTGCCCGTCCGGATGCTCCAGCTCGACGGAGAGGCAGTGCGCGACCACCTGGTCGCCCGGCTGCCAGGCGTTGACGCCAGGGCCGGTGCGCAGCACGACGCCGGCAAGGTCCGAGCCGACCACGTGGTAGGGCAGGTCGTGCCGCTTGGCCAGCGGCGAGCTCTTGCCGTACCGGCGCAGGAAACCGAACGTGTCCAGCGGCTCGAAGATCGAGGTCCACACGGTGTTGTAGTTGATCGCGCTCGCCATGACGGCCACCAGGGCCTCGCCCGGTCCGAGCTCGGGCGTGGCCACGTCTTCGACGTGCAGTGACCGGCGCGGGTCCTTGTCCGCGGTGGCCAGGCCGTCGAACATGCCGATCTCGTCGGCGTGCACGGTGACCGCGCGGTAGTGCTCCGGTACCGGCAAGGAGCCGACCTCGGCGAGCTCGCCGGCCATGATCGCGTCGAGGATCTTCTGCATCATCCGACCTCCCCGGCGGAGGTTACCGACCAGTAACGGTACAGAACCAGCCAGTGTGACGCGTGCCCCATCGGCCGCGGGGGGCACCGCATCGGCCGGCTCAGCTGCCGGGCTCGACCAGTTCGATCAGCACGCCGCCGGTGTCCTTGGGGTGTACGAAGTTCACCAGGCTGTGCTCGGTGCCGGCCCGCGCCCGGTCGTAGAGCACGCGAAGTCCCTTGCCGCGTAACACTTCCGCGGCGGCCGCGACGTCGGTGACCCGGAATGCGACCTGCTGGACGCCGGGGCCATTGCGGTCCAGGAACTTCCCGATCGTGGAGTCCGGGCTCAGCGGGGCGAGCAGTTGCACCGCCGAGCCGCGGCCGTCGTCGCCCGGCGCGCGCATCATCGCCTCGCGGGTGCCCTGCTCGTCGTTGACCTCGACGTGGGCCAGTTCGAATCCCAGCACGTCGCGGTAGAACGCGATCGCCGCGTCGAGATCGGGCACCGCGACGCCGACGTGATCGATACCGATCACGAAAGGCTTCAACGACTCGTGCATCTGCTGAGGATACGTCAGACCTACCCGTCGGTAATCTTTTGCTGTTGTGCGGCTCACACAAGGATCTCGCCCAGGTGGGCCGACCGAGTATCGTTCCGGTTAACGTACGTTCGCATTGCCCAGGAGGCACCAGTGTCCGGTTCCGTGATCCTGGCCGGGGCGCGCACCCCGATCGGGCGACTGCTCGGCTCGCTCAAGGAC
This sequence comes from Labedaea sp., assembly GCA_045806965.1. Lineage (GTDB taxonomy): Bacteria > Actinomycetota > Actinomycetes > Mycobacteriales > Pseudonocardiaceae > DASYTH01. The sequence continues at coordinate 44,377 of JBJMIG010000038.1, read as the reverse complement.
TTCTCCGCCGCCCAGCTCGGCGGGTTCGCCATCAAGGCGGCGCTGGAGCGGGCCGGAGTGCGGCCGGACCAGGTGCAGTACACGATCATGGGCCAGGTGCTCACCGCGGGCGCCGGACAGATCCCGGCCCGCCAGGCCGCGGTCCACGCCGGAATCCCGATGGACGTCCCGGCCCTGACCATCAACAAGGTGTGCCTCTCCGGGCTGGACGCGATCGCCCTGGCCGACCAGCTGATCAGGGCGGGGGAGTTCGACCTGGTGGTGGCCGGCGGACAGGAGTCCATGACGGCGGCGCCGCACCTGCTGCCCAAGTCCCGCTCCGGGTTCAAGTACGGCGACGTGACGCTGCTCGACCACATGGCGCACGACGGGTTGTTCTGCGCGTTCGACCAGGTGGCCATGGGTGCGGCCACGGAGAAGTACAACTCGCGCTACGGCGTCACCCGGGAGGAGCAGGACGCGTTCGCCGCGGCCTCGCACCAGCGGGCCGCCCGGGCGGTCAAGGAAGGCGTGTTCGCCGACGAGATCGTGCCGGTCAGCATCCCGCAGCGGAAGGGCGACCCGGTGGTGTTCGACACCGACGAGGGTGTCCGGGCCGACACGACCGCGGCGGAGCTGGCCAAGCTGCGGGCCGCGTTCGCCGCGGACGGCACCATCACCGCGGGCTCGGCCTCGCAGATCTCGGATGGTGCGGCGGCGGTCGTGGTGGCGTCCAAGGCCAAGGCCGAGGAGCTGGGGCTGTCCTGGATCGCGGAGATCGGCGCGCACGGCGTGGTGGCCGGGCCGGACGCCTCGCTGCACGAGCAGCCGTCGAACGCGATCAAGGCGGCGCTGGCGAAGGCCGGGGTGGACCCGGCGGAGCTGGACCTGGTGGAGATCAACGAGGCGTTCGCCGCGGTCGGCGTGGTGTCGACCCGGCAGCTCGGGCTGGACCCGGAGAAGGTCAACGTGAACGGCGGCGCGATCGCGCTCGGCCACCCGATCGGCGCCTCCGGGGCCCGGCTGGTCGTGCACCTCGCCTACGAGCTGCGCCGGCGCGGCGGCGGGCTGGGCGTCGCGGCGCTCTGCGGTGGCGGCGGACAGGGTGACGCGCTGCTCATTCGGGTGCCGAAGGGCTGATTTCGGATCGACGTTCCGGAGCTCGTCGCGCGTGCGCGGGAGGGCGAGCCGCTCGCGGTGGCCCGGCTGATCTCGCTGGTCGAGGATGCCAGCCCGCTGCTGCGCCAAGTCGCCGAGGCGCTGGCGCCGTCGGTCGGCCGGGCCCGCGTGCTCGGTCTCACCGGCCCGCCCGGCGTCGGCAAGTCCACCCTCACCTCCGCGCTCATCGCCGCGTTTCGCCAGCAGGACAAGCGGGTTGGCGTGCTCGCCATCGATCCGTCGTCGCCGTTCTCCGGCGGCGCGCTGCTCGGCGACCGGATCCGGATGCAGTCGCACACCACGGACCCGTCGGTGTTCATTCGGTCGATGGCCACCCGCGGCGCGCTCGGCGGCCTGGCGCTGGCCACCCCGCAGGCCGTCCGGGTGCTGGACGCGGCCGGCTGCGACGTGATCCTCATCGAGACCGTCGGTGTCGGTCAGTCCGAAGTGGACATCGTGTCGCTGGCCGACACCACGCTGGTGCTGCTCGCGCCCGGGATGGGCGACGGTATCCAGGCGGCGAAGGCGGGCATCCTGGAGGTGGCCGACGTGTTCGTGGTGAACAAGGCCGACCGGGACGGCGCCGAGTCCACCGCCCGCGACCTGCGGAACGTAATCTCGTTGGGGCGCAGGGACAACGCCGGTGCGCACAGCTGGCGTCCGCCCGTCGTGTGCACCGTCGCCTCGACCGCCGCCGGGATGGACGACCTGCTCGCCGCCCTGTCCGCGCACCAGGAGTGGCTGACCGCGCACGGCGGTCTGCGGGCGCGCCGCGCGCGCCGCGCCCGCGAGGAGATCGAGGCCATCGCCGTGCGCGACCTGCGCGCCCGGCTCGACCCGGAACTCCTCGACCGCCTGGCCACCGAGGTCGCCGCCGGTGAGCTCGACCCCTACGCCGCCGCCGAGCGCTGGTCCGCGCACCGCTCGCCCTAACCCGGGCCACCCTTGCGCGGTGGCTGATACAGCGCAAGGTGACATTCCTTCGCTTCTAACAGCGGAATGTCACCTTGCGCTGTATCGGCGTTGCCTAGGGCGCGGGACTCGCGTGTCTGGGCGCGGGACTCGCGGTTACCTGATCAGCACTTGGTCTTGTAGAAGAACTTCTCATTGGCGGACATGGTGTCCTTGGTGATGGCGACGAGCGAGGCCTCGATGTTGCGCTTGACGTCCTTGCCCTCGAGCTTGGCGATGGCCTGGTTGACGCCTTCCTTGCCGATGTTGCCCGGGTCCTGGGCGATCAGCGCCTGGAAGTCGCCGGCTTTCAGGCCGTCCACCTCGGACGGACTGGCGTCGAAGCCGATCAGGTTGACCTGACCGGTCTTGTTCGCGTTGCGCAGGCCGGTGGCGGCGCCCTCGCCGGTGTTGAGGTTGGTGGCGAACACGCCGACCAGATCGGACCTCGCGGCCAGTGCGGCGGTCACCTTGGCGGCGGCCTGGTCCGGCTCGTTGTCGGTGAACTGGATGCCGGCCGACTTGAGGTTGGGGTACTTCTTCAGCTGGTCCTCGAAACCCTTGGCGCGTGCGGCGGTGGTGGACGTACCGGCCTTGGTGTCCAGGATCAGCACGCTGCCGGATTTCCCGTTGGCCAACTTGGACATGGTGTCGGCGGCGAGTTGGCCGCCCTGCGCGTTGTTGGACGTGATGGTGGACGCGGCGAGCGAGGTGTCCTTGAGCGCGGTGTCCACCTCGATCACCACCACGCCGAGATCCTTCACCTGCTTCATCGGCTGGGTCATCGCGACGTCGTCGGTCGGTGCGATGAGCAGCGCGGCCGGCTTGCTCGCCGCGAGGGCCGTGACGATCGGTTCTTGCAGGGTGGCGTCGAACTTGGCCGGCGCCTGGGTCTGAAGCGTGTAGCCGAGGCTCTTGGCCTGCTCCTCGGCACCGCACTGCATCGAGATGTAGAACGGCTCGTTCTGCACACCCGGCACCAGCGCGAGCTTCTTGTTCCCGCCGCCAGGCGCGCCGGACTGGCCGCCGCCGTTGGCCGGCGGCGCGCCCACCTCGCCGCTGCCGCAGGCCGCGAGCATGGTCGCGGCCGCCAGCGCGGCGCCGGCGACGATCAGCGCGCGTCGTGTCCTCACCATAGATACCTCCATTGGTATGCCTTACAACTGATTGCGCGCGCGACGGCGCTGCTGGTCGAACCAGACCGCGGCGACGAGCACGGTGCCGACCGCGATCATCTGCCAGTAGTCCTGAACGCCGACGATGTTGAAGCCGTTCTTCAGCACCGCCGGGATGAACACCCCGATCACCGTGCCGAGCATGCTGCCGACCCCGCCGAACAGGCTGGTGCCACCCAGCACCACCGCGGCGATCGAGTTGAGGTTGTCCGAGGTGTGCGAGGAGATCGCGGTGGTGTGGAAGTACGCCAGCGACATGAAACCGGCCGCCCCGGCCAGCAGTCCGCTCAGCAGGTACACCTTGATCAGATGTCCGGTGACCCCGATGCCGGCCCGGCGCGCCGCCTCGGCGTTGGAGCCGACGGCGAAGGTGTAGCGGCCGAACCTGGTGGTGTGCAACAGCCACGCCGCGATCAGCGTGATCACCGCTGCGACGATCACCAGGTTGGGGATGTCGCCGAAGGACGTGCCGCGGCCGAGGACGCGGTTCAGCTTGTCCGGGATGCTGCGGATGTCCGAGCCCTTGTTGATCAGGTCCGCGGCGCCGAGCGCGGCGCCGAGCGAGCCGAGCGTCACGATCAGCGCCGGGATCTTGGCCTTGGCGATCAGCAAACCGTTGATCAGCCCCCATGCGGCGCCGGAGGCCAGCGCCGCGATCAGCCCGGCGGTGATCACGCCCCAGCCCGCGTTGAGTGCGGTGTCGTTGGGGGACAACGAGTTCATCGTCTTCGCCGAGACCATGCCGGCGAAGATCAGCACCGAGCCGACGGACAGGTCGATGCCGCTGGTGATGATCACGAAGGTCATGCCGGTCGACAGCACCAGCAGCACTGCGGTCTGCATGAAAAGCTGCTGGAAGTTGAACTTGGTGGCGAACGCGTCCGGCGAGATCACGCTGAAGACGATGATCAGTGCGACCAGCACCAGCGCGATCCAGAAGGTGTTGGCGGCCGCGGCCCGCGCCAACCACGCGGCGCGCGATGGTTGTTTGTCCACAGCGGATGAGCTGCCGGGGAGGTCCACCTTGGTCGTCACGCCGCCTCCTCCTGGGTCAAGGCCCCGGTCATGGCGCCGACGAGGTCCTCGAGCGTGGCGTCCGCGGCCTTGAACCGGGCCACCCGCCGACCGAGCCGGAGCACCTCCACCCGGTCCGACACGGCCAACACCTCGGGCATGTTGTGACTGATCAGCACGACCGCGATGCCCTCATCGCGAACGCGGCGAATCACATCGAGTACCCGCTCGCGCTGCACCACGCCGAGCGCCGCGGTCGGCTCGTCCATGAACACCACCTTGCTGGCCCAGACCACCGATCTGGCCACCGCGACGCTCTGCCGCTGGCCGCCGGACAGCGACCCGATCGGCACGTCCATGTTCTGTAGCTGGATGCCGAGCCGGTCGAACTCCGTCGCCGCGCGGCGTTTCATCTCGGCCTTGTCCAACATGCCGAGCAGGCCGAGGATGCCCGGCCGGCGCAACTCCCGGCCGAGGAACAGGTTCGCCGCCGGGTCAAGCTCGGGAGCAACGGCCAGGTCCTGGTACACCGTCTCGATGCCGACCTGCCGCGCGGCGGTCGGCGAACCGAACCGGACTTCCTTGCCATCGAACCGGATCGTGCCCGAGGTCGGTTGCTCGGCGCCCACGATGCATTTCACCAGCGTGGACTTGCCGGCGCCGTTGTCGCCGATCAGCGCGACCACCTCGCCCGCCGCTGCCGTGAACGAGGCGCCGCGCAACGCCTCCACCGACCCGTACTGCTTGACCACGTCGACCGCCTCGAGCACCGCGTCCGCCCCGCTCACGTCGTGCCCAACTGCTCGTTCGCAAGCTCGCTCGCACGGCCGCCCGGTGGCTGGCAGCGGATCGCGGTCAGCTCCCCGCCGATCGTGACCTCACCAGCGGCGTGCGGCACGACAACGGTGTCGCCCTTGCTCAGTGCCAACTTCGCACCGTCCTCTGTGGTCAGTTCGCCGGCGCCGGTCAGCACGACCAGCACCGCGTAGCTCGGTTCCAGGGTCACGCCGGACCGGGCGGTGATCCGCTGGGCCCGGAAGAAGCCGGCCTCGGCCGGGCCGAACAGTTCGGTCACCGCGCCGTCGTCCTCGGGCTTGCGTACCAGGGTGGCCAGCCGGTCCGGCGCCCAGCCGGACCGGTCCAGGCAGCCGAGCGCGGTCTCGTAACCGACACCCAGGTGGCCGGCGTCGGCGCTGGCCACGAACCCGGTCCACTCCAGCATCACGGAGAGATCCGTCGGCTGCTGAAGCTCGACGATGAACACGCCCGTGCCGATCGCGTGCGGCACACCGGCCGGCACGAACACGGTGTCGCCCGGTGCGACCGTGACCGCGTTGAGCGCACCGAGCATGGTCGCGGCGTCCTGCTCGCGTACCCAGGTCGCCACCGTGTCCGGCGCCTGCTCCTCCTGGAATCCGATGTGGACGGTCGGGTGCGGGCCGCTGGTGCCGATCACCACCCAGGCCTCGGTCTTGCCATGTCTGGAGCCGAGATGCGCCTGCGCGAACGCGTCGGACGGGTGGCAGTGCACTGGCAGCCGCTGGCCGGCGTCGAGCAGCTTCACCAGCAGTTCGGGCTCGGTGCCGGGTGCCGGCCCGAGCCAGTGCACCGGGTCGGCTCGCACCGCGTCACGCAGCCATTGCCCGCCGGGCAACGCGGACAGCCCGGTGACCGGCTCGCCGTGCAGGGTGGTGCACGAGGCGACCCAGTCCTCCGGGCCGAACTCGAGTGCGGTGCCGCCCCGCAGCGCGGCGATCGAGGCGCCGCCGCGGTAGAACCGGGGCGGCTGGTTCGCCGGCAGCACAACGGGTCGCGCTCTGGTCATGGCCGCACCTCCCCGGAGCCGCGCGGCATCAGCCGTACCGGGAGCACGATTCGGCGCGGTGGCGAGGTATCCCCGTCCAGCCGGGCGAACAACAGTTCCGCCGCGGCCTTGCCGAGGGTGCCCGGATCCAGGGAGACCACGCTGACCGGCGGGTTGAGCAGGTCGGCCAACTCGAAGTCGTCGAAGCCGACCAGGGCGGGACGCCTGCGCCCGCCGGCGATGGCGCGCAGCACGTGCACCGTGATCCGGTTGTTTCCGGTCAGCAGTGCGGTGGCCGGCGCGCGCCCGCCCAGGATCCGGCGCAGCGTCGCGGCCACTCCGGCGCCGGTGTGCGGGCCCATGGCCACCAGCCGCTCGTCGTAGGCGATGCCGGCCTTGGCGCAGCCCTCGCGGAACCCGCGCAGCCGCTCGGTCGCGGTATAGATGTTGGGCGAGTCGCCAAGGAAGGCGATCCGCCGGTGGCCGTGCGCGGCCAGGTGCACCACCGCCGCCGCGGCACCCTCGATGTTGTCCACCAGCACGGTGTCCACCAGCACGTCGCCCGGCGGCCGGTCGACGAACACCACCGGAGTGCCCGAGGTGATCTCCGGCATCAGGTAGCCGTGCTGCAACCCGGCCGGCACCACGATGAGTCCGTCCACCCGTCGCGCGCAGAACTCAAGCGCCAGTTCGCGTTCCCTGGCGGCGTCCTCGTCGGACGAGCCGGTGAGCACCTGTCGGCCGAAGCCCCTGGCCACTTCCTCGACCGCCCTGGTCAGCCCGGAGTAGAAGGGGTTCCCGACGTCCTCGAGCACCAGGCCGATGGTTCCGGTCGAGGAGCCGCGGCGCAGGTTGAGCGCACCCACGTTGCGCCGGAAACCGAGTCGCTCAATCGCGGCCAGCACCCGCTCCGCGGTGTCGCTGTGCACCCCGGGCTCGTCGTTCACCACCCGCGACACGGTCTTGATGCTGACCCCGGCGAGCCGCGCGACATCGCTCATGGTGGCTCGGCGGACCCGGCTGGCCACCGGTTGGTTGGGCACCGCGCGCTTGGCCACCGCCTGGTTGGCCACCGCCTGCTTGGACAACGTTGTCATGATGCCGGCGATCACACACCCCGTCGCACGGGTTGTCAACCGAACTGTCCGGTCCGGTCACTTGCGCACTCATCGTGCGGGATCGGCACCTCGTTGCAACAATCGGCTGAAGATCGGTGTCCTGAACCGGACAAAGTCGGCCGCCCGGCTTGACGCCGGCGCAGGGGTCTCAGGAAGGTGATCGGGGCGGTTAATTTCTCCCGACAAGGTTGTCAACAGATCGTCCAGCGGCGGAGGGCAGCGCGGCCATGACCAAGCGGAGCAGGCGGCGAATCGCGATCGTGATCGGGACGGCGGTGGTTGCCGCGCTCGCACCGATGTTGCCGGCGACGGCGCAACCCGCCGCGCTCGACGACCTGGCCCGGTGGGTGAACCCGTACACGGGTACGAAACCGGGCGGCGAGGACCACGGCACCGGCGGCGGCGCCGGGAACACCTTTCCCGGCGCGGACGTGCCGTTCGGCATGGTGCAGTGGAGCCCGGACACGGTGACCCACCAGCACGGCGGCTATTTCTACGACGACAACCGGATCAAGGGATTCAGCCTGACCCACCTGTCCGGCGCCGGCTGCTCCACCTACCAGGACGTGCCGATCATGCCGTTCGCCGGTGAGGTCACCACCTCGCCTGCGACCGACCCGAACCGATACGTGTCGAAGTTCTCGCACGCCAACGAGACGGTCAGCCCCGGCCGGTACGGCGTGACGCTGGACTCCGGCACGCGGGTGGACCTCTCGGTGACCCAGCGAACCGGCATCGGGCGGTTCGGCTTCCCGGCCGGCAGCGCGCAGACCATGCTGGTCAACACGTCCGGATCGATCGCGGGCGCGGACGACGCGGAGACCACGATCGGCCGGGACTGGATCGCCGGTTGGGTGACCAGCGGCCGGTTCTGCGGGGTCGATCACCGGTACCGGCTGTACTTCCGGGCCGAGTTCGACCGGCCGTTCGCCTCCTTCGGCACCTGGAAGAACGGGTCGGTGACACCGGGCCAGGCCAGCGAGCACGGCGGCGCCGCACCCAAGGTGGATCTGAGCAAGGTGAACGCGCCGAAGACCCTGGCGGCGCAGACCGGCGCGGTGACCGGCGACCGGCGCATGGCGCCGGCGGACACCACCGTGGCCGGGCCCGGCACCGGCGGCTTCGTCACCTTCGACCAGCTCGCCGCGTCGAGCGTGCAGGTCCGCGTCGGACTGTCGTTTGTCTCCGCTGATGGCGCGACCAAGAACCTCAAGGCGGAGAGCGGCAAGAAGTCCTTCGACACGATCGCGACGGCGGCCCGTGGATCGTGGAACACCCTGCTGAACCGGATCGCGGTGACCGGCGGCACGGAGGCCGAGCGGACCACGTTCTACACCGCGCTGTACCACGCCGTCGTGCAGCCCAACGTCTTCTCCGACGCGGACGGGCGTTACCAGGGGTTCGACGGCCGGGTGCACACCGCCGATCGAGGGCACGCGATCTACACCAACTTCTCCGGTTGGGACACGTATCGCTCGCAGTCGCAGTTGCTTTCCCTGATCGCGCCACAGGAGTCCTCGGACATCGCCCGGTCCATGATCGCGTTCGCCGAACAGGGCGGGTCCTGGGATCGGTGGACCGTGGCCAACGACTACACCGGGGTGATGGTCGGCGACCCGTACCACGTCATCGTGGCCAGCGCGTATGCCTTTGGTGCCAGGGACTTCGACGCGTCCAAGGCGTTGTTGCTGATGCTGCGCGGGGCCACCCAACCGACCCAGGGGTACCAGGAGCGGCCCGGACTGAGCAACTACCAGCAGCTGGGCTACGTGCCGATGGGCGAGCCGGACGTGTGGGGGCCGGCCGCGACCACGCTGGAGTACGCCAGCGCCGACTTCGCCATCGCCGATCTGGCGCGGAGACTCGGCGACGGTGCGACCTGGACCACGTTCATGAAGCGGGCCCAGAACTGGCAGAACCTGTTCAATCCGGGGACCGCGTACCTACAGCCGCGCAACCGTGACGGGTCCTTCGCCGAGCCGTTCATGCCGGCCAGCGGCACCGGTTGGGTCGAGGGCAATGGCGCGCAGTACAACTGGATGGTGCCCTTCAACGCGCGCGGGCTGTTCACCGCGATGGGCGGCAACGCCGCGGTGACCACCCGGCTCGACGAGTTCTTCACCGAGCTCAACGCCGGCACCCAGAAACCGTTCGCGTTCCTCGGCAATGAACCGAACATGCACACTCCGTGGCTCTACGCCTATGCCGGCGCGCCGTACAAGACGCAGGCGATCACCCGGCGGGTGGAGCGCGAGCTGTTCAAGCCGGGTCCGGACGGCCTGGTCGGCAACGACGATCTCGGTCAGATGTCCTCGATGTACGTGTGGTCGGCGATGGGGATGTACCCGGTGATCCCCGGACGGGCCGAGCTGGTGCTGAACAGCCCGTTGTTCAGCCAGGTCGTGATCAGCCGGCCGGGCGGGCAGAAGCTGACCGTCAATGCGCCGGCCGCGGCCACCGGGACGCCGTATGTGACCGGACTGAAGGTCAACGGCGCCACCACGACCAGGACCTGGCTGCCGGAGTCGTTCGTGAACAGTGGTGGGACGGTGGAGTTCACGCTGTCCGACACACCGGACACGAGCTGGGGTTCCGGCCCGGCGGATGCGCCACCGTCCTTCCGGGACGGCGAGGTCGGGCAGCGCGGCTACGTCGAGCCGGGCCGGCTGGTGATCCCGGCCGGGGCGAGCGCCGCGGCGAACATCGGCGGGCAGGACTACTCCGGCGCCGGGGCGACCCTGCGGTGGACGGCGTCGCCGCCGGCCGGCCTCCACGTCAGCCCGGCCAGCGGGGAGATCACCGTGCCGGCCGGTGCGAAGGCCACTGTCCCGGTCACCGTGTCGGTGGATCCGGGAACCGCGCAAACCACCTACCGGGTGCCGGTGGCGTTCAGCGGACCGGGCGGCGCGGCGCTGGCCGGCGCGGCGTTCCAGGTGCTCGTCGCGGAGCCGGGCAGCCTGCGCGCCGCGTTCAACAACGTCGGCATCTCACCGGACGACAACCCGTCGTCGGCCGACTTCGACCTGGTCGGGTTCAGCTTCTCGGCCAATGCGCTGGCCGCGGCCGGGGTCCGCCCCGCGGAGCCGGTCACGGTGGACGGGATCACGCACACCTGGCCGGCGGTCGCCGCCGGCGAGGCGGACAACGTGATCGCGAGCGGCCAGCAGGTGAGCCTGCCGGATGTGCCCGCCGGTGCGACCCGGCTCGCCGTGCTCGGCAGCGCCACGAACGGCCGGGCCAGTGGGAACCTGGTGTTGACCTACTCCGACGGCAGCACGCGGACGGTGGAGATCGGTTTCTCCGACTGGACCCTTGGCGCCGGCCAGGACCCGATCTCGTTCGGCAATCGGGTGGCCGCGCGCACGACATACCGCAACGCGGTCAGCGGCGACCCGCAGCAGATCGCCACGTACGTGTTCACCACCGCGCCGATCGCGCTAGACGCCGGTAAGCAACTCGCCAGCGTCACCCTGCCCGCCGAGGTGGACGGTGGCGACCTGCACGTGTTCGCCATTACCGCCGGGTGAGCCCGGGGAACGCCGACTCAGCGCCGGAGCACATTGCGCACCAGTTTCTGCTCGCTGTCCACCCATTTCGGTGGCTTGAAGTAGGGAATGCCGTCGACCACTTGGATTGACCATTGGGTGCCGTGCAGTATTCGGTGATGCCGGCGACAGAGTAGTACCATGTTCGCCACATCCGTCCGGCCGCCATCCACCCAGGGGTGAATGTGATGGGCGTCTGCCCAGCGGGCGGGTAGCCGACATCCGGGAAACGCACAGCTTCGGTCTGGGGCGACCAGCGCGGTGCGTTGGTGGTTGGTGACCACTCGGTGTCCGCGACCGACATCCAGGGGAACGCCTGTGGTGTTGAGCACCATCGGGATCAGGTCGGCGTCGCAGGCGAGTTTCCGTATCGCCTGAGCGCTGAGCGCGGTTCCGACGTCCAGGGTGGCTTTCCCGAGTCCTTCGGCAGAAGTTTGTAGCGGAAGGTGTTGACGGGTTCGGCTTCGTGGTCGTGCGCCAGCGGGTCGGTGCCGTCCTGGTTGATCCGGTTGAGCAGCACGAGACCGTGGTCCCGCACCACTGCCGCACTGTGCGTGCGGGCGGTCTCGCCGAGAGTGGTTTCCAGCAGTTCCCGGTGCTCCAGGGTGGCCCAGGTGGGCAGTTGCTTGATGGCGTCGGCCACCGCGTCGATGTGCTCCCCGTCAACCAGTCCCTCCAGCAACGCGGCCCGCAGAGTGGGCAGGGTGGCCGGTGCCGTGTGCCCGGTCGGGGTCACGGTTACGGTGACCTGCTCGGCCTGGGCGACCATCCGGGACGCCCTCTGCCGGGTGATGTGCACCAGTTCCGCCACAAACGCGGCCGCACCGGTGTACCCGGCGAACCGCGCGGTTTGCGCGTGACCCATTTCCGCCAAGTGTTCCAATGCGACCGCGAAATGTCGTCGCATTGCGGTAATGGCTTGGATGAACCCGGCCGCGTGTACCGCACCCGGAAGGGTGCCGAAGTCGGGCGCGGCGGGTTGTGTCATACATTTATTGTCGCACCAGGTTCTGACATTCGCCCGCCGAAACCGAGTGCGGATGCAAACACCTGTTCGACAAAAGTTTCCACTCACTATTCAATGTTTGGGGCGGGGCGGCCAAAGAAGGGCAGGCGCAGCCTGCCGTAATTCCTGCCCAAGGTGCCGTGAGAATCGGCACCGCACAATCCGCCCCGCCCCGCCCCGCACCCCACAGCACCCCGGAAGTGCCCGCCCCACCCGCAGCACCCCGAATGTGCGCGCCACCCCGCAGCACCCCGGATGTGCGAGCGCCGTGCGGCAGGACGCCGAGCACGATGACGTCGACGGGGTGGTGGCGCCCGACCACCTGCAGGGTCCAGGGACGTCGCGTGTCCCCCCGCCGGCGCCTTCAGTTGCCATGTACCCGGCCGTGAGTGATCAGCAGCATCCTGAGAGGACCGTGCCAGAAGGGAGCGGTCCGCCTTGCACAGTTGGGGACGCGTCTACGAGATCGTCGGAATCGGTTTCGGTCCAGCCAATCTCGCGCTCGCGATCGCGATCGAGGAGCACAACGGAACCGCCGCGGAGGGGGAACAGGTCGACGCGGTGTTCGTCGAGCGCCAGCCGAAGTTCAGCTGGCACCGCGGCATGTTGATCGACGGTGCGGTCATGCAGGTCTCGTTTCTCAAGGACCTGGCCACGATGCGCAACCCGACAAGTGACTTCGGCTTCGTGTCCTATCTGTACAGCCGGGGTCGACTCGCCGACTTCATCAACCACAAGATCCTGTTCCCGACCCGGGAAGAGTTCCACGACTACCTTTCCTGGGCCGCGGCCAGCCTGGGTCACCTGGTGAGCTACGGATCGGAGGCCGTCGAGCTGCGGCCGGTCGCGGGCGCCGGCGGGACACAGCTGGTGGACGTGGTGTGCGCGGACGGGCAGATCCTCCGCGCGCGCAACGTGGTGCTGGCCACCGGACTGCGTCCGACCATGCCGGCCGGGATCGAGCTGTCCGACCGGGTCTGGCACAGCTCCGAGCTGCTGCACCGGGTGGGTGAGCTGGCCGGCGCGCGGCCGGAGCGGTTCGTCGTGGTCGGCGCCGGGCAGAGTGCGGCCGAGGTCACCGAGTACCTGCACCGCACGTTTCCCGGGGCGGAGGTCTGCTCGGTGTTCACCCGCTACGGCTACAGCCCGGCGGACGACAGCCCGTACGCCAACCGGATCTTCGACCCGCAAGCGGTCGGCGAGTTCTTCGCGGCCAGCGGGAGGGTGAAGGAGATGCTGATGGCCTACCACCGCAACACGAACTACTCGGTGGTGGACCTCGACCTGATCCAGAACCTCTACCGCAAGGCGTACCAGGAGAAGGTGCGCGGCGAGCAACGGCTGCGCATGATCTACGCCTCTCGGGTCACCGGCGTCACCGACGGTCCGGGCCGGGTCACCCTCGACGTGCACCACCTGGTGGACGACTCCACCACCCGGCTGGACGCGGACGCGGTGGTGTTCGCCACCGGCTACGCCCCCTCGGACCTGCGGCCGATCCTCGGCGAGCTGGACGCGCACTGCCGGCGCGACGCGGACGATCTTCTCATGGTTGACCGGGACTACCGGGTGCACACCACTGACGCCGTCGGCTGCGGTATCTACCTACAGGGCGGAACCGAGCACTCGCACGGGATCAGCTCGTCGCTGCTGTCCAATGTGGCCGTCCGGGCCGGGGAGATCTTCGAGTCGATCCGGTCCGGGCGGGAACGCACGACACTGCTCCGGACTGCCTAGGGGCGATCGAATTGTCCGCCGCGGTAACCCAGATCGGCCGCCCGGCCCCCGCGATGGGGACCAGGGACCTGATCGTGCTCTACCTGACCAGTCTGATCGGGGCCGGAATCCTGGTGATCCCCGGCATCACCGCACAGCTGGCCGGACCGGCGTCGCTGCTGGCCTGGGCGGTGCTCGCGGTCGGCTCGTTCGCCATGGCACACATGTTCGCCACCATGGCCACCCGCAACCCGGACGCGGGTGGACCGTTCGAACTGGTCGGCCAGGTACTCGGCCGGCGGTTCGGCGACACCGCGCAGCTCGTGCTGGTCGCGGTGTACGTGATCGGCAACCCGGTGATGGGCATCGTGTCCGGCCGTTATCTGTGTCACCTGCTCGGCCTCGACTCCGGTCGGGCGCTGCCGTTCGGCGCCGGCTTCATGCTGCTCTCCGTCGGCTTCAACCTGCTCGGCATCAAGGTCGGCGTGCGCATCCAGCGCTTCGCGTTCTACGCCCTGCTCGCCGGGCTCGGCGCGGCCATCGCGATCGCGGTGCCAACCATGTCGGTCGACCGGTTCACCCCGGTCGCGCCGTCGGGCTGGGGTTCGCTCGGTGGCGCCGCGGTGATCGCCTTCTTCGCCTTCCTCGGCTGGGAGAACGTGCTGCTGGTGGCGAACGACGTACGCGAGCCGAAACGCGCGTTCCCCAAGGCGATCGCGGTCGCGGTGCCGGTGGTCGGGCTGGTGTACCTGATCACCACGGCGGCCTACCTCGCGGTGCCCGCGGTGCGCGAGACGATCGTGATCCCGGCGCTGCTCGGCGGCCGTCTCGGCCGGGCCTCGGTCGTGATCGCCGATCTGATGGCGCTCGCGGTTCTCATCGTGGCCACCAACTCATGGGTGTTCGGGGCCTCCCGGGTGGTCATGTCGGCGGCCAGGCGCGGGCTGCTGCCGCGCGGCCTCGCCGGAATCAGGGACGGCAGCGGCACGCCGATGCGCGCGCTGCTCTCGCTCGGGGCGGCCTACTCCGCGGTGGTGGCGGCCGCCGGGCTGCTCGGCCTCGACGAGAACCCGCTGCTGCTGTTCACCAGCGCGACGTTTCTCTTGCTGTACATCGCGGTCGGGGTCACGGCGCTGCGCGGCCGCCCGCCGAAAGCGCTGCGGATCAGCGCGGGCGCGACGCTCGTGCTGGTTGCCGTGTTCCTGCCGAACACCGCGCTCGCGCTGCCACCCGCGCTGCTGCTCGTGCTGCTGATGTGGTTGGTCGCGACACGAAGAACCCGGAGGGAACCGATGATCACCAAGTTTCGCGTCGACGAGGCGTCGGCCAACGCGGAGTTCGGCATGGCCTGCCAGCGGCTCATCCCGTGGACCGGGCAGGGTGCCGAGCCGCCGGTCGGGCTGATGGCCTGCTTCCTCGCGCCGGCCGGCAGTTCCGACCCGGACTGCCACGACCAGGACGAGGTGATGCTGATCCTGTCCGGCGCGGGCGCGGTGGACCTGGCCGGCCACACCACCGAGGTCGCGGCACACGACGTGGTCGTGCTGCCGGCGAACCAGGAGCACGTGGTGCGCAACGACGGCGCCGTGCCGCTGGTCTGGGTGTCGCTGTACTGGCCGTTGCACGAGCCGGCACGTGAGGTGGCGTGATGACCGAGTGGATCACCGCGACGCCGCCGACCCCGAACGGGGACCTGCACCTCGGGCATCTGGCCGGCCCGTACATCGCCGGCGACGTGCTGCGCCGGTTCCTCGCCGCGGACGGCCGGGAGGTGCTGTACACCACCGGATTGGACGACCACCAGACCTATGTGCCGGTGCGCGGCCTCAAGGACGGCGGCCGCAAGGGCACCGAGGTCGCCGACGGCTACGGCGAGTCGATCACTCGTACCTGGCTGGACGCCGAGGTCCACTTCGGACGAGTTGGGCGACCGAGGGTGGACGCCGGCTACGCCGGGTTCGTGCAGGACTTCTTCCGCCGGCTCTACGACGGCGGGCACATCGTGGCAAGGGAAATGCCACTACCGTATTGCGTCACCTGTGACCGCTGGCTGTACGAGGCGTACGTGTCCGGCGGCTGCCCGCACTGCGGCGGCTCCTCCGGCGGCAACGCCTGTGAGCCGTGCGGCCGGCCGAACTACTGCGGGGACCTGCTCGATCCGCACTGTGTGATCTGCGGCGAGCCGGCCGAGCATCGGGACTGCGAGCGGTTGTTCTTCCCCCTCGCCCCGTTCGCCGCGCACCTGAAGCGGTTCTGGGGCCGGGTGGCCATGCCGCCGCACCTGCGGGCGTTGTGTGAGCGGATGCTCGCCGACGGCCTGCCGGAGATCGCCGTGAGCCACCCGGGCGATTGGGGGGTTCCGGTCCCGGTAAGGGAGTTCGCTGATCACCGGATCTACGTCTGGTTCGAGATGGCGCCGGGCTACCTGCTGGAGTTCGACCCGGAGGGGGTGGCATACCCGGCCGCCGGCCCGGTGCAGTTCTTCGGTTTCGACAACGGCTACTTCCACGCGGTGCTCAACCCGGCCGTGTTCGCCGCATACGATCCGGCCATTCCGCTGCCAAGGGCGTTCGTGGTCAACGAGTTCTACCGGCTGGACGGGCTGAAGTTCTCCACCAGCCGCCGGCACGCGATCTGGGCACACGAGGCGCTGGCCGAGGCCGGTTCCGACCTGATCCGCTACCACGTGTCGAGTGACCGGCCAAACGGCCGGCAGACCAGCTTCTCGCGGGCCGACCTGGACGTCACCCGGCGCGCGTTGGGGCGATGGAACGACTGGCTAGAGCGGCTGTTCCTGTCGGTACACCAGGAGCTCGGCGGCGTGGTGCCGGTGGACGCGGCCCGAGGTGTCGCCTGGGAGCGCCTGCGTGACCGTCTCGTTCGGACGGTCGCGGACCTGCGAGACGTATACGACGTCGAGGGTTTCGACCCACGGCGGGCGGTCGCGCTGCTCGACGAGGTGGTGGCCAGCGCGGCGGACTTCGGCTATGTGCACGAGCACGAGCGGGACCGGCCGGGCGGTGCGGCGGGCTACCGCGCCGCGCTGGTCGCCCAGCTCGAGCTGGCCGCCGGTCTGGCCGCCTGGGCGGCTCCCATCCTGCCCCGCGGCAGCGCCAAACTGGCCGACCTGCTCGGGATCCGGCCGGACCGCCGGGTGGACACCGCGGCGCTCTGCGGGCCGCCGCCCGGCACCGTGCTCGCCCCGGTCACGGGTCCGGTGTTCGGTGACTGAGGGCACGGCCGGCGCGATCGGCCGGCGGCGAGACGTGCGGGTGGCCGTGGTCGGCCCGTTCAGCGGGCCGCGCGCGGCCTGGGGCGAGCTGCTGACCAGCGCCATTCGCCGGCACCGGTTTCCTGGCATCGCCTGGCAGCGCTTCGACGATCGCGGTGACACCGAGCTGGCCAGGCAGCGCGCCGCCGAGGTGGTCGCGGATGGCGGTTTCGTGGCGGTGCTCGGGCATTTCAACAGCTTCGGCGCGGCCGCCGCGCTGCCCACCTACCGGGCCGCCGGGCTGCCGGTGTTGCTCCCACTGTCCACCGGAACCGGCCTGCTGGACGGCGCGGACGGGACACCGGCCGAGGACGACGCCGTTGGTCCGGCGTTGCGCTGGTGCGCCGACGACCACGGTCAGGTCGCCGCGTTGGCCAGGACCGCCCGCCGGCTCGGCGTTCCGGAGCTGCTGGTCACGCACGACGGTACCGGCTACGGGGTCAAGCTCGCCGAGGCGTTCCTTGAGCAGGCGGCGCTTCCGATCGCCGGACGTCGGCTGGACGACGTGCCGGCGTCCGGTGCGATCGCGGTCTGCGGCACCCATCGGGGCGCGGCCGCGGTGGCCAAACGGTTGCGGGCCGCGGGTTTCCTCGGTGAGCTGCTGTTCCCGGACGACTGCGCGGTGCCCGAGTTCGCCGAGTTGGTGGGGGAGGCCGCGGCCCCGGCCTACATCGCCCAGCTGCCCGGTGGTGCGACCCGACACGTCGACGAGGCGTTCGCGGCCCTGGCCGGCACGCTGATCGCCGACGCCACGCTGACCGGCGCCGACCTGCTGCGCATGGTGCGGGCGCACGCGAGTGTCCGGTTCAGCGCGTCTGGTGATCCACAGTGGACAAACCCGTCCGCCGGCTGGGAGGTCGTCGGGGTGGCCGAGGCATGTGCCGGACACACCCTTCAGATCGTGTCGAAGGGCGGCGTGCCGGAGGTGGACTGCCTGGTGATCGGCACCGGGATCGTCGGCACGGCCAGCGCCGCGGCGGTGGCCGAGTTGGGCTGCCGGGTGGCGCTGATCGGGCCTGGTCCGGACAGCCCGTCGGCCACTCGGCACTCCGGCGGCCTGATTCGCGCCTACGACCCGGATCCGGCGCTACGCGGCCTCGGTGTGCGCAGCTTCGAACTGCTCTGGGGCCGGGAGCCGGCGCACAGCGCGGTGTTCGGCTTCCACCGCACGGAGTCCTTGGTGCTGCTCGGTCAGTCCGATGTGGACGAGGCGCAGCGTGGGGTGATGGAGCTGCTGGCCGGTGGCGTCAAGGCCGAGATGCTCTCCCCGGAGGAGGTACGGCAGCGCTGGCCGGACCTGTCCGCGCCGGACATCGTCGCCGGGCTCTGGGAGCCGGCCGGCGGCTACACCATGTCCATGGCCACCGCCAGCGCGTTCCGGGCCACGGCGCTGCGCGCCGGCGTGATCGGCTGGCACGGCAAGGTGATCGGCGTCCGGCCACATCGGACCGGACTGCTGGTGGAGACCGATCTCGGGCCGGTGCTGGCCAGAACCGCCGTGCTGGCGACCGGTTCCGGGGTGCCCGACCTGCGCACCAGAGGCGGCGCGGCGATCGGCCCGGCGGCCAGGGTCAAGCGTATCCGTTACGGCTACTTCGATGCGCGCGGGCGGCGGCTGCCGTGCACGGCCGACCTGGTGACCGGCCTGTGGGGCCGGCCCAACCTGGCCGGCGAGTCGTTCCTCACCGGGCGTCCCGTTGACGAGTGGGACGTGGGGGCGAGCGGCGGCGACTCGCTGACCGAAGCTGAGGTCGAGCACATCCGTTCCGGCGCGGTCCGGCGCTGGCCCTGGCTTGCCGGCGCAGAGTACCTCGGCGGCCGGTTCGGCGCTGACATGTACGGCAGCGCCGGGCCCATGGTCGGCCCGGTATGCGACGACCTGCCCATTGTGGCGGCCGGGGTGTTCTCCGGCGGCGGGGTGAAATGTTCTCCCGCCGCTGCCGAACTGGTCGCGGAGCGGGTACGAAGGTTGCTGTGAGCAAAGAGCTTTCCGCTACCCCGCGCACCCGGCTCGGCCGGATGCGCAAGCGCGGCACCGGTGATCGCGCCGTGCTCAACGAGATCCTGGCCGCCGGGTTCCTCTGCCATCTCGGCGTCGTGGTGAACGGCCACCCGATGGTCGTGCCGACGGCGTACGGGGCCACCGCCGACACCATGTACCTGCACGGTTCGGTGGCCAGCCCGAGCCTGCGGGCCGAGCCGGATGCGGAGGTGTGCGTGACGGTCGCTCATCTGGACGGGATCGTGGCCGCGCGCAGCGTCTTCGAGCACGGCATCAACTACCGCAGCGCGATGATCTTCGGAGTGCCGCGCAAGGTCACCGACCCCGAGGAGAAGCTGCGCGGTCTGCGCGCGCTGACCGAGCAGATCATCCCCGGCCAGTGGGACTACGCGCGGCGACCCAACCGCAAGGAGTTGGCCGCCACCACGCTGCTGGCCCTGCCGTTGGCCGAGGCGTCGGTGAAGGTCCGGGTCGGCCCGCCGGACGACGGCGACGGGCCGGACGCCGCGCTCGGGCTCTGGGCCGGAGTCGTGCCGATACACCGCGTGTTCGGCGAGCCGGTGCCGGATCCGCTGTTGCCGAAACCGGGACCGCGGGTTCCTCCACACATTGGGGCGCTCATGGGTTAAGTTGCGCCGCATGACCAACTCAGGGGGTGGCGCGGCGATCGTCGCGGAGGACATCCGCAAGGCCTATGGGGACCTCAAGGCGGTCGACGGGGTGTCGTTCTCGGTGGCCGAGGGGGAGTTCTTCGGAATTCTCGGGCCGAACGGTGCCGGGAAGACGACCACGCTGGAGATCGTCGAAGGGCTGCGCGAGCCGGACGGCGGGCAGGTGCGGCTGCTCGGCCAGTCGCCGTGGCCGCGCACCCTCTCGCTGCTGCCCCGCATCGGTGTCCAGCTTCAGGCGTCGTCCTTCTTCGAGAAGCTCACCGCGCGCGAGCAGTTGCAGACGTTCGGCTCGCTCTACGGGGTCGGCGCCGAGCGGGTGACCGAGATGCTGGAACTGGTCGGACTCGCGGACAAGGCGGACACCAGGGAGGACAAGCTCTCCGGCGGCCAGCGGCAGCGGCTGTCCATCGCCTGCGCACTGGTGCACGACCCGGACGTGGTGTTCCTCGACGAGCCGACGGCGGCGCTCGACCCGCAGGCCCGGCGCAACCTCTGGGACGTACTGCGGGCCATTCAGGAGCGTGGCAAGACGATCCTGTACACCACGCACTATCTGGACGAGGCGGAGATCCTCTGCGACCGGGTGGCGATCATGGACCACGGCCGGATCCTGGCCATGGACACGCCGGCCACCTTGGTCCGCGGGCTGGACGCCCCGACGAGGGTGCTGCTCGAACTCGGCGCGCTGCCGGTAGAGGTCGCGGCCGGGCTGCCCGGAGCCGACGAGGTGGCCGCCGACGAGGTCTCGTTGTGCATCTCAACCCGGAAGCCGGCCGCGGTGCTCTCGGCGCTGGCCGAGCGGGGCAGCCTGGACGGGTTACAGGTGCGCACCGCCACCCTCGAGGACGTCTTCCTACAGCTGACCGGACGGGAGTACCGAGCGTGAGCGAGCTTTCGAGGGAACCATTGGACACGGTGTCCGAGCGGGATCAGCGAGCCGGCGAGTTGATCCCGTGAGCGACGGCGCGAGCGGGACCGCGTTCAAGAGTCTTTCCCTTGCCATGATGAAGGGTTTCTACCGGGACAAGGCCACCCTGTTCTTCACCTTCGTCTTCCCGCTGATGTTTCTCGTGGTCTTCGGGTTGATCTTCCGCGACGCCGGCTCCGACAAGATCAAGATCGCGGCGGTCGGCGGCGGCCCGGTGATCACCACTCTGCGGGACACCGGCGCGGTCGATCTCGAGCTCTACGACACCCTGGGCGCAGCCGAGCAGAAGGTGCGCGACGGCGACCTGCCGGCCGTGGTGGCGGAGCAGGGCGACACGGTCACGCTGCGGTTCGCGGCCAGCAACCAGGCCGCCTCGGCCACCGTGCGCGGGCTGGTGCAGGGCGTCGTCGGCTACGTCAACCAGGCCGCCACCGGCCAGCCGCCGCGCTACCAGGTGCAGGCCGAACAGGTGGAGGACTCCTCGCTCAAGCCGATCCAGTTCCTCACCCCTGGCATCATGTCCTGGGGCGTGGCGACCAGCGCGGTGTTCGGCGCGGCCCTGACCCTGGTGTCCTGGCGGCGAAAGCAGGTGCTGCGCCGGGTGCGGCTGGCCCCGGTGGGGGTGCCGACCCTGCTCACCGCCCGGATCATGGTCACCTACGGGGTGGCCATCGGGCAGGCGCTGGTGTTCATCCTGATCGGACTGCTGCCGGTGTTCGGGCTGAAGCTGACCGGCACCTGGTGGCTGGCGATCCCGGTGTTCCTCTGCGGCGTGCTGGCCTTCTTCTCGATCGGCATGTTGGTCGGGTCGTTCGCCAAGACCGAGGAGGCGGCCACCGCCGCGGCCAACATCGTGGTGCTGCCGATGGCATTCCTGTCCGGTACGTTCTTTCCGATCGACGCGTCCCCGCCGTGGCTGCAGACCGTCTCCCAGATCTTCCCGCTGCGGCACATGAACGTCGCGATCATGGACTTCCTGGTGCGCGGCAAGCCGGCCACCGCGCTGGTGGTGCCGTGCGCGGTCCTGATCGGCTTCGCGCTCGTCCTCGGCGCGATCGCGGCGCGGGTGTTCCAGTGGGAGGACAGCTGACCGGCTGACGGGTGGACTGACATCGCCGGGTGCGCACCCGGCTCAGTCGGTGAAGTCGCCCGCGGCCTTGCGGACCCGCGCCAGGAGTTCGGTGAGGCTGGCGGTCTGCCGGTCGGTGAGGCCGCGCAGACCGAAGTCGATCGCGGTGACCGCGGCGGTGGCCGCCTTCATCTGGTCGCGGCCGAGGTCGGTGATCTCGGCAAGGGTGGTGCGCCGGTCGGTGGGATGCGGGGTGCGCTTGACCAGGCCGTCGGCCTCGAGCCGGTCGACGATGTTGGTGACGCTGGTCGGGTGCAGTTGCAGGCGCTCACCCATGACGCGCATGGGCAGGCTGCCCCGGCGGGAGAACACCAGCAGCACCAGCGCCTCGTAGCGGGCGAAGGTCAGACCGTGCGGACGCAGCGCGCCGTCCACTGCGGACTGTAGGACCTGCTGGACCCGCATGATGCTGGTGACGGCGGCCATCGTGGTCGACTCGCCGATCCGCTCCTCCCACAGTTGCGCCGCGCGGACGATCGGGTCGAACGGCAGCGGTCCGGGGCTCATGGGGCTTGAAATTACCAGTGGCACCCGTCAAGGTGCCGGCATGCTGGTCGCGTTCAGTGTGAGCCCGCTCGGGGGCGAGTCCGAGAGTGTGGGCAGGGCGGTGGCGGACGCCGTGCGGGTGGTCCGCGAGTCCGGCCTGCCCAATGAGACGAGCGCCATGTTCACCTCGGTCGAAGGCGAGTGGGACGAGGTGATGGACGTGGTGAAGCGGGCCGTGTCGGCGGTGGCCGCGCACGCGCCTCGGGTGAGCCTGGTGCTCAAGGCGGACATCCGGCCGGGCCACACCGGACAGTTGCGCGCCAAGGTCGAGCGGGTGGAGGAGTACCTCAACGAGTAGCCGGGTCGACGAACCAGACCGCGGCCCTGGTGGAGTTGGCGGCCAGCAGATTCGGCAGCTCACCCAGGTTGCGGGTGGGCCGCCAGCTGACGATCACGTTGACCCGCCGGGCAAGCTCGCCGACCAACCGGTCCAGGAACCCGCATACCGCCGCCGCGTCGTGGGGATCCGCACAGGACAGAAAATACATCGCGCCCCGGTTGGACACCGCCTGGAGCATCGGGTGCTGTGGCCAGAGCTGCTCGCCAAATGTCCACTGTGGACTGCTGTGGCCGATCCAGATCACCTCGGCGCCGGGCATCCAGGCCGGCTCGCGCGGCGACAGGGTGGCCGCGGCGACCGCGGCCGCGTTGCGCTCGCGCAACTCCCGGAGCAGTTCCTGGGAGCCGGGTAAGCCCCAGCGGGACAGGTAGTTGCCTACTGTGGCGACCCCGAGCGGCACCCAGAACTCGCGGTTGATCAGCTCGGCTACCGCCTGCCTGGTCCACACCAGCTGCGGCAGGCGGATGTCGTCCGGCGCGTGCCGGACCAGCGCCCTGGCCACCCAGAGCTGCTGCTCCGGGGTGAGCGCGAGTTGCTCGCCCGGCCGCCGCCCGCGCCTGCCGGGCTGAAACGCGCCCTCGCCGTGACTGCGGTACTGCCGGACCCAGGCACCAACCGTCTGCCGGGACACCCCGAACAGCGTGGCCACCTGCACCTGGGAGCGGCCCGCCTGGACCGCGGCGACCACCCGCCTGCGCAGGTTGACCAGCTCAGCGATGGGCAGGCTGCGCGCGTCTGGGATCGTGGTGCTCATCGTGGCCAACTCTCCGTCCGTCCCCCGCCTGGTCAACGAGCGGGCCGGCAACCGGTTACGACCATCCAGGCCACGCCTCGTGATCTTCGATCGCGGTGTTGGCGGCCAGCTGGATCACGAATCCCATCGGCCAATAGCCCCGGGACCGGCCTAGGGTGCTTGACATGGCACTAGACGCCCGGTCCATGTGGCTGCGTTTCGAGACCTATCACGACGTCACGTACTTCACGCCGGAGTCGAGGGCCGCGACCGACGACCTCGGGTGCAAGGGCGGCTGGATGGGCTACTTCGGCATGCGCGCCGCGCCGCTCGGCGCCGCCAGTCGGGAGCTCGTCACCGCGACCTTCTACAACTTCCACCCCAGCCGGGTGGCCAGGGCGATTCCGGACGCCTGGTCGGTCGGCTCGCCCGGGGAGTTCCTGCGCACCCGACTGTCCGGAGCGGACCGCGCGCTGCGCCGGATGCTCGGCGCCGAGGTGTTGGACAGCGCCGCGCTGGCCGAGGCCGCGGTGCTGTTGCGCGCCGCCGCGGAGCAGGCGCCCATCGCCGGCCGCCCGCTGGCCGCGGCCAACGCCGCCCTGGACTGGCCGGCCGAACCGCACCTGGTGCTCTGGCAGGCGAGCACCGTGCTGCGCGAGTCGCGCGGCGACGGGCACCTCGCCGCGTTGATCTGTGCCGGCCTGGATCCGTGCGAGACGCTGGTGCTCTTCGGCGCCGACCGCGGCCTGGACGCGGACTACCTACAGGTCGCCCGCGGCTGGTCGGCGGCGGAGTGGGCGGCCGGGGCGGCGCGGCTGACCGGCCGGGGACTGCTCACCGAGTCCGGCGCGCCCACCGCGGACGGTGTCGCGCTGCGGAACTGGGTCGAGGACCGCACCGACGCGGAGGCGGCCCGGCCCTGGCGAGCGGTCGGCGCGGCGGCCACCGCCCGGGCCGCCGACCTGCTCACCCCGATCTCGTTGCGGCTGGCCGAAGCCAACGAGGCGATGGCGTTGAACCCGATGGCCCTTGCCCCGGTCGCCGAGCTGTCCAGGCTGATGGCCGAGAGGGCAGGCTGAGCTGCCCCATCAGCAACCCGGCCGTCGATGGTCGGCCGAACGGGATGTCGGCCACCGTGTGCGCATGGAAGCGACTGAGCAGGGCGGCCACGCCGATGAGCACCGCGGCCGTGCCGACGACTGGCTTGCCGGAGCCATGATCGAGTTTGGTGGCGAGATCGAGGAGCAGACCGAGGTGGCGCTGGACGGCATCGAGTTCGGCTCCGACGAGACCCACGTGGCGTAGGGGGCGACATGACACCTCCGCGCCTGACCTTCAACAACGAGGAGCTGACCCTCACCTTCACCGGGATCGGGGCCGGCTTGACCTTCGAGCATTTCGGCCACCTGAACCTGTTCGACGAGGCGACGGTGACCTTCCCGCAGGGCTGGAGCCAGCCGCACATCCAGGTCGCCACCCAGGTGGTGCAGGGAACCTGGCGACTGCGCAGCACCACGTTCCTCGAGCATTCGCTGCAGGCCGGGATCAGCTACAGCCTCGTAGACGGCGGCAGCGGGCAGATGTCCGCGGACACGCAGTTGATCGAGCACCTGCTGCGGCGCCCGCTGATGAGCATGGACGGCATCTTCACGTTCCGCCTGGACGGCGATGCGGGCGCCAGCGGATTCTCCGGCAACCTGTACGTCGGACTCGGGATTCGTGGCCAGTTCTAAACCGTGGTGACCGGCCGTGCCAGGATGGAATGGTGACACGGCCTGATCCACGTCAAACCGCGGCGTTGTCCGCCGCCCTGTCCCGCGCGGTCGATCTGTCCGCACTCAAAGCCAGGGCCGAGGCCTCGGCCCTGCCGGCGCCGTCGAGCGGGGACCAACCCGACGGCGGTCACGTCGTCGAGGTCACCGAGGCCACCTTCCAGACCGAGGTGATCGAGCGTTCGCTTCAGGTTCCGGTGGTCGTGGATCTGTGGGCCGAGTGGTGCCAACCGTGTAAGCAGCTTTCCCCTGTGCTGGAACGGCTGGCCGTCGCCTACCGGGGTGCCTGGGTGCTGGCGAAGATCGATGTCGACGCGAACCCGAGGATCGCTCAGCTCTTCGGGGTCCAGTCGATCCCGATGGTGGTGGCCATCGCGGGCGGGCAGCCGGTGGAGGCGTTCGCCGGGGCTCAGCCGGAACCGCAGATCAAGCAGTGGCTCGACGGGCTGCTCGACGCACTGCGGGACCGGCTGCCCGGAATCCGGGCGGCGGAGAACGGCGAGGCGGCGGGCGACGAGCAGGCGGACGCCGCGGAGGCCGTCGATGAGCCGGAGGACAGCCGGTTCGTCGCCGCCGAGGAGGCGTTCAACCGAGGGGACTACACCGCGGCAGAGTCGGCCTACCAACAGATCCTGGACGCCGAGCCGGGCCACGAACTGGCCAAGGCGGCGCTCGCCCAGGTCCGGTTCCTGGCCCGCGCCGAGACCACCGACCCGTCGGTGGTGGTGCGCGCCGACACCTCGCCGGACGACCTGGACGCGCAACTCGCCGCGGCCGATGTCGAGGTGGCGCAGCAGCGGGTGGAGCAAGCCTTCAGCCGGTTGGTCAACGCGGTTCGGCGCACCGGCGGGGACGACCGGGACCGAGTCCGCACACACCTGGTGAGCCTGTTCGACCTGTTCGCCGCGGACGATCCCCGGGTGGCCAAGGCCCGGCGCGACCTCGCCAGCGCCCTGTTCTAACCCCCACCCCCGCGAGTCTCGCGCTCGGGCAAGCGAGTCTCGCGCTCAGGCAACTGAGTTGCGCGCTCGGGCAACTCGGCCGGGCTCAGCGCAGGCTGTCGCGCAGGGCGTCGACCCTGGCCACCGCCGCGGCGAAGCTCGCTTGGTCCAGGGTGCCGCCGTCCAGCGCGGCGGCCATGGCGTTCACGGCGGCATCGCCCTGGCCGACGCTGCGCGCGGAGGCCAGGATCAGGTCCATGCCGGCCCGCGCGGCGAGCACGGCCCGGTTGCCGGTCGAGCCGAACGAACCCAGCGCGCCGGCCTCCAGGGCGTCGGTGATCGTCACACCGCCGAACCCGTTGCGCTGCCTCAACTCCTGCTGCACGACCAGGGAGGACAGCCCGGCCGGGCGGGTCGAGTCGAGTGCCGGGTACACCGCCCAGGAGAGCATCACCAGCTTCGCGCCAGCGGCGATCGCGGTGCGGTACGGCGCCTCGTCCACGTTGCGCAAGGTGGACAGCCCGACGGGCAGGGTGACCGCTCGGGTGTCCGTGTTCTGCGCGGCGGACGCCGAGCCCAGACCGGGGAAGTGCTTGACCGTGGCGGCCACCCCGGTCGCCTGCTGCGTGCTCACGAAGTTCCCGCCGAGCGTGCTCACCGCGCCCGCGTTCATGCTGTAGGACCGGCCGAACTGGTCCATCAGGTCGCCCGCCCGCCGGTACACGTCGAGCACCGGCGCCAGGTTGACGTTCATGGTCACGCCGGCCAGGTTGTCGCCCGCGCCGGTGCCGGCGGCCCGGGCCTGCGCCGGCGGGTCGGCGGCGAGCCCGACCTGCTTCTCGGAGAGCACCGGCTCACCGGGTAGCCGGCGCACCTGGCCACCCTCCTGGTCGGTCATCAGCAGCAGCGGTCGCCGTACCGGGCTCTGCGCCGCCGCGGCGCGCAGTTGCCCCACCACGGAACGAATCTGGCTCAGGCTGGAGATGTTCTCCCCGAAGAAGATCACACCGGCGGCCTGCCCGGCCCGGATGCGTTGCAGCAGCGTGTCCGGCGGCACCAGGCCCGGGTAGGAGTAGATCACCCGCTGTCCGGCCAGGTCCTGGGCGGACTGTGCCGTGGCCGAGGCGACCGGCGCCCCGACCGAACCGCAGAGCACCACCGCGGCGGCCAGGGCGACGGCCGCCGTACCGGCCGGTCGGCCCACTCGTCGGTAAATCCGTCGACACACTCCTCGACCCGCCATGGCCGCCGACCTCCTCGCACGCAGGGTGCGACCATCCTAACTGGCTGTGCAGGCAGAAAGAAAGTTTCCAACCAGAGGGCGCCCCGGTTGCTCAGCCGGTGCCGAGCAGCGTGCCGCCGGCGTCGTAGGCCCGGACCACCGGTCGCGGGAGGTTGTCCGGGAGGAGCCAGGTGGTCGGGTGCAGGATGCGGCCCAGGAACGTGCCGTTGGCCAGCACCGCGGTCACCGTCTGCCCGCCCTGGCTCAGGGTGACCCTGGCGACCTCGGCGCTGATCCGGCCGGCGACCACCTCGGAACCGAGCTGCCCGCGGTAGATCGCCTTGCTGCCGGGGACGTCTCCGCCCGCCGAGGCCCTGTTGATGTCCACCGCCACCGGTACGTTCGGCGGCTCGAAATCCGATCCGCCGCTGAACCCCGAGTTGTACGGCATGGTCGAGCCGCCGATGGCACAGTCGAGTGCGGCGTGCTGGCCGTACAGCAGGGCGAGCATGCCGCTCTGGTCGGTGAGCAGGTTGTAGAGCCGAACCGTGTTCCAGGTGTCGATCACGCCCGGCGTCGGCGGCACCACGACTCGGTCCGCCCCGAACGCCGAGACGCCGCAACCATGCTCGATCGCCTGCCGCTCCTCGGCGGGCAGGCCGGGGAGCACCGGTCCGGTGTCCGCGCTGCTGGTCGGGCCGGCGATCGTGGTCGGGACGACCCCGGCGCCGACCGGCTCGCCGGCCCCGAGCGGCCGGGCCAGCCAGACCACGGCGGCGAGCAGGGTGATCACCATCAACGCGGTGGCGGCCAGCACCAGTGCCGGCCGGCGGGCAGTTCGCCGCTCGCCGGTCACCGCCCGGAACAGTTCGGTGCGGATCTGCTCGTGCCGGTGCGGCGGCAGCTCGCGGGGCGGGGGCAGCATGGTGTTCATCGGTCCTCCCTGGCGCCGGACATGACGGTGACGACCGGGTTGAGCAGCCCGCCGAGCCGGGCCCGCGCCTTGCTGACCCTGGCCCGCACGCTGGATTCGGCGATCCCGAGCACGGCGGCCGCGTCGGCGTAGGACACGTCGGCCCATACGCACAGCGCCAGCGCCTCCCGCTGCGCCTTCGGCAGCCGGCCGGCGGCGGCGAGCACCTGGGTCATCCGGCGCTGGTCGTCGATCCGGCCGGCCACGTCATCCGCGTGGTCGGGCACCGGCTGCTCCACCGGAAACCGCACGGCCAGCCGGGACCGGCGCAGCCGCGCCCGCTGCTCGTTGCGCACCACATTGGTGGCCACGGCGAGCAGCCACGGCAGCGCGGAGTCGTGCTGCAGGCGAACCCGGGCGCGTTTGCGCCAGGCCAGCAGGAAAGTGCTCTGCGTGTGGTCTTCGGCCGCCGTCCAGCTCGCGGTCAGCCGGAAGCAGTGGTTGTAGACGTTTCTCGCGTGCCGGTCGAACAACCTGCCGAACGCCGCGCCGTCGCCGGACACCGCGGTGTCCCACAGCTCCCGGTCCAGCGGCTCGCCGAGCCTCTCGGTCGTCATATCCAGTGGTGTCCGCACCGGCCGGTCCTGTTGCCTCGGCGCCGATGAGGGTCCCGACCGCGCCCATGGACGAACGGCAGGGTGGTCATCCGGCCAGTGTGGCGGCTGCGTCGCTCAGCCCGTCGGCGTGGTCCACTTCTGGTTCGCGGCGCCGGTGCAGGTCCAGATTTGCAGTCGGGTGCCGTTCGCCGAGGTGTTGCCGGTGGCGTCGAGACACTTGTTGGCCTGCGGGTTGACGATGTCGTGACCGCCGGTCACGGTCCAGCGTTGCGCGCCGCTTGCGTTGCAGTCCCACAGCTGGATCTTGGCGCCGTCCGCGGTCGACCCGGAGGTGACGTCCAGGCACTTGCCGAGCGCGCGGATCGTGCCGTCGGTGCCGACCGTCCATTGCTGGGCGCCGGTGCCGTTGCAGTCCCACAGTTGCACCGCGGTTCCGTTGGTGCTGCTCGCGCCCGAAACGTCGGCGCATTTGCCGGCCAGCCCGGTGACCTGGCCGGTCGCGCCGCCGCCGCCCCCACCGCCCCCACCGCCACCGGGGGTGCCGGACCACGTGAAGGTGGCCGCGGTCCGCGCCGGCAGGGCATAGCTGAACGAGCTGTCGCCCCAGTTCACCCTGGTGTTCTGAGTGGAACCGGTGGTGTTGTAGGCGATCAGCGCCTTGGTGCCGTCCGGGTTGCGCCAGGCGACGTTGCGTACCGAGCCGTTGTCGGTGGAGTCGATCCGGGTGGCACCCGGCTTGACGAACTTGGTCAGCTGCCCGGTCGAGTAGTACTCGACGGTGAAGTCCACCTGGCCGCTTCGGCTGTCGCCATTATGTACGGTGATCAGCCCGGTGCAGGTGCCGCAGCCGCCGTTGTGCGGGCCCATGTTCTGGTCCACCGCGAGGCTCCACTTCACCATGCTGCGACCCCAGTTGCGGGTGTAGTCGATGATGTTCGACATGTCCTCCAACTGCTGGTTGGTGATCCAGGTGCCGCCGGAGTGCTCGGTGTCATAGGACTTGACGTTCGGGAACTCGTCGTGCGCCATGGTCTGCGCGGACACGTCGCCGCCGTAGCCGTGCCAGGCGATGCCACCGAACAGCGGGTCGTTCAGGATTTGTGGGTCCTGAAGCTGCGGCCGGGCCCACGTGCCGTACAGGTCCCAGTTCCAGTCCATCACCAGGGTTTTGGTGTTGGTGATCCCGGCGCTGCGAAACGCCGGCCAGAGCGCGTTCTTGGTGAAGAAGACCAGCCCGCTGGTGTTCCACCGCATCGATGGGTAACCGGGGCAGCAGGTCGGCTCGTTCTGGGCCGAGACGTAGTCGATCGGCACTCCGTTCGCCTGGTACGCCTGGACGTACTTGGCGAAGTACTGGCCGTACGCGCCATAGTACTGGGACTGCAAAAAGCCCTGGTCGAGGCTGTTGTTGTCCTTCATCCAGGCCGGCGCGCTCCACGGGCTGGCCATCACCTTGAGCGGTGGGTTGAGCTGCTTGGCCCGCTTGGTCAGCGGTAGCACGTCGGCCAGGTCGTGCGCGATGGAGAAGTCGTTGACGTCGCAGCAGGTGTCGTCGTAGGTGTAGTTGAACCTGGCCAGGTCGCTCGCACCCATGGGGTTGCGCAGGAAGGAAAGTCCGATTCCGGTATTGGGGTCGAACAACCGGCGCATGGTGTCTTCACGCGTGGTCGCCGACAGCGCGCCGCTGGAGTTCATCAGCCAGGCGGCGGTGTCGGTGAACGACGCGCCAGCACCCTCGAACTGTTGGAACGTACGGCTCTCGTCCACATTGATGGTCACCGCGCCGGTTCCGGTGCCAGCGCCGAAGGAGAGCGGGGTCTGCTGTTGCAAACCCCGGGTGACCGCCCGGCCGGCGGCGTCGGAGGTGGTGGTCAACCAGACGTTGACGGTCTCACCCGCGGCCTGCGCGGGCACCGGCGTGGCCAGCGCGGCCGCGGTGAGTAGGGCGGCGCCGAGCAGGCGCGCGGAAGCCGACATGGGTGCTCCCTCGTTGAACGCGTTGCGGTGGAAGGGGACGGGCGCGGCACAAATACAGGGGGCCGCAGCCGCGCCCGTCCCGAGGATCAGCGGCTCAGCCGACGGTCCACTTCTGGTTGGCGCCGCCGGTGCAGGTCCAGATCTGCAGCCGGTTGCCGTTCGCCGAGCTGTTGCCGGTGGCGTCGAGGCACTTGTTCGCCGCCGGGTTGACGATGTCGCGAGCGGCGGTCACGGTCCAGCGTTGCGCGCCGGTTCCGTTGCAGTCCCACAGCTGGATCTTGGTGCCGTCCGCCGTGCCGGCCGAGGTGACGTCGAGGCACTTGCCGAGCGCGCGGATCGTCCCGTCGCCGCCGACCGACCACTGCTGCGCGCCGGATCCGTTGCAGTCCCAGAGTTGAACCGGGGTGCCGTTGGCCGGGTTCGCACCGGCCACGTCGACGCACTTGCCGCCGATGCCGGTGATCCGGCCGCCCGGCGGTGGTGGTGGCGGCGTGGTCGCGCCGTCATTGGTGACGTGTACGTAGTCGATCACGAGCTGCTGCGGGAAGACCGTGCTGGCGTCCGGGTTCCCGGGGAAGTCCCCGCCGACCGCCAGGTTCATGATGATGAAGAACGGGTGGTCGAACACCCACTGGCGGCCGCCGAGATCGGCCGGAGTCCTTGTCTCGTAGACGGTTCCGTCGACCGACCAGGTGATCCGGTTGGGTGCCCAGTCGATGGCGAAGACGTGGAACGCGTCGGCGAACGGGCTGCCGATGGAGAAGGTGGAGCCGATGCCACCCGCGCCCGAGTAGCCGGGCCCGTGAATGGTCCCGTACACGGTGTTCGGCGTGCGGCCGATGTTCTCCATGATGTCGATCTCGCCGCTGGTCGGCCAGCCGACGCTGCCGATGTTGTTGCCAAGCATCCAGAACGCCGGCCACATGCCCTGACCGCGGGGGATCTTCATGCGGGTCTCGAAGTGCCCGTAGGTCTGGGTGAACCGGCCGGAGGTGTTGAGCCGGGCCGAGGTGAACTCGCACCGGCCGTACCAGCAGTTGAAGTTGCCCGGATTCTCCCGACGGGCGGTGATCACCAGGTGGCCCTGGCCGTCCATCGCGGCGTTGCTGGTGCTGTTGGTATACCACTGCCGCTCATGGTTGTTGACGTTGTCGCCGGTTTCGGTGAGCCAGCGACCGCTGTTGACCGGGCTACCGGCGGGGCCGTCGAAATCGTCGGTGAAGGTCACCGCGGCGGGCGACACCTCGCTGGCGGTCGCGGGCGCCGTGCTGGCACTCCCGGCCGGAGCGGCCACGGCGAAGGATGCGACCAGAGCGGCCGCGATGGGCAGAGCGGATCGGAGACGGCGCGAAAGAACCCTAGTTGACATCGTTGTCACCTCTCGTGCGCAAGCCACGCTCGCCACGCCGGGTGAAAGCGTGGGCAGGGAAAGCGATAGCCGCCGCCACGGGCCCGTTAGCAGCCGTTTGTTGGGTGTCACAACAAAGTACGACAGGTTCAGACCACTGGCAAGAGTTTTCCGGAACCGGTTCCGGGCAGGTCAACTCCCGCCACGGGGAGCTGCCTGCGGCCGCAACTCACCAGCCTCAGCGAGCGATGCCAGCGCTGTATCGGCACTCAGTTCCGCGCGCGCCGGCCGGGCCCGGGTTCACTTGGGGGGGAGCGCGGCGATGATGAGGCTGTCGTCGCCGACCTGGCGGACATCCGGGTGGTCGCGCTCGTTGGCCCAGTGGTCGTTCTCGGCCAGATAGCGGAAGCGAACCGGGGTGCCGGCCGGCACGGTCACGGCGAGGGAGCGGGTTCCGTTGCTGCGCCGGCGCAACTCGTGCTCGCCGGGCCGCCAGCCGTTGAAGTCGCCGACCACGCTGACCCGGCCGGGGGGCTCGTCGGACGGCAGCACGAACGTCAGCCGCACGTTGCCGGTCCGGTCCCGGTCCATCCGAAGCATGTCTGGTGCCTCCTTCGCCGAGGATTGCCTGAGGGTGGCGCCTCGGTTTTATCAGCCGCACCGGCGCCGTTCCGGGATTGGCACGCGGGCGCCGAGTTAAATTCTCGGAACCCCAAACACGTGTCGAGAGCGTTCCGAAAATTTCAGCGCTGGCAGCCGGTAGTGAGTGTTAGCTCCGGTAGCCATCTGCGCCGCCAGCAGGTCGTAAGCATGAACGGACCGAAAAGCTTCCGGAAGAATTCCGGAAGTACCGGTTGACTTCTCTGAGAAACTGGACTATCACAGACAGTGGTGAGGTGACTACAACGTCGTAGTGCACACAGGAGGAGAGATGACCAACCCACGACTGGCCGTGCTCGCGACGAGCTGCGCGGTGCTCGCTGTCGCCGGCATGCTGGCCGCGCCGCCGGCCGGCGCCGCCACCACACTGGGCGCGTCGGCCGCGGCCAGGGGCCGCACCTTCGCCGCGGCGGTGGCCAACAACCACCTCGGCGAGGCCGCCTACGCGCGCACCCTGGACACCGAGTTCAACGGGCTCACGCCCGAGAACGAGATGAAATGGGACACCACCGAGCCGAACCGCAACCAGTTCAACTTCGGTGCGGCCGACGCGATCGTGTCCCACGCGCAGAGCCACGGCATGCGGGTCCGGGGCCACACCCTGGTCTGGCACAGCCAGTTGGCGCCCTGGGTCAACAACGTGACCAACGGCTCCGACCTGCTGGCCGCCATGCGCGCGCACATCAACGGCGTCGCGGGCCACTTCCGCGGCAAGATCGCCTATTGGGACGTGGTGAACGAGGCGTTCGCCGACGGCGGGACCGGCGCCCGGCGCAGCTCGATCTTCCAGCAGCGCATCGGCAACGGCTTCATCGAGGAGGCGTTCCGGACCGCGCGCGCCGCCGACCCGGGCGCCAAGCTCTGCTACAACGACTACAACACCGACGGGATGAACGCGAAGAGCAACGCGGTGTTCAACATGGTGCGGGACTTCAAGAACCGCGGCGTGCCGATCGACTGCGTCGGCTTCCAGAGCCATCTGAGCGTCAACCAGATCCCCGGCGACTACCAGGCCAACCTCCAGCGCTTCGCCAACCTCGGCGTCGACGTGCAGATCACCGAGCTGGACATCCAGGGCGCGGACCGCAACGCGCAGGCCAACAACTACCAGACGGTGGTCCGCGCCTGTCTGAACGTCTCCCGGTGCAACAGCATCACCACCTGGGGAGTGACCGACAAGTACTCCTGGCGGGCCAGCGGCACCCCGCTGCTGTTCGACGGCAACTTCGCCAAGAAGCCGGCGTACACCTCGGTACTTCAGACGCTCAACAGCTGATCGGCTGACCGGGGGTCCGCTCCTCGTCGGCGCTGCGCACGTTGACCTCCACGGGTGAAGTGGAAGGGTGGAGCGCGTGAGCGCCGACGAGGAGCGCGACGGTGTGTCGCTGACCAACCTGGACCAGCCGCTGTTCGACGGGGCGGAGGCGACCAAGCGGGACCTGGTCGACTACCTCGACGCGGTTCGCGACCGGATCATCCCGGAGCTGGCGCAGCGGCCGCTCTCGGTGATCCGGCTGCTCCGCGGACAGGGCCCGTTCATGCAGAAGAACGTGCCGAAGTACACCCCGCCCTGGGTGCGCACGGTGCCGCTGTGGGCCGAGACGTCCAAGCGCGAGGTCTCCTACGCCCTGTGCGACGACCGGCGCACGTTGCTGTGGTTCGCCAACCAGCGGGCCATCGAGTACCACCCGACGCTGGTCCGGGTGGACGCCTGGGACCGGCCGACCCACCTGGTGCTCGACCTGGATCCGCCGCTACCCGAGGCATTCGGCCTCGCGGTGCGGGGTGCGCTGCTGGTGCGGCAGACGCTTGCCGACGCCGGCCTGACCGGCGCGGTGAAAACCAGTGGTGCCAAGGGGGTACACGTGTTCGTGCCGCTGGCCGGCGGCACCAGCGAGGAGGTGGCGGCGGCGACCAGGGCAATCGCGGCCCGCGCCGAGCGACTCGACCCGGCGCTGGCCACCACGGCGTTCATCAAGGACGACCGCGAGGGCAAGGTGTTCCTCGACTCGACCCGCTCCGGCGGCGCGACCGTGGTGGCCGCGTACAGCCCCCGGGTCCGGCCGGGGCTGCCGGTCTCGTTCCCGGTCTCCTGGGACGAGCTCACGGACGTCTCCCCGGCCCAGTTCACCGTGCGCACCGCCGTGGCGCTGCTCGACGGACGCGATCCCTGGGCCGAGGCGATGCCCGAGCCGCAACGGCTCGGTGCGGACCTGATCGAGGAGGGCCGGGCCATTCCGATCGCCCGGGTGCAGGCCATGCACGAGGGGAAGCGCCGGGCCCGCGCGCGCGGCGAATGACCGCTGAGCGCACGGCCGTCAAGCGGTGCGCGGATGCCTTACGCTGGAAAGGAAATGCCTCGTCCGCGCTCGCTGACTGCGGACCGGCTCGCCGCAGCCGCACTTGCCGTCATAGACCGCATAGGGTTCGCCGCCCTGTCCATGCGTGCGGTCGCGGCCGAACTCGGCCTGGCCACGATGTCGCTGTACCGGTATGTGGACGGGCG
The DNA here is from genome assembly GCA_045806965.1 of Labedaea sp. Lineage (GTDB taxonomy): Bacteria > Actinomycetota > Actinomycetes > Mycobacteriales > Pseudonocardiaceae > DASYTH01. The sequence goes on along the minus strand of JBJMIG010000038.1, from coordinate 9,335 downwards.
CGAGCACCTCGAGGGGCTCGTGGTCGACCTGGTGCTGGCCGACGTCGACCTCATCCCGCCCGAGGAGTCCTGGCCCCGGCAGGTGACCGCACTGGTCGAACGGGCCCGCGCGGCGGTCGGCGCGCATCCCGAGGTGGTGCCGCTCACGCTCACCCACCGGCACACCGCGCCGAGCATGCTGCGTTGGTCCGAGGCCGTGCTCGGCATCCTCGCCACGGCCGGATTCGTTGGCCCGACACGGGTTGTGGCGCTGCGTGGGCTGGTCGCCTACCTGATCGGCTCCATCCAGCTCGAGCACCGCGGCTCCCTGCCCGGCGCGGGCCGGACGGCCGCGCTGCCGCGCGAGCACTACCCGCTGCTCGCCGAGACCGCCCGGCAGACCCCCCGGGTCCATCCGGACGAGGAGTTCCGCCGTGGCCTGCTGGTCATGCTGCGCGGATTGGCCGCCGCCCTGCCGCCGACGGACTGACGTGCTCAGGCCGGGCTCCAGTCGGTGTTGGAACCGCTGAGCACCAGGCAAGGCAGTTCGCCGGGCACCAGGCCGGCCAGGAACGCGGCGAACGACGCGGCGGCGGCCGGTTCCACCGCCAGCCGGAACTCCTCCCAGAGCCGGTCCCGCGCGGCCAGGATCTCCTGGTCGCCGACGACCACCGAGCGCACCCCGGAGTCCCGCAGCACGCCGAACGGGACGTCGCCGACCCGGGTCGCGCCAAGCGCCGATGCGGCCACCGAGTCCACCGCCGAGTCCACCGGAGTGCCGGCTGCCAGCGCGTTGTGCAGGCAGCAACAGTGTTCCGGCTCGACCGCGACCACGGTGCGCCCGCCGGCGGCGAGCACCGTGCCGGCGATCAGCCCGCCACCGCCAACCCCGACCACCACGGTGTCCACCTCGGGCACCTGCTCGGTCACCTCGAGCGCGCAGGTGCCTTGTCCGGCAACGACAAGCGGGTCATCGTAGGCCGGAACGCAGCGCCCGCCGACGGCCGCCGCCTCGTCCAGCGCACCGGCCACCGCCTCGGCGTAGATCGTCCCGTGCCGGACCAGCCGCGCGCCGGTGGCCGCGATCCGCCGCGCCTTGCCCTCTGGCGCGGTAACCGGCACGAACACCGTGGCGGGCAAGGAAAGCAGTCCGGCCGCGGTGGCCACCGCCAGGCCGTGGTTGCCGCCGGACGCGGTGACCACGTGCTCCGGCCCGCTGCCACCGACCACCGCGTTGACCGCGCCGCGCAGCTTGAACGAACCGGTGCGTTGCAGGTGCTCCAGTTTGAGCACCACCGGCCGGCCGTCCACCTCCGTCCGCAGCACCGGCGTCCGGCGGACGTAGGGGGCCACGCGCAGCGCCGCACCGGCCACGTCGGTCGGGGTGAGCAGGATCGTGGAGATGGTCATGGGCCACACTAAACCCATGCCAACCACTCCCTGGCCACCCGGCACGGCCACCGGTGTCGGCTCGATGCCCGGCACCGATCCGGTCGAGGCCGCGGCGGTGGTTGTCGGCGAACTGCCCGACCTGCCGCACCTGCCCGAGCTACCCGCGCGCGGGCTCGGCGCCGACCTGATCGGCCGGACCGCCGGCCTCCTGGTGGACCTCGCGGTCGAGGAGGTGCCGTCCGGATACCGGGTAACCGCGCATCCCGGCGCGGATCACCGGCGCGCGGTCGACCTGATGCGGCGCGACCTCGACGCGTTCCAGGACGCGCTGGACCGGGCCGGCACCAAGCCGGCCGCGGTCAAGGTGCAACTGGCCGGGCCGTGGACGCTCACCGCCGGCATCGAGCTGCCGCGTGGGCACCGGGTCCTCACCGACCGAGGCGCGCTGCGCGAGTTCACCGAGTCGCTGGCCGAGGGGCTCGCGCTGCACGCGGACGAGGTGCGCCGGCGCACCGGCTGCCCGGTCGTGGTGCAGCTTGACGAGCCGTCGCTGCCGACCATCCTGGCCGGGGCGCTGCGCAGCCCGTCCGGCCTCGAAGCGGTCTCGGCCGTCGCCGAGCCGAATGCGCGCGAGGTGCTGGCCAGGGTGATCGCGGCTGCCGGCGAGGTGCCGGTGATCGTGCACTGCTGCGCAACCCGGCCGCCGGTCGCGTTGTTCCACGCGGCCGGCGCGGCGGCGATTTCGCTGGACGCGACGCTGCTCGACGGTGCGCCGGCCGTGCTGGCCGACGAGATCGGCGAGGCCTGGGACGCCGGAACGGTGTTCCTGCTCGGCCTGCTGCCCGCGACCGACCCCGCGCAGCCGCCCACTCTGGCCGAGGTGGCCGGGCCGGCGCTGCGGCTGGTGGACCGGCTCGGCTTCCCGCGCACGCTGCTCGGGCAGCGCGCCGTGCCGACCCCGGCCTGCGGGTTGACCGGCGCGTCGGCCACCTGGGCGAAACGGGCCCTTGCCCTGCTCAGGGACGTGGGCCGGGCCTTCGTCGAGCCGCCGGAGAGCTGGTAGTCACTCCCCGGTCGCACCGTCGATGCGCTCCCGGAGTAGGTCGGCGTGGCCGTTGTGCCGGGCGTACTCCTCGATCATGTGCAGCATGATCCAACGCAGCGACATCTTGGACCCGTCCCGCTGGGTGCCGTCCACCTCCAGGTCGGGCGCGGCGGCGAGCAGCTCGCGGGACCTGGCGCACTCCGCCCGCCAGGTGCCGAACGCCTCGTCCACGTCGGCATCGGCCACGTTGTCGAACTCGCCGTCCGGGTCCTCCTCGGAGTAGTAGATGCGCGGCGCGTCCTCACCGCCCAGGGTGCGGCGGAACCAGCCGCGTTCCACGTCGGCCAGGTGCCGCACCAGGCCAAGCAGTGACATGTTCGACGGCGGCAGCGCCCGCTCGCGCAGCTGCGCGGGACTGAGCTCCGAGCACTTCCACTCCATGGTTTGGCGGTGATAGTCGAGAAACGACGCCAGCATCGTGCGCTCGTCGGCGTGCCTCGGCGGGTCGGTTCGCTGCGTGGTCATGCGTGCATTCTCGCCGACCGGCCCGACACCGCCGCGGTAGCTGCGGCGCGGCCGCCTCGTCAGCCGCCGCGCCCGGTGTCGGCCAGCCGCAGCCAGCTGCGATCGTCGCCCCAGATGGACAGCGCGTCCACGTAGGGCCGCAGCAGCCCGGTGAGCACCACATCGCCCCGGTCGTTGAGCTCCTCCGAGGCGATCTTGCGGGCCACGCCGGCGAGGAAGTCGGCCACCTGGACCCTGGCGTCGGTGCGCGAGTCGACCAGCCGCAGGCTGCGCAGCCGGCCGCGCAGTTGCGGGACCGACCGACCGAACATCTCCTTGAGCTCGGCCACCCGCTCGTCGGTCAGCGCGGTCTGCTGGTCGTGCACGATGGCCACCGCCCGCTCGCCTGCGCTCCAGTGCGCGACGGTCCCGGCCAACGCCGGGATCAACGGGTCGAGCGCGGGGATCATGTTCGGGTTGTCCAGCAGCTGCGCCCGGAACGCCTCGAGCCGCGGCCGGGCCTGCCAGAGCCGGTCCATGATCTGCAGGGCGGTGGTGCTGGTGCCGGCGTCGGCCGCACGCAGTGTGTCGACCATGCGGAAGAACCCGTCGACCGAGGTTGGCACGCCGCGCCGGTTGCGCACTCGCATCAGCCCGGTGAACGACTCGAGGAACTCTGCCCAGCGGCCCCGGCCGAACGCGCCGGGGCCGTCCCGGTAGAGGGTCCGCGCCAGCGCGGCGGCCTGCGGGTTCGGCCGCAGGTTGGGCTCCGGCGGCTGCGCGACGAGCAGGTCGGTGAGCTTGCCGACGGCGAAGAACGTCTTGTCGATCAGGTACACGTGGGCGTTGCCGGAGATCGGGCCGTTCGGGCCGAGCAGCCACTCCAGGACCGGCCGGTGCTTGGTGCGCAGCAGATGGTTCGACTTGTACTCCTGCGCCGGGGAGCCGATCAGCTCCCGAATCTCCTGCACGCAGTTGGTCGCCGTCACGTCGCTGAGCGAAACGCTGGCGTGCGCGAACACGTCGGTCTCGCCGCCGATGAGGTTCTCGCCCTCCGCGCCGGACTCGTCGCAGGCGATCTCGATGAGCTGGCTGGCTGGCGCGGTCGGCATGCGATGGGCCCTTTCGGTACGGCTGGTCATCCTATGCGGGCACGATGGGGCCATGAGATGGCTGCCGCGCCGGCATGGGAAGAGGAGCCGCACCGCTCGCGCGGACGAGCCGCCGGACCCGCGGACGCTGGCCGAGCGGTTCTGGTGCGGCTGGCAGGAGCTGTTGCCCGAGGTGGCCTCGGCGCTGGGCGACCGCGAGCTGAACCGGGTCGAGGACCGGCTCTGCCGGCTCGTGGCCGCGCTGCACCCGAGGCTGCACTTCACCGTCGAGCGCGGCCAGCGGGCGATCTACGCGCTGGTGCTGAGCGGGCAGGAGGATCCGGAGCTGCGTCCGTACACCGATGCCTGGCGCCGGGCCGCGCCGCCGGAGGACGCCATCTGGGAATACCACGACTCGGTGCCGCCGGTGCCGGACCCGACCCTGGTGACGGTGAACCTCGGCCCGCACCGGATCGCGCTCGCCGACGTGCGGGTGGCGGCCTTGGTGGACGAGGCGGCCGGCGTCGTGGACGTCGCGGTGCACCACCCGGTCATGACCCAGCTGGCGCCGCAGGCGCGCTCGGCGATGACTTTCCTGCCGCTGGACGCCACCCTGGGTGAGCGGTTGGCCGGCGAGCGCCTGCGCCGGGTGGAGACCGCGGTGGCCGAGCCTTCCGGCGCGATCGGGCTGCTCGAGCTGCGGGAGATCGTCCGCAAACTGGCTAGTCTGCATCTGTGACCAGTGTTGACGAGGAGCCGCCACCGGACGCCGAGGGAGTCGAGGACGTGCCCACCGAGGTACGCGAACGGCACGGCGCGCTGGCCGAGGAGATCAACGCACACCGTTTTCGCTACTACGTGTTGGCTGCGCCGACGATCTCGGACGGCGAGTTCGACGCGCTCTGGCACGAGCTGCTGAACCTGGAGCGGAACCATCCGGCGCTGGTCACGCCGGAGTCGCCGAGCCAACAGGTGGGCGGCACGTTCTCCACCGACTTCGCCACGTTCGACCACCTGGAGCGGATGCTCAGCCTGGACAACACGTTCGACGAGGAGGAGTTGGGCGCCTGGTTCGACCGGGTGGCCAAGGTCAGCGAGAACGTGCACTACCTATGCGAGCTCAAGATCGACGGGCTGGCGATCAACCTGCTGTACCAGAACGGCCGGCTCACCAGGGCGCTGACCAGGGGCGACGGGCGCACCGGCGAGGACGTCACGTTGAATGTGCGCACCCTTGACGGCGTTCCGGAGCAGTTGACCGGCACCGGGGAGTTCCCGGTGCCGAAGGTGGTCGAGGTACGCGGCGAGGTGTTCTTCCGGGTCGAGGACTTCCTTGAGCTCAACGCCAAGCTGGTGGAAGCCGGCAAGGTGCCGTTCGCCAACCCGCGCAACACCGCGGCCGGCTCGCTGCGGCAGAAGGACCCGAAGGTGACCGCCAGCCGCCGGCTGCGGCTGATCTGCCACGGTCTGGGCAAGCGGCAGGGTTTCGAACCCGCCACACAGTCCGACGCCTACCGCGCGCTTGCCGCCTGGGGGCTGCCGGTTTCCCCGCACACCAACGTGTTCACCGCACGGGACAAGGTGTTCGCGCACGTCCGATACTGGGGTGAGCACCGGCACGATGTCGAGCACGAGATCGACGGCATCGTGATCAAGGTGGACGAGGTGGCGCTGCAACGCAGGCTCGGCACCACGTCCCGGGCGCCGCGCTGGGCGATCGCGTACAAGTACCCGCCGGAGGAGGTGACCACCGTGCTGCGCAACATCGAGGTCAATGTCGGGCGCACCGGCCGGATCACCCCGTTCGCGATGATGGACGCGGTGAAGGTGGCCGGTTCCACGGTGACGAGGGCGACCCTGCACAACGCCAGCGAGGTGCGGCGCAAGGGCGTGCTGATCGGCGACCGGGTGGTGATCCGCAAGGCCGGTGACGTGATCCCCGAGGTGCTCGGTCCGGTGGTGGACGCGCGCACCGGCGATGAGCGCGAGTTCGTCATGCCGACCCGGTGCCCCTCCTGTGGGACCGAGCTTGGCTATGAGAAGGAGGGCGACGCCGATCTGCGTTGTCCGAACGGCCGGTCCTGCCCCGCGCAGCTGCGCGAGCGGCTGTTCCATGTGGCCGGGCGCGGGGCGTTCGACATCGAGGTGCTCGGCTATGAGGGGGCCGACGCGCTGCTCAGCTCCGGCGTGATCCACAACGAGGCGGACCTGTTCGGCCTGGACGAGGACCGGCTGCTGCGGGTGGAGCTGTTTCGTACCAAGGCGGGTGAGCTGTCGGCGAACGGCCGCAAGCTGCTGGTCAACCTCGACGCGGCCAAGGACCGTCCACTGTGGAAGATCCTGGTCGCGTTGTCCATCCGGCACGTCGGTCCGACCGCCGCGCAGGCGCTGGCCCGCGAGTTGGGCTCGCTGGACGCGATCGCCTCGGCGAGCGAGCAGGAGCTGGCGGACACCGACGGCGTCGGCCCGCGCATCGCCACCTCGATCCGGGAGTGGTTCGAGGTCGACTGGCACCGCGAGGTCGTGGACAAGTGGCGGGCCGCCGGAGTCCGCATGACCGAGGAGCGGGACGATTCCGTGCCGCGCCATCTGGCGGGGATGTCCATCGTGGTCACCGGCAGCCTGGACGGCTTCTCCCGCGACGAGGCCAAGGAGGAGATCATGGCCCGGGGCGGCAAGGCCTCCGGCTCGGTTTCCAAGAACACCGCGTTCGTGGTGGCCGGCGACTCGCCGGGCGGCAAGTACGAGAAGGCGGTGTCGTTGAAGGTGCCGATTCTGGACGAGGACGGCTTTCGGGTACTGCTCGACGCCGGGCCCGACGCCGCCCGGGAGCGCGCCGTGCTGGGGGAGGACGCCGGTGAGTGATCTGACCATCCGCCATGCCCGCGCCGAGGAGCTCGCCGCCATCGGGGACCTCACGGTGCGCGCCTACCAGGCCGACGGCGCTATCAAGGGCGGCTACGAACGGATGCTCGCCGACGCCGCCGGCCGCCACCGCGACGCGGAGGTGCTCGTCGCCGTCGACGGTTCGGACCGCATTCTCGGCACCGTGACCATCGCCCGGGGTGGCCAACAATGGGCCGACATCGCACAGCCGGGTGAACTTGAGTTCCGCATGCTCGCGGTCGACCCGGCGGCCCGCCGCCGCGGCATCGGCGAGGCGCTCGTTCGGGCGGTGCTCGAGCGGGCCAAGGAAGTGGGCGCGGCCCGGGTGATGTTGTCGAGCCAGCGGACCATGCTGGTGGCCCACCGGGTGTACGAGCGGCTGGGGTTTCGCCGTGCGCCGGACCGCGACTGGGTGGTCCAGCCGGGCCTGTCGCTCATCGCCTACGGCGTCGAAGTCCGCTGAGCCGCGTCGTGGGACGGGGACCAGGTTTGCCTGAGCGCAGAACTCAGTTGCCTGAGCGCGCGACTCGCTTGCCTGAGCGCGCGACTCGCGGGGGCGGGGGTGCTAGTCGGCGAGTACGACCGCCACGATGCCGGCCAGATGAGCGAGCCGGGCCACCTCGGCCGCCCGGAACATCGGGCCGCCCGGCCGCCCCACCAGTAACACCCGGTCCGGCTTGCCAAGCGGCGTCGCGGCGAGTTCGGTGCCCAACTCCCGCCACGTCTCCGGCACCCAGGATTCCTCACCGTCCAGGATGGTGGCCCTGGCCAGCGGCATCCAGGGCAGGTCGAGGGTCTGGATCTCCGGCGCGGCGGTGCTGGCCGCCAGCCGGTGCGCCCCGCCCGCGTCCGAGCCGACGACCAGCGCCCAACCCGCTCGGACGATCCTCGGCACGCCCTCGGTGAAGATCGCCATGCCGTCGTCCGGCTGGGCGGCGACGTCTTCGACCAGCTCAAGCTCACGGTGCGTGTCCAGGACCCCGGCGTAGGGCCGGACCGCGTCCACCTCGACCCCGCTGATCGACTCCGCGGCGGTGATGAGCACGTCCGGGAGCCGGCCCTTGGGCAGTTCGACCACCAGGTCGTCGATGGCCACGCCGGAGCCACGCTCGACCACGTCAACACTGAGGATGTCGGCGCCGATGTCGCCCAGGGCGGACGCGACCGCCCCCAGGGTTCCCGGAATGTCCGGGAGCTGGACCCGGATCAGGAAGGACAAGGCGAACGCCTCCTACAGGTGCGTTGTCGGTGCGCGGCACCTCGCCGTCCGCGCCTGGGCCGGCCGACGATTGTCGCAGACCAGACGTTGCCCGCGCCGGGGTGTCCGGCTCGCGGGATCGGCTCCGGTCTACACCTGCCAGTCTGGCCGAAACAACCCGTTCGGGTAGCCCGAGGCGGGCGAAATAGACTCGTGATGTCCCATCTGACGTCAGGCAAGGGGTCGTGAATAGTGCCCACCATCTCGCGCGACGAGGTCGCACACCTCGCCCGGCTGGCCAGGTTGGCCGTCACCGACGACGAGCTGGACATGTTCGCCGGTCAGCTTGACGTAATCCTCGCCTCGGTGGCGAGTGTGAGCGAAGTCGCAGCGGACGACATCCCGCCGACCTCGCACTCCGTGCCGCTGCGGAACGTGTTCCGCGAGGACCTGGCGACCCCCGGGCTGACCAGGGCGCAGGCGCTGGCCGGTGCGCCGGCCACGGCGGACGACCGGTTCCGGGTGCCGCGGATTCTGGGGGAGGAGGCATGACGGACCTCACCCGCCGTACCGCAGCCGAGCTGGCGGCGATGATCCAGGCGCGGGAGGTGTCCGCGGTCGAGGTGGCCAGGGCGCACCTGGACCGGATCGCCGCCGTCGACCACGCGGTACACGCGTTCCTGCACGTCGACACCGAGGGCGCGCTGACCGCGGCCCGGGTGGTGGACGAGGAGGTGGCGGCCGGCCGGCCGCCGGCGTCCCCCCTGGCCGGGGTGCCGCTGGCGCTCAAGGACGTGCTCACCATGCAGGGCGTGCCGACCACCTGCGGCTCCAAGATCCTCGAGGGGTGGGTTCCGCCGTACGACGCCACGGTGACCCAGCGGCTGCTCGCCGCCGGCATCGTGATCCTCGGCAAGACCAACATGGACGAGTTCGCCATGGGCTCGTCCACCGAGAACTCGGCGTACGGCCCGACCCGCAACCCATGGGACCTGGACCGGGTGCCGGGCGGCTCCGGCGGCGGTTCCTCCGCCTCCCTGGCCGCCTTCGAGGCGCCGCTGGCCATCGGCACGGACACCGGCGGGTCGATCCGCCAGCCCGCCGCCGTCACCGCGACGGTTGGGGTCAAGCCAACTTACGGCGGTGTGTCGCGCTACGGCCTGGTCGCCTTCTCCTCCTCCCTCGACCAGGCCGGGCCGTGCGCGCGGACGGTGCTCGACGCGGCGCTGCTGCACGAGGT
>JBJMIG010000037.1:0-42058 GCA_045806965.1 Labedaea sp. | reverse complement strand
TAGAAGTGTGTTAGCCGAGGTAGGGGTTGAGGCGTTCGGGGTAGTGCAGTGCGAGGGCGCCGAGGGCTTGTTTCCAGCCTTGGACGATGGCGCTTTCGACGAGTCGGGCGGGTGCTCTGCGTTGGCCGGGTGGGAGGCCTTTCTCTTTGGCTCGTTGTCGGGCGCGTTTGTCTTCGATGTCGCGGATGGCTAGCCAGAGCAGTTTGATGACGGCGTCGTCGGTGGGGAAGTGTCCACGGTTCTTGATGATCTTGCGGAGTTGGTAGTTGAGCGACTCGATCGCGTTGGTGGTGTAGATGATCTTGCGGAGTTCGGGTGGGAAGGCGAGGAACGGAATGAACCGCTCCCAGGCGTGTTCCCAGGTCTGTACCGCGGCCGGGTAGCGGCGGCCGAGCTCGGAGGCGGCGAAGTCGGCGAGCTCGACTTGCGCGGCGTCGACGGTGGGGGCGGTGTAGATCGGTCGCAGGGCGGCGGCGACCTTCTTGCGATCGGCGTAGGAGACGAACCGCATCGCCGCCCGGATCAGGTGCACCGTGCAGGTCTGTACTGTCGATTGTGGCCAGGTGGCCTCGACGGCCTCGGGAAACCCGGACAGCCCGTCGCAGCAGACGATGAGCACGTCGCGCACGCCGCGGTTACGCAGCTCGGCGCACACCCCGGCCCAGAACTTCGCCCCCTCGCTGGCCTGCACCCAGATCCCCAGCACGTGCTTCACGCCGTCGAGGTCAACACCGACGGCGATATGGGCGGCCTTGTTGCGCACCTGGTGGCCGTCGCGGACCTTCACCACCAGCGCGTCGAGATAGATGATCGGGTAGATCTCCTCCAACGGCCGCGATTGCCAGGCCTTGACCTCCTCCAGCACCGCGTCGGTGATCGTGGAGATGGTGTCGTGGGACAACTCGGTGCCCAGGGTTCGGGCCAGGTGGTGCTGGATGTCGCGCACGGTCATCCCACCCGCATACAGCGAGATGATCATGTCGTCCAGGCCGCCGGCGCGCCGCGAACCCTTCGGCACCAGCCGCGGCTCGAACGATCCGCTGCGGTCGCGCGGCACCGCCAGCGCGACGTCACCGACCTCACTGGCCAACGTCTTCGGGGTAGTGCCGTTACGCGAGTTGGGTGAGCCCCGCCCAGCCGGATCGCCCTTCTCATAGCCCAGGTGCCCGGTCAGCTCGGCCTGCAACCCCCGCTCCAGCACCGCCTTAACCAGCTCCGGCAGCAACCCACCCGCACCGGTCAACGCCACCCCATCAACGCCTACCTTGGACATCAAGTGGTCCAGCAAGCCAGCATCCACCATCTCGTTGATCGCCCGCCGCGCAGGCGCAACATCCTGTCGATCATCCGTCACAGTCACCTGTGTACTCCATCCAACTCATCGTTGATCTTGTACACAGACCATCTGACACCCTCTGACCGACCGCGGCCGCGTCGGTGTCGGTACTTCCGTCCGGTACGCAGCCCAGCCGGCTCTGGCGGTCCGATCAGACCCCGATACACGCCGTCGTAGATCCTCTCCGCGCACACATGCCACGTGCTGCGCCGCGGGTAGCGTCGCCGCGACCACCTGCTGATCTGACTGGCAGACCACCGCTGGGCCAGCCTGCCGGCCACCGCCTCCCGCAGCGCCTGGTCCTGCTCCCATCGCCGAGGCTTCGGTCGGCGCCGACGCAGATACGCCTGGCTATGAGCAAACCACGGCTGGTAATGCCCATCGGGCTTGCGGTTACGGGCTATCTCTCGATACACCGTCTGATAACTCTTCCCGATCCGAGCCCGATCGCCTTCACCCGTTCACCCCAAGCCAGACCGTCAGCGATCTCGATCCGGTCATCCTGGCTCAGATACCGCGGACTCATCGGCGTCTCGACGAAATTCACCCGGCCAGCGTCTACGAACCACACCGATCCGCAACTCAGCGACACGCCCGCCCGCGCCGCAGCCGCCGCCGCCCCGGACCATCCCGACCTAATCAACTCAAAATACCGGCGCTTCACGCTCGGCGATGACTTATTCCATGCATAACGAGGCATTGGATTCCGCGATCCCGGTCGCCGCCACGGCGCGGCGTGCGACCGGGATCGGTATGCGGAACGGCCCGTCGAGCAGTTGTTCGTCAGGCCACTCTCGAGTGTGGGTCAGGCTGGGGCTGTGTGGGACGAGCAGCGGACTGTACCGGCGATGAACTCGCCCCGGTTGGCCGCGGGGCCGTCCGGGAACAGGTGAACGTGCACGGCGTTCATCGTCAACGTGCGGTCCGGCGGCTCCTCTCGAATCTGTTCGTTGAACACGATCCGGGCGAGCGGAGAGTCGGTCGTGAGCCGGCCCGGAATGACCACGGTGTAGTTGGGCGGGATTCGGGCGGGTAGCCAGATCCCGGGAATGGGGCTCACCCGGAGGGTCGACCAGGTATTCGACGGGGTGGCTTGACAAGTCACTTCGTAGGCGGCGGTGATCTGCGGGCCGCCCTGCGGGATAGCCGCATCGATCTCGTACAAGGAGCCGACCACCCGGACCGTGACGTCGCCGCGGCCGTCCGTGCTGCAATGGCTGAATCCCCAGCCGATCCTGACCAGGTCGGCCTGCACGCCGGGAGTGAAGCCTGTTTCCACCCCGTCGGTTTCGCAGACCGCGAGATCCGCAATGGAGATCGGTGAGCCGTCGATGACGGCGGCCGCGGAGCCAACCGATCCGGTGCCGCTGGGCTGGTTCGCGGTCGGCGGAGGCGGCGGTGGCGGAGGTGGTGGCGGATCTGCGGACGCCGGCACCTGGCCGAATACCACGACCGAGACAAGAGCGAGCGCGATGGCAAGGCCTCTTCGTCTCAGTTCCATGAGTACTCCTTTCAACGGTTCGCTTGCCAACCACCGAGCTTTCAGCATCCCGCCCGGGATTGTCGTCACGTGCCACTCCATCGGAGGGATGTGGACGACCCGTCCGAGTATCCGACCACGCCATGGCGTTGCACCGAGCCACCGAAACGAGAACATCTGTCCGATATGGATGCTGTTCCGAAGCGATGGGATGGGTTGAACCTGCGACCGCCTTGAACATCACCTGGATCATCCACAAATAGACGATCGACTACGGGCGCCGTGCATGTACCGCCGTAGGTCTTTGAAGACCCAGGTAGAGCGTCCGTGTCGCTGTCCCTTGAGCACAACGCGCGTGAATTGTCGGCGTCCCCCGCCCGGACAAGTTACTCATTAGTTCGACGACACCGAGATCTCCACAGGTTTCGGGTTTCGGCGGCTGAACAATGCGCAATCGTCCTCGGACACCAGTCTCGGTGTGTAGTCCCGCGAATCACGCGAATCTCACCATGGCTGGCGGTCGGCGGGCCGGCTGCGTTCCTCAGTCATCGGTGGGGTCGCGTGCTCGATCCGGCATTCCGACGCGCGACTTCTCGTCTACTTGCCGGTCAACCCGTGATTTGGGTTCATTCGGCGGTTGTGTTGCGTAGCGCCGTGAGGCCGGTGTCGAGGCGGTGCAGGGTGCGCCGACGTGGGATGGCGTACTCAGACCGAACGACACCAAGCGGTAGCGCGACCCGTATCGGCGCCGGTCACGAGGTCGCGCACGTTTGGGCCTCTCCACCCCGAACTGGGCACACCCGACCACGATGCCATCGTCCACCTCGCCAAGTGTCCGGGCCACCGCGAGGCTCACTCAGAATGAGACGTTCGGGCCTCCACTGACCAACCACAGCGACGCCACCGGCTAGCCGCGATCCAGACTCCGCGTAACTCGGCGGCGAACCGGTGAACCGCCTCACGAGACACCTCGCAACCCGGAGGATGATCTCGCGACGTCCAGGCCCCCCTGACTCTGTCGCACGGACGGTGCCCGACCTACCACTCGCCGCAGGACACTAACCTGGGCATCAGCGGGCTCCATTGTCCGAGTTCGTCCGACCTTGTCCAGGATGCTTTCCCGCCCGGTTGCGATCGTGAAACCTGGGATCCGCGAAGCGGCAACCCATCGCAACCGACCGAGGAAGACATATGCGTTCTACGAGGTCATGGCGCCGGACAATCGCGGCCAGCCTGGCTGGATTTGGCTCTCGGGGCCACCGCCGCGGTCGTCACCATCCAGGCACCTACGGCCAGCCGGCGTCAGCGTCGGTTCGAACCACGGCGTGGAGATCGTCGCCGGACCGGCGGTCGCCGACGGCTTGAAATGGTAGTGAACGGCCTCTATTGAGCGCATCTCATCCGCAATTTCGTTGGCAGAATGGATACAGACGTGCGAAAAATCACTGAGCCGTTTTCATCCTGGCCGGATGCGTTGGTAGGTAAGGCTTCTTGCTGGTCACAGGTTGATGATCATCGGCGTGTCGGCGCCCAGGTATGGTGAAGCCCCTGGTAGCAGAGCTATCGACCAAGATCGTTCTGCACGTCAGGGGCTTCACATGTTGTTCTACCGTGCCGCGCTGCCGTTGTCACACCAGACCCTGACCTTGGTGTCGGATCTGATCCGCGCCCACCGCAGGCAGCTGGGATCATCGTGGCGCAAGCTCAACGCCGGGCAGCAAGCCCTGCTGGTGCTGGTGTACCTGCGTAAGGGCGAGCCGTTCGCCGAGGTCGGCGCCGGGTTCGCCGTGTCCACCACGACCTGTTGGCGGTATGTGAACGAAACCGTCGAGTTGTTGGCGGTGCGGGCGCCCAAGCTCCGGCAGGCGCTGCGGGAGGCCAAACACACGGGAATGGCCTACGTGATCATCGACGGCACGTTGATCCCGATCGACCGCATCGCCGCCGACCGGCCGTTCTATTCGGGCAAGCACAAGATGCACGGGATGAACCTGCAGGTGATCGCCTCGCCGGACGGCGCGATCCTGTGGGTGTCCGGGCAGTTGCCCGGCAGCACCCACGAGACCGCGGCCGCCCGGATCTGGAACATCCTCGCCGCGCTGCGTGAGGCCAATCTGATCGCCTTGGGCGACAAGGGCTACCACGGCTACGACCACACCGGCGAACACGTGATCACCCCGTACAAAGGCCGAGGCAAGCCGCAGTCCCAGAAAGACGCCAATCGCGCCCACGCCCGGCTGCGCGGCCCCGGCGAGCGTGCCCACGCCCAGCTCAAGTCCTGGCGTGTCCTGCGCAAACTCCGTTGCTGCCCCCGACGTGCCGGCCGCCTCGCCAAAGCCATCCACGTACTACAGAACTACGAAGTCACCGTCGGATGAAAAAGGCTCACTGTGTCGGCCGTCATGGTTTTGGCCCTAGCGGGCATCGTCGTGCTGCCAGGAACCGCGTCGGCGGCTGAACCGGGCCAGATCTGCCAGGTCAACACCAATGCGCCCGGCCCGGGCTGGAGCGTGTTCACGAACGACGGAACCTACTACCTGAACTACCCCCAGGCTTTCCACATCAACGGATACGCCGGCAACACCTACACCGGCCACGGCAACAACAAGCCCTACGGAAACATACTCCGCGTGGCGATCGCCCAGAATACCTGCCGGTTCCCGTAACCAACCAGGACGACGAACACACCAGATTCCGCTGGTCTGCCCGGGCCGGCGGAATCGGTGATGCCGGGACTCTGAATGGTCGTCCGGGTCTCCGGTATCGACCTGGCCGCGCGTACGTGCGGTTCGAGGATGAAGAGATCGGCTACGACACGCTGGCCTACGGTCTTGGCACCATGACCAATTGGAGGGCGCGTCCGGAGCGACCGAGCACGCCGCGGTGTGTCTGACCTGGCCGAGACGCCTCGACTGGCGGTGCGCCTGGCCGAGGCCGCGAGGTGCGGTGACACCGCGGCGGTCTGCGGCGGCGGACCGGCCGGCACCGAGGGCCTTGCCTCGATCGCCTCCTGCGGCCTCGACCGCAGCCTGCGTACCGCCGCCGCACTGCGCGAACGCCCCGCCGACGAGCCGCTCTGGGCGGCGCTCACCGAGGCCGCGCTGGAGCAGTTCACCCGCGGCCCCGAGGTCGAGGCGATGCCCTCCCCCGCCCACGCCCAGTGGGCGAGCGGTGTACGCACCATGCTCGCCGAGCCCGCGCTGCAGGGCGAGCGACTACGCGCCGTCGCGATCGCCGAGGCCGAGAAGATCACGCAGTCAATAGCCAATATTCGAGCAGTGTCAGATTCGGCTACAAATCGGCGAATCGTATCCCACTTCACCACTCCGGACGTGTATACCCAGCCGGCAAATAGGACAACGCCAATGCAAGCGAAGAGCCAGACAAATGTTGATCGCGCCCGACCTAGTAGTGCCAGGAATCGCACACGTTACACCCTTCGAGTTCTGCCTTGTCGCATGCAATCCCCGATCCACTACGAGACCACTGCGGCCGACCGAGCCCGCATAGAGGAGTCCTCCACGATCCGGGAGGAAAGCTCAGGGCCTCGCAACAGCGACAGCCCACGTTCCAGTGCGCTTGGTACTCACCGCGGCCGGCGTGTCGCAGGTTCGGTGATCCACGTCGACGGGCCCCACCCGACGGTGAGTACAACGGCCTGCCGTCCAGGCTCACGCTGCTGACCGGGGGCCGGGCTGGTCGCGGTCCTGCATTGGCGCCGCCTGCCGAAGCGGCTGAGCCGGGGAACCGGGGCCGGTGGGTGGGGTGTCTTTCGCAGGAGCCCGCGACATAAGGTGCCACTATGTCCGAAGTGGATGGACGGTCGCGGGCGGTGACCTGGTTGGGCCTGGTCGCGAGCGTGTCGCTGGCGAGTCCGGCGCTCGGGATTTCCGAGGGCCGGGGAGTGAGTGGCTGGACGACCGAGTCCGGGCCAGCGTTCATGCTCCCGTTCACGGCCGGTTCAGCCATCCTGGCCACCGTGCTGGGCCTGTTGGTCATGCGGCGGGACCGGGCCGCCGGATGGGTGTGGGTGTTGCTGGCCGGGTCGCTGGTGTGCGCGGTCATGGCGGTTGCGTTGATCGGCGCGGACGAGGTCCCGGACTCGTGGTTGTTGTACTGCGCCGCCGGGGCGGCCCTGATGCTCATCAGCCTCGGTCTGCTCGGCGCCGGCAACTGGCTGCTGCACGCCCGGGGCGTCGCGGCCGCCACACCGGTGATCGCGGCGACATTCGCCGTCCCGTTGCTGGCGTGGTTCCTGGCCATTCTGCTGAGCCGGCGTGACTTCTCGGTCATCGCCGCCTGGGTCGTCGGACTTGGGTTGGCCGGTTTGGCCGCGGCCATCGGCATCCTCACCATGGTGCCGGCGCTGCGCAGCGGCCCGGCGCCGGCGGCACCGAGCCAACGGATCGTCGTGGTCGGCTGCGTCGCCTCGGCCCTGATCCTCGGCCCGGACCTGGTCCATCGGATCGTCCCCGACCCCAAACCGGTCGCGATCACCGGCCTCGCGGTTCTCGCGGCCGCCATCGCGCTCGCGGCTCTGCTCGGCCGGCCCGCGTTCGGCGCCGTACTGGCCTTGAGCCTGCTTGGCTACGGCCTCAACTTTCCGATCGGCTATGCCACTTTCTTCAGCGGACGCATTGAGGCGGACCTGATCGTCGCCCTGGCCGGCGCGGCGCTGGGCGGACTCGCGGCGGCGACCCGATGGCGACACCGGTTCGCCGGCGCGGCCGGCGTCCTGGTCGCGGCCGGCGTCCTGGCCTGGGCGCTGAACCCGGCTCCCGAGGATGTCTTCGCGGATGGGTCCCTGCCGGGAGCGCTGCTCTGGCTGCTGCTCGCCGGTTCGGGCTTCGCGCTGACAGCCGGGGCGGTCACGGCGGCAGCCACGATCGGGGCAGGCGCCATGCTGCCGGTCGCGCTCGGACTGATCGTCCCCGCGATCGGCCTCGGGCTGACCGAAGCCGACACGCTGGTGAACCACGGTGCACTGGCCGATGCGGGCGGCGGGGCGCAACTTCTGGTGACCGGCCTGATCTCCAGCCTCGCCCTGCTGGCCGGCGCCGGACTGCTCGTGGCGTCACACCGGCAAAAGCCGCGAGCCGACCAGCAGAGTGAACCCGGGGAACCGCAACCAGTATAGGGAGACACGATTGCTTGGCTGATGTTGGACTGGCGGCGATGACTCGGCCAATCATCATAACGTTCAACGCCAGCGCCGAGTTCTCACCTGTTCATGTTGCGCCGGGTGAATAATGCGCAAGACCCGGCCTCAGACACGATTCCTCCAGGAATTCCCGGTATACGCTTGGTCGCGGCCTTGATCACGCGACGCATGGTTGCTTGTACGGGGACTGTTTCAAGATCGGCACCTCTCTAATAGCGTGACCCAGCGCATCGGCTTGAACTGGCCCCGTTGTCGCATGTAGGAGTCGCTGTTGGCATTCACAGCGACCCTGACAGCCGCTGGGCGCAGGTGTCGGCCGGTCGTCCGCAATTGCCGATGACCGGTGGTTGCGGTCGATTCGTCAGGCAGGAGGTTGGTTCGACGCCTTGTCTGAGCGTGGAGCGGTAGCCCGTTTCCGTTGTCAAGTGGGTGTTTCGCCGAGTTGCGAGGAGTCTGTCCGTCCAGAGTGATGGCTATGCCTTGATGGTGTTGTACGCGGAGAGCCAGCCGTGGGAGTAGTGGTCGCCGCGGCGGGTGAAAATGGTGGCGCCGCGGTGGGTCGGGTTGGTCGGTGTGCCGTTCGGGTAGGGGTAGGTGCCGGCGGTGGCGAGGGGCATGGGTTGGTAGATCTGGTCGGTCCATGGGACGACGGTGGCGGCGGTGGGGCAGGTGACAGTGATGGCGTGGGTGTTGTCGGCGAAGGTGGTGTCGGTGGCGCGGTCGCGGAGGAGGCCGAGGTAGGCGTCGTCGTCGAGTTGGCACAGGCGTGGTGGCCGGCTGGTGGGCCAGTCGGGGTTGGTCACGTCGCGGCTGCGGGCGGCGGTGAACAGTTGGGGGACGAGGGTATCGGCTTGTTGTGGGGTGGCCATGTGCTCGCAGATCCAGAGCAGGCGCCCGGCGCCGCGGGTGGGGGCGAGGCGGCGCCAGCGGATGCGGCGGCCGAGGTCGGCGGCGACGACGGCGGCCCAGGGGTGCAAGGTGCCGAGCGGGCCCTGGGCGGCCAGCCAGTGGAAGTAGCGGGGTGCCTCGTCGAGAATCGGGGAGAGGATGGTGACCGGTAGCCCGGCGATGGTGCGGCGGGAGCCGGTGAACAGGTGGGGGTGGTTCGCCACGAGGGCGAAGGCGACCTGAGCGAGGTCTCCGTTTTCGCAGGCGGTGTCAGGCACCAACCCTGGTGCCGGGGTGCTGTCGAGGCGGTCGAGGTTGCCGTCGGCGCGCAGGAGCCGGGCGACGAGGGGTCGGAGGTCCTCGTTGAGCGGGGCCAGAGCGAGCTGGGGCACGAGGGTGGCGATGATCTCGCCGACCAGCTGTTCGGCCGCATGCGGATCGCCGGGCGCCATTTCGTCGGCCAGGGCGGCGCGGATGTCGACGCCGACGCTGACGGGGACCATGAGCCTGGTGGTGAGCATCCCGAGGTCGGTGACGGCCAGGAGGGCAATGTCGTCCGGGCGGGTAACCGTGGTGAGGTAGCCGTGCTCGATGAGGAACTCGATGGCGGCCGGCACGGCGTCGGGGGTGCCGATGTTCTGGTGGTAGGCGAGGGTGCTGGTCCACCAGCTCTGGGCCTCGGCGCGGGTGTGGATGCGGTCCTGGGCGGCTTCGGCGAGGAGGTGGTCGGCGAGGCTGTCGGCGATGTGGGAGGTGACGGTGTAGCCGGCGACGAGCCGGGCCTGCCATCTGGGGCGCTCGTTCTCGTCGGCGATGAGGTAGGCCCAGCCTTCGGTCTCGCCGGCGCCGATCCGGCCGGCGCGGCCGAACATCTGCTGCACGGTAGCGGTGTTGAGGTGGTTGACCCCGATCTCGGTGTCGCGGACGACGACGGCGCGGGCGGGGAGGTTGACGCCGGCGGCGACGGTGGTGGTGGCGACCAGCACATCGAAGTCCCGGTCGCGGAAGGCGCGTTCGGCATCGCGCTTGTGGTCCCAGTCCTTGTAGTGGATGCCCACCCGGGTGGCGGTGCAGATCTGGTGCACCCGGGCCAAGTCGTCGGGGTCGACGCCCTTGGTCTCGGCGCCGCGGGTGGCGGCGATATCCAGCGCCGTGGCGCGAACGTTGCGCTTGCTGCCGCAGAACACCAGCACGCTGCCGCCGTCCGCGGTGATCATCGTGGTGATCGCGGTGGCCAGTCGCATCCGGGCGGCGTTCTGCGCTCTCCGGTCGGAGCTGGCCGGGATGAGAGGTAGCTGCCAGGTCAGCCGGCTCGGCCGCCACGTGACGTCCACCAGCTGCGCGCCGAGCCAGCCGGCTACCTCGTCGGCGTTGGCAGCGGTCGCCGACAACCCGACGATGCGCACCGGCGAGTTCGCGCCGCGCACCCGGGCCAGCAGCGCTTCCAGGAGCGGGCCACGGACGGTGTCGCCGAGCAGATGGATCTCGTCCACCACCAGGCAGCCCACCTGCTCCAGCGCGGCCCGCAGCGACGCCCCGCGGCAGATCGCCTCGAACTTCTCCGTCGTGGCCACCCATAGATCCGCCTCGCGGACGCGTTCGGCGTCGATGGCGAACTCCCCGGAGAGCCGTTCCACCCGCAACCCCTGGGCCCTCCAGGTCGCCAACTCCCGATCCAGCTCGTCGGTCAGCGAGCGTTGCGGCACCAGCCACACCGCCTTGCGACCCTCGTCGAGAATGGCCTTGAGCGCGGCCAGCATGCCGACCACCGTCTTGCCCGCCCCGGTGGGGGCGGTCACCACGACGTGCTGCCGACCACCGAGCACGACCGGGGCAGCCTGGGCCTGAGCAGGGTTGAACCCGGCGAACGGCAGGTACTGCAGCCACTGCTCCGGCACCAAAGCGGCTGCCGGGACCGGCTCCCAGCCGGTGTCGGGTGGCTGGGCGTGCGCGTCCCACATCATCTCGAACGCGTCCCGCGCCGCCGCGGCCGACCACGCGGCCAGCGGCGTGGTGCGATGCCGGGCCGGGTTGGTGACCGCTAACAACTCCGCGCTCGCCCATAGCGGTGCCAACGCGCCCCGCTCGCCCACCGTGCTGATCGTTTCCGCTTCCAGCCAGTACCGCACCTGCCGGTACGGCACCCCCGACGCGTGCAGCCGGGCGCACAACTCGGCGAACTCCGGCCCGGCCGGCAGCAGCACCCGGACATCCACACCGAACAGGAGCGGGGGCGTGGCCGCCCGCGGGTCGGTGATCTTGCACCAGCGCAGCAACCGCCGCTCCACCACCACGTCCGGCTCCGGCGGCGGTGACGTTCGGGCGAACATGCTCGGCCCGGGGGCGCCGAGTAACTCCTCGACGTACTGGCGCACCTCATCGCCGCGCAGGGTGAGCGAGCGGACCCGCATCTCCCCGGGCGGAACGTCACACTCCAGCAACGGCCGGCGCGGTTGCCGGCGTTTCGGTGGTTCCTCCCGGTCCATCAACGCCACATACGAGCGTTTCTTCAATGCCTGCAGGGTGAACGTAGCCGGGCACCCTGGACACACCACCGCCACCAGGAAACTCGGCTTATCCGGATTCCGGTTCGGCCCGTCATACTCCTTGCGCAACGCATGCAGAACACCGCCGCACCGGGGACAGGGCAGCGGGGCCGGCTCCTCATACCACCAGCCCGGCGCTTCGAACCGTTCATGTGCTGGCTCGGGCCGCACACCCCACCGGAACAGCGCAATCCCGACCACACTGGTGTCCACGGCCTCCCCATTCCGGTGCCCGTCGGCCACCAGCACACCTCCAGTCCCGACGCCAACATGTTCGGCAACACACCGTACACAGCAACCCGATCAGCCGTCACCAATCCGAGTGACTTCGCCGGCAGACTCATCGCACCCGCCGCCGATGATCACCAAATGTCCACTCAAGGACCCACCACAGGTAAACTGGACAAAATGATGCCAGCGAGAGCAGTTGAATCTCGAACCGGAGCCACAGCACTTATCCCGGGTGATGATATTCCCAACCGAACTGAATTCGTGGCACGACGAGTTCGATCGTGCATTTGGTGGCGGATGGGGATCATCGGGCGGATCGAATGTCCCTATGATCAGGCCGCGGCTACCGGCAAAGCCGGGTAGGCGGAGCGCATTGCTGCGTCCCGCCCCCTCAGAACCGGACGTGCGGTGCCAACCGCATCCGGCTCAAGCAAGCGCCGAAGGGCGGTTCAGGTGCATGGAAGATGCCGGTTGTCTATTGCCTTTGCCGGTGGTTCGGGGTTGGCAGTAGGTGTGTATCAGACGGACGTCGTCCGGCGTGCCGTCCCCTCCGCGTGCGACGATGAGCTGCCTGGTGATCGCTTTGCGGGTGGTGCGGTGCCACTGTTGCCATTCGTCGGGAGTGTGTGGCTCCCGATCGGCGTGGAGGAGCAGGTCCACGCAGATCGCGCAGCGCCCGCGTTGCACCTTGAGCAGGCGCAGGGTGCTGCGGTCGAGCAGGGGCTGGTTCCTGCGGTGCCGTTGGTTCCAGTAGTCGGTCACGACGGGGTCGTCGACAGACGCACCGCCGATGACCTTGCCGTGTCGGACGATCGGTGTCCAGACCAACCGGGGTAGGTAGGCGCCGCACACCCACATGTTGCGCCTGGACGGCTTGAACTGGCCGAAGTACCGTTTGGTGACCCAGTACCTCGGCTTGTTCGGGTGGCTGCGGCAGGCCCACTTGTAGGTGAGCTTCCACAGGTAGTCGTCCAAGGTGTTGAACGTCTTCTTGGACACCACCGACCGACAGAAACTCGCCATCCCGCGTGATGGAGCAGATCGCGCGAGGACAGCAGATACGTTCTGCCCGCGAAGACGACGCATCTGCTCGGCGAGTTTACGTTTGATCCGTCTAACGGCGGCCGTGCTGGGTTTGATCAACAGCTTGCCGTTGCGGTAACGGCGGACGTTGAATCCCAGGAAGTCATAGCCAGCCTGCAACGACACAATTCTTGTCTTTCCCTCGTTGAAGGCCAGCCCTCTGGGCGCCAGCCACTGGGCCAGCTACGCTTTGACGTGTTCGGCCTGCTGTCTGGTGTGGCAGCAGACGACCAGGTCGTCGGCGTATCTGATCACCGCCGGGCTGTTCCGTGTGACGGCCCCGGCGCGCGCGCCGGTTCGTAGCGGACTCCGGCCGCCTCCTCCAGTCCGTCCAACGCGACGTTGAGGAGCAACGGGGAGATCACCCCGCCTTGCGCGGCTGCCCTGGTCGGTGGGCGCGAACCCTTTGCGCGGCTCAAACACCCCCGCCCTTAGTCAGGCCCGGACCATCCCCCGTGCGGGGAATAACCCGATCATCGACATCAGATGGTTGTGGTCGAGCTTGTCGAACGCCGCGGCCAGGTCCGCGTCCAGCCTCCACAACCGCGTGGCCTCCTGGCCTTTACACGTGTCGTAGATCGCCTCGATCGCGTCCTGACAGCTTCGACCCGGCCGAAACCCACAGCTGCGGGGTTCGAATCGGGCTTCCCACTCCGGCTCCAACGCATTCTTGGCCCGGCTCGGCGACCGCCCAGGGCAGGCCAGGACGCTGGACAACCTCGGCACCTGCCACCTCCAGCAGGGTGCCACCGTCCGGACACGGGCCTACCACGAGGAGGCGCGAGACTCCGTGGTGCGGGTGACCGCATCGCCGGGTGAGGTCGGTTGGGATTGGTGCGCCGGGAGATGATTCTGGGCGCATGGTCGGCAAGACCACGCCGGGTTCGCCGACGCCGCTACCCGCGCAGGTCACCCGGTGTGCAGGTCGGCGTGCACCAGATCGTGGTCGGAGTAGTTTGCGTGGACACCGTTGTTGGATGCGGTGAAGCTGCCCGATCGCAGCAGGAAGACGTAGTCGAACTTCTTCCGGTGCCCAGAGGCATCGGCCGTCGGCTTGCACGGCGGCAGATTCCGCGTGGGGCCGCAGGCCGGGTCGGCATCGCGGAACCAGGTCCACATCGGCCGCTGTTCCGCCGCGGTGGGCTCGGAGTTGAAGTCGCCCAGCACGATGGCCTGGTCGTAGGAGGTCGCGACCGGGAAGAGCTCCTGTATTTCGCTCCGGCGGGCGTCCGCTTGCCCCCCTTGTGCCAGGTGGGTGGCGAAAACCCGGACCTGCCGGCCGGCCACGGTCGTATCCGCGGCAATGTATCCCCGAGGCTCCGAACCGCCAACCGCATAGCGGTGTTTGATCTGGTTGGTCAGCGGCGCGGCCGAGAAGAGAGCGATGCCGTAGCCCACCCCGTAGGGCAGGCAGCGGCCGATCGTGTTGGTCGTCGCGAGGTAGATGGCGTTGTAATGTAGGCCGTAGAGTTGTTCCAGGTCTCCTCGTACGATTCGAGCTTCGTTCACACAAATTTCCTGCAAGGCGATGACCTGCGGCCGGTAGGTGACGATCTGCTGCTCGATGAGGCTCAAGTGCCGGCCCGGTGGACCTCCCGACAGTTGGTATCGGCAAGGGTTGCAGACATTGAATGTCGCTACGCGATTCGAAAACGCGCTCGGATCTTGCGGTGCCATGGTCGATGCGCTGGCGGGCTCGACGGTTCCAGCATCGTGAGAACGAGGACAGTCGCGGCCATGAGCGCCGCCGAAAGTTTGCTCTTCATTTCCCTCACCCGGTGTGTTGATGTTCGCGCGGAGCAGCCAGCTGTGGGCTGTTCCTGGCCAAGGCTGGCCTCCTTTTCGAGGAGGCCAGCCTTCGCCTGTGTTGTTGGTACCCCAGATCCGTGTGGAGGTGGCGCGACCGCGGCGGCGGCCACCGAACTACCAGTCGGAGACGACCCAGTCTGAGCAGTTGTCCGGATCACCTGCTATGTCACGGCATGCCTTGAACGAGACCACGTTTCCGCTGTGGCCAGACACCGCGGTGCTCTCGCAGGTGCCGTTCCCGCGGAAGGTCTCCAGCCTCGAGTGCGCGTTCGGGTCGCCCCGACCAATCCGGTACCACACGTAGGCCGAATGACTATCGCCCTTGGTGTCGCATACCTGAACTCGATGATTGGACGAGTTGTAGGATGCGGTGCTGCCGGTTGTGGAGATCGACGCGGACGCGGACGCGAATGCCGGCGCTCCGGCGACCGCAACCAGCATCGCCGTCGAGGCCGCCACAATCGACCACCGTACTGATGTTCTCATTATCATCCCCATTTCGATCATTGCCTGGACTGACCCGCGGGTTCGCGCCTCGCCCCGGTACATCCGGCCGGCGACCGAGGCATCAGATGGTGACCTCGACGCGATACTTCCTGGACAAAAGATCACCATTGACGAGCAGCGCATCGGCGACGATCCAGACATTCCTGTCATCGACCATCGCCTCAGCCCAAGGCAGGTTTACCGTGTTGATTGCACCCGTGCGGTGGTTGATAAGCATCCCGTTTCGGGTGCTTATCAATCGTGTTGCCGACGCACCTTGGGGAGGTATGCGGGGTGGTCGTCGTGAGCGTCCGTTGGCTCCGAATGCCACCGCCAGCGTGCCGGTCAGGGGCTAACGGTCGTGAGGAGTGCAGGTTGGACTGTGGGGGGTGTTGGGGAGGAACTTTGCCCATTCCTCCGGTGTGAGGTCGCGCTTGAGGGTGTGGCAGATGGAGGTGGTGACGGAGTCGAGGTTGGTATTCCAGAGGGTGATGGTTGTGTCGGTGCTGGCCGTGGCGAGGGTGTGGCCATCGGGGCTGAACGCGACCGCGTTGACGGGTCCGGCGTGGTCGGTGAGGCTGGCAAGCACGGTGCGGGTCGCCGGGTCCCAGATGGCGATGCCGCGTTCGACGCTGCCGGTGACGAGGGTGTGGCCGTCCGGGCTGAACGCGATGGTGTTGAGGGTCTCGCTCTGGGTGAGGGTGGCTGCGGGGGTGCGCTGCTGATGGGTGTCCCAGAGCGAGGTTGTCCCGTCGGCGCTGGCGGTGGCGAGGATGCGGCCGTCCGGACTGAACGCGAGCCCGCGGGGGATCGCGTTGTGGGGCAGGGTGGCGAGGTGGGTGCGGGTGTCGGCGTTCCACAGTTCGGCGGTGTGGTCGTGGCCGGTGGCAGCGAGGGTGTGGCCGTCGGGGCTGAACGCGACGCTGTTGAGGGCCTCGCCGGCGTCGAGGCTTGTCAGCCGGGTGTGGCGACGCGTGTCCCACAGGATGATGTGTCGATCGGTGCTGGCGCTGGCGAGGATGTGGCCGTCGGGGCTGAAGGCGACAGCGCGGACCTGGTCGGTGTGCCCGCGCAGATCCGCGGTTTCGCTGGGCCTGGCGGGATTGGAGACGTCCCACATGGTCAGGGTCTGGTCCTGGACGTCCGCGGCCTGATGGGGTGACCCACCCCCGACGGCGAGGGCGCGGCCGTCCGGGCTGAACGCGACCGTGGTGAGCGGGCCGGGCTGAGCCGGGAGGGCGGCCATGAGCGTGCGCTTCCGCCAGTCCCAGAGCAGGACGGTGTGGTCGGCGCTGGCCGAGGCCAGCGTGTGGCCGTCCGGGCTGAACGCGACCGCGGTGACGCTGTCGGTGTGGCCGGTGAGCGGGACGCGGGTGGGATCCCACAAGATGATCCTGCCGTTGTCCTCGCCGGAGGCCAGCTGCGGTCCGTGCGGGTGGAACGCGAGGGTGTAGATGCTGTTGGTGTGCCCGGTGAGCCGGGCGCGGACGGTGCGGTGGGCGAGGTCCCAGAGGATGAGAGTTCGGTCATGGCTCGCGGAGGCGAGGGTCCGCCCGTCCTGGCTGAACGCCACGGCGCGGACCTGGTCGGTGTGCTCGGTCAGGGTGGCCAGCGAGGTGTGCTGGGCAACATCCCAGAGCCGGACGGTCTGGTCGGGGCTGGCGGAGGCGAGCAGCGTTCCGTCTGGATTGAACGCGACGGAGTCCACCGACTGGGAGTGGCCGGTGAGGGTCGCGAGTCGGGTGCCGGTTCGGGTGTCCCACAACGCGATCGTGTGGTCGGCGCTGCCGGTGGCCAGGATGCTGCCGTTCGGGCTGTAGGCGAGCGTCTGCACCGCCGCGGTGTGGCCGGTCAGCCGGGCGTCGGGTTGGTGGGTGCGCAGGTTCCAGAGGATGACGGTGCGGTCGGCGCTGGCCGAAGCGACGGTGGTGCGGTCGGGGCTGAAGGCGACGTCCTTGACCGGGCCGGTGTGGCCGGTGAGGGTCCCCAGCGGGGTGCCGGAGTCGGTGTTCCACAGCATGATGCGGTTGTCGTCGCCGCCGGTGGCCAGGCTACGGCCGTCGGGGCTGAACGTGACCGCGCGCAGCCAGGTGTCGTGCGCGGTGAGGGTGGTGCGGCGGGTGTGGTGGGCGAGGTCCCACAGGATGACGGTGTGGTCTTTGCTGGCGGAGGCGAGGGTGGTGCCGTCCGGGCTGAACGCGATCTGGGAGATGGCGTCGGTGTGGCCGGTCAGCTCGCCCTGGTAGGCGTCGTG
Source organism: Labedaea sp. (assembly GCA_045806965.1). Taxonomy (GTDB): domain Bacteria; phylum Actinomycetota; class Actinomycetes; order Mycobacteriales; family Pseudonocardiaceae; genus DASYTH01. Next base: position 24,784 of record JBJMIG010000037.1, on the reverse strand, counting down.
GGCGGTGACGCTGAGCAGGGCGCCGCGGGCCTCGATGGTCGGGGCTAGCCGGTAGGCCTCGGTGGCGAGCAGCATCGCGGTGCCGGGTTGGGAGTCGAGCAACCGCAGGGCCTGGGCGGCCAGTTGCCGGGAGGTCGCGGCCTGTGCGACCTGGTCAGCGCGGTGTCGCTGTGCCATGGCCATGACGCCTGTGGCCGTGGCGGCGACGAGCAGTATGGCGAGAGCGGCGGCCAGGACACGCAGGCGTCGGTGATTGCGGACGATCGTGGCCCGCTCGGCGTCCTCGGCATGGACGCTGGCCTCGACGAAGGCCCGCTCGGCAGCGGTGAGCTCGGCCTGGGTGTCGGACCTGGCGAGCCAGTCCCGGGCCAGCGCCAGCCGCGCACCCCGGTACAGCGCGCCAGGTTCGTGGCCCAGTTCCGCCCAGGCCCGAGTCGCGTCGGTCAGCTGCCGGTGGAAACGCAGGCGCTCGCGATCCTGCTCGATCCAGCCGGCGAGCCGGGGCCACGCGGCGATCAGCGCCTCGTGAGCCATGTCGACCGTATCGCCGTCGAGCGTGATCAACCGCGCGCGGGCCAGCCGGTCCAGCACCAAGGCGACATCGTCGGACGCACCGCCGGCGAGCTCGGCCCGCTCGGCGGGTCGCCGGGTCTCGGAGCCGTTCCCACCTGGCGTCACCAGCCGCAGCAGTATCCGCCGGGCAAGGGCGGCTTGGCTGGGCGAGAACTGGGCGTAGACGTCCTCCGCGGTGCGGGCCAGCGCCCCGTTCACGCCACCCGCGGCCAAGTAGCCCTCCGTCGTGAGTGCGCGACTGCGGCGCCGCCGCCAGGTCTCGGCCAGCACGTGCGACAGCAACGGCAACCCACCCGGCTCACCGTCGACTTCGTCGATCAGCCGCGCGGTCAACGCGCGCTCGACGATCAGCCCGGCGGCCGCCGCCGGCTTGACAATCACGTCGCGGAGCTCGTCGCGGGTCATCGGACCGACCAGCAGCTGGGCCCGGGCCACGGCCTCGGCCAACCCGCGATGCTCGGTGCAACGGCCGTAGAAATCGGCCCTGATCGCCACCACCACCCGAAGCCGGTTCTCCGGCCGCCGCGCGGCAAGCAACAAATCGAGGAACCGGTCCCGTTCCCGCTTGTCCCGGCACAGGGTGAAGACCTCCTCGAACTGGTCCACGATCACGACCGTGTCCAGGGCGGTGTCCGCGGGCCGGAATACGTCACGGTAGGTGCTGGCGGGAGCCGCACCGGGGGCGAGTATCCGAACCGCCGCCGGCCGGCTCCGCCCGGATTCGGCATTCTGCAGCCGCGGGATCAGACCCGCCCTCAGCAGCGAGGACTTCCCGCTACCCGACGGACCCACGAGCGCGACGACACGCTGACCGTGCACCAGTGCCGCCAGGTCATCGACAAGGCGGTCCCGGCCGAAGAACCGGTCCCGATCGCCTGGCTCGAACCGGGCCAACCCCAGATACGGCGACACCGCGCCGTCGTGCCCGGCGAGCTGACCGTCCATGGCGTCCGCGGTCTGGCGCCACCGCCGCTCCCACTCCTGCCGATCGCCACCGCATGCCGCGACATACGCCAACGTCACCGGCAGCGAAGGCAACTGCTTCCCCGCCGCGGCCTGCGACAACGCCGGAGCCGAATACCCCACCCGCCGGGCCATCGCCCGATACGTCAAACCGCTGTCCGCGCGCAACAACCGCAACTGGTGAGCAAAACCCTGGACCGGACCCGCACCCGGATCCAACACGCTCTCCCGACGACCCATCCCCCGCACACCCTCCCCAAGGTGCCGCCACGCTCAGCCACCACGCTAAACAACGTCGGCTACGTCGGCAACGCGGTTGATAAGGACCCCGAACAGGGATGCTTATCAACCACCCTTCCGATGAAATCGACGCACACGGTGTCTGCACCGGCCCAGAGTGCCCACCTCTGGCAGGAGGTCACCAGGAACGACGTTCCGTGACAGCGATACAGGCCGTGCTGACGGGCCAGGTGTCAATAAACTGTCAACTCGCCACGATTCGGAGGATTGTTTTGTTCGGAAACTATGTTGCGCGGGGGCTCTCGGTAGCGGCAGTGGCCGCGGTCATGCTGATGGGTCAGGTGGCCTCGGCGAGCCCGGCCCACCAGCAGCACACCATGAGCGCGGCCGGGGTGTACGGAATCGGGCAGTACACCCAGCGCGGAAGTGGATATGACCTGCAAGCCTATGTCCACGATACCCGGGCCGACGGCTATTGCGCCGAAGTATGGTTGGATTTCACCACCGACCCGCACGAACACCACGGCCCGCTCATGACCTATGCCTGTGGCAACGGCTCGGACGGCTGGGGTGTCACCCGCCACGCGAACAGCCCGGATCACAAGATCAAGTCGTTTCGTATGGCCATTTGCCGAGCGAAAAAGCCCGCGGTCCGTTACTCGCCCAGTAACCAGGTGTCGCGACCCGTCGACTGTCACGAGTGGAACAACAACAGTGCGCCCAACTTCGCGGTTCGGGCTTGGCAAGCCAACGATGAAAAAATCACATCGGTGCATTGAAACAACGAGGCAGTACGACCGATCACCATCTCCACACCACATGATCACGTGACACGTACGTGGGCGTTCCCACGAGTTGGGGTGGACCTCGCCCTGGAAGCTGAACTGCGTCTCGGTGTTGTCGTCGACGCGGCGGGGCTGACGCTGATCTTTCAGTTGGCGAGTTTGGCCGAGGACGTATCCCAGGCACCGAGCAGGATGCGGAGTAGAAGAGCACGATCCATCCGTAGCTTCGCCCGTCCGTCCAGTAGATGGGTTGGCGCTCGAGGGGTCGCTGATCGCGGCCGCAGCCGGCGATGTAGGGGTCGCCGTCGGCGACCGGATTCACGGCGGGCTGCTCGACGTCAGCGGAGCCCGGCGGCATGATGGCGAAGTGGTTGAGTCGGCCTGGGGCGCGGTGCCGGGACCACCGTTGTGGCGAGACCGAGCGCGGCATGGCGTACCAATTTTTTCCTGCCAGACATGGAAACTCCCTTACGATCCAGCGACGGTTTCGTCGCCGTGAGCCGGTACAGCATTGGCGCTGTTGGCCGCAACTGTGCCACCTCGTTGAATTCTCATCAGGCGTAGGTTTCACGATGGCGGCCACTCGGAAAAGCGAATTGGACAACGTCGGACAAACTCGGACAAGCCGATGCCCGTCAATTCTCTGTTCGCTTATCCCAGTCACCGGCGCTGTTTCGTGGGCGCGCTGGTGTCATCGGCCAGGCGTGCCAGAATCGAGGTCGATCTCGTCACTCGAACCCAAGGAGGGCGGGAAACAGGTGATCCGCGTCGTCAGGTGCTGGTCGGGGCCGTGGTCGGGTCCAGCCGAGCGGCAGGATAGCCGGGTAGCGGTTGGCCATCCCCCCGACGATGAGCGTGGCCGCGACTGCGGCACCGAGAGCCGTCAACGGAATCGCCGCAGCCAGCGCTGGCTTCGCGCGTACGCCGCAGTCACCACCGCCCCGACCGTGCAGCCGGCCGCCGCGCCGAGCGCGGTCAGCAGCAAGGACTTGGACAGGAACTAGGCCGCGGATCTGGCCACGGGTGGTGCCGAGGGCGCGCCGCAGGCCAGCTGGTGGCTGATCGCGAGCTCCACGGATCGATGCCTCGGGCGCTGTGTCGAACCGGTCCACTGTCGAGGCGTTGGCGTGGTGCTGTGGTGATCGGCTGCATGTCTGCCTGATCGGCGGGTCGGTGATCGCCTACCGCGACCCGGCCGGCGCGTTCGCCATATCCGAGTCCGACGTCATCGTCCGCGCAGCACTGCCGGGACCGGCGCGACGAGGTCGTACTCGCCACGAAGCTGTCACATCTTCGCGCCGGCGCGGGTCCTATGGGTAGCAGCGGCAACCGGCCGTTGCGGCGGAGAGGGGACGATCGTGATTCTGGTTACCGGAGGCACCGGAACGCTGGGCCGCCTCGTGGTGCCGTTGCTGCGCGATGCCGGCCGCGCCGTGCGGGTGCTCAGCCGGCGGCCGCAGGAGTCCGCGGACGGCGTCGAGTACGTGACCGGAGACCTGGACACCGGCGCGGGAGTCGGCACGGCGGTGAGCGAGGCCGAGGTCATCGTGCACTGCGCGGGCCGCTCCAAGGGCGACGAGGAACGGACCTGGGCCCTGGTGCGCGCCGCGGCCCGCGCCGGCTCCCCGCATCTGGTCTACATCTCGGTCGTTGGCGCCGACCGGGTGCCGGTACGCAGCCGCACCGACCGGGCCATGTTCGGCTACTTCGCCCAGAAGCGCGCCGCCGAGCAGGTGATCGTCGACTCCGGTCTGCCGTGGACCACGCTGCGGGCCAGCCAGTTCCACGACCTGATCCTGACCGTGGTCCGCGCGATGGCCAAGCTTCCGGTCATCCCGGTCCCGGCCGGGATGCGGTTCCAACCCGTGGAGACCGGGGAGGTGGCCGCCCGACTGGTCGACCTCGCCCTCGGCCGGCCGTCCGGCCTGGTCGGCGACCTGGCCGGGCCACGGATCTACCCGTTGACCGACCTGGTCCGCGGCTACCTGCACGCCACCGACCGGCACCGGCCGATCCTGCCGGTCCGACTCCCCGGCGGCGCCGCCCGCGCCGTGCGGGCCGGCGCCAACCTCGCCCCCGACCACGCCGAGGGTCGGCGCACCTGGGAGGACTTCCTCGCCGAGCACCTCGACACCGGGCGGAAGCCCGTCGCCTGAGGCCCCGTGTCAGGGTAGCCTGACAGCATGAGTGGAGATGTGGATCCGTGGCAGGAGGCCCGGCTCGCCTGGGAGCGGCTCGCGGCATGGAGCCGGCACGCGCTGGGAAGGGCGGCACGGCAGGAGGACGGCGACCGCGCCCTCGCGGCACTCGCGGATCTGGGGCTGGTGCGACGACAGCTCGATGCAGCTGAGTTCGAGGCGGTGCGCAGCGCACGCGAGCACGGCAGGTCGTGGTCGGAGATCGCGGTCCGGCTGGGTGTGGCACGCCAGTCGGCGTGGGAGCGGTGGCGCGACGTGGACGAGTACGCGCCATCGCGGAGCCAGAGTGAGTCGCCGGCCGAGCAGGCGGTCTCCGGCGCGGCACGGGAGTTGCGCCGACGCTCGTCGGTGACGGTTCCGGACGTGCTGGGCATGTCCTGGGACGTGGCCCGAAAAACCTTGCGCGAGACCGGGCTCGTGGCGGTCAGCCCGGACGCCGACGGTCCCTCGCTGACCGCGTCGGGCTGGCCGGACGGCGTCGTGACCGACCAGAGTCCGGAGTCCGGCGCGCAGGTGCCGGTCGGCACGCCGGTGCGGCTGTGGGTCGAGCGGGGCGACGGCGGTTCCGGGGTGCGGGAACCTCGCATGCCGAAGCCGGACCCGAAGACCGGCCGCAAGATGCAGGACGAGGTGACGGACGAGGCGGTCAGCGAACGTCCTTGACGTACACGATCACGTCATTGCGTGGCACCCTAGCGGCGACGTGAACGCCATCGCCCAGGTCGTCATCCGCGAGACCACCCTCCCCGCCGCCATCAAGAGCGCCCCATGGACCGACATGTCCGGCTTCTCCTGGCGCGACGCCCGATTCTTCGAATTCCACAACACCGGCCCCGGAGCGGAGACCGGGGCGGACCGTCCACAACTCACCGCGACCCAAGCCGCCCAGTTCACCGTGGCCAACTATCTCGGAGACTGGCGCCCATGACAGCGCCCGCGCGCCGCGGTGCGAGGTTCGCGCGGGTACGGCTCGGCGCGACCCTCAGCCGGCCATGATCGCCGCTACCAGTGCCATCGGTCATCCTTGGTCCAGGGCGGCCGAGCGTTACCCGCCGACCGTGGAGCAACCTCCGTAGCGCCGGCCACCGTGGCCGCGCTCGGCTCACCCACCGCGGGCAGCTCGTCGACGACCGGTCAGGCCCTGCCGCCGATCACGTGTAGGGGTTGTCGACCGCCTGCCATCCGGTGCAGATCGACGGCTTGGAGCCGTTGTGGTCCTCCTCACACATCTTGCCGTCCACATGCGCGATTCGGCCGTGACCACCGGCGATGACCCAGATGAGATCACTGACCCCGCTCTCGCTGCACCCGCCGGTGTACGACATGGTGCCGAACTCGTAGATGGCACCCTGGAGGTTCTGCAGTCGCACGTGCAGGTACACGCCCAGGCCGTTGGCTGGGCAGTGATCCACCAGGTATCCATACACGTTGGCCTGGTTATCGGACTTCCAGTCCACCGTCATCGTCCCGGTGGCGTAGCCGGGCTCACCCCGGCCTGCGGTTGAGAAGTTGGTGGCGCCGGTGACGGCCCACGCGGACTGCGGACCGACCACCATCGCGACCGCGGTCGCCACCAACACGAGGAGCTTGCGCACGGGCGCTCCCTTCGCGAGCGGAATGATCGACGAGACGGTAACTCGCCGCAGCCCGTCGCGGAAGACCGAAGAACGTCCCGGGTGGCGTCCTAGGGTGTGTCTCCTGGATCTTGGTTATGGTGTCCGGTAGACCGTGTTGGGTGTGGGATCTGGCGTACTCGCACGGGTTATCCGTGGCGGCATCCAGCACCTTCCGCCGCCTTCGGACCGTGGTTCGACAGCTCGTCACGCTCGCCTTGACAAGTTCGGTAAAACTACCCGTCGATTTTGGGCTCATAGACCAGCGCGGACTGGGCGCCGGGACCACGGACTCGTCCCGGGCCAACGTCAACGCGACCGGTGGTCGCAGTCCCACCAGCTCATACTCCCTGCCGCCGGCAGCCGACCATAACCTCGCCGTGAGCCCACTGGAGCTGACCGCACGTCAACTACTGTCCGGATAGGACTCCGTCACATCAGTGACTGCCGCCCGGTGCGGTATCCGGTGGGCGACGGTCTGCCAATAGCTGTCCAGTCTGTCGGCCAGGAGCGTGCGGCACGCGGGCAGAGAACTATTGACCGGACTACCGGACGACACGTCGGGACAGTGGTGCGCGAGGATCGCGATTGGCCGGTAGTCCTGAGTCCACCCGGTGCGGGACGGGCGTCCGGGTGCGTGGTGGGGACGGATCAGGCGCCCCGGCAGGTGCGGCAGTGCGTCGCTGGGTGCAAGGTGCTTGGAGTTGACCAGGCCGGGAGCCTCGACCGAACGGTGTTTCGGGGCCTGACACGCTCTGCCCACCTCGGTCGGACCGAAAGACCTGCGGTCGGACCGATTCCTTTCGCGGGTGCGGGCGGTCTGCATTACCGAGGCGTTCTCGGCGTTGGGCATCTGGGTCCTGTCCGGACCGAGAGATCTGGCGATGGAGCAACTCGTCCGAGCTGAGAGGGAACCCGGATGTCGAGTGAACAGTTCGGAGCGGTCCGGAGATGCTGGGCGGGCGAGGAGGCGACCCACTGGATGGCTGACTGGATGAGGCCGAAGCTCAGCCCGTGCGCCAGTCACGATCGAGGTGTCAGGTGATGGCGAGGACATGGTGATGACGGAGCGGTCAGAGGAATTCGTGCGGCAGACTGAGCCGTTGCGGCGCGAGTTGCTGGCGCACTGTTACCGCATCGTCGGCTCGGTGGATGAGGCCGAGGACTTGGTGCAGGAGATGTACTTGCGGGCATGGCGGTCGTACGACACTTTCGAGGGCCGCTCCTCGCTGCGCACCTGGCTCTACCGCATCGCCACCAACGCCTGCCTGTCCATGCTGGAACAGCGCGGCCGGCGGGTGTTGCCCTCTGGCCTGGGCGCTCCGGCCGACGATCCTGATGCGCCGCCAGGCCCGGCCGAGCCCGAGGTGGCCTGGCTGGGGCCGGTTCCGGACGCTGTGATGACCCTCGAGACCCGCGACCCTGCCACGCTTGTCACGGCGCGTGACAGCGTGCGGCTGGCGCTCGTCGCCGCCCTGCAGTACCTGCCGGCCCGGCAACGAGCCGTCCTCCTACTCCGGGAGGTGCTGGGTTTCAGCGCCGGCGAGGTCGCGGCCATGTTCGGGGTCTCGACCGCCGCGGTCAAGAGCGCGCTGCAACGAGCCCGCGCCCGGCTCGATGAGGTGGCGCCCTCACCCGAGAGCGTCATCGAGCCGACCGAACCGCACGCCAGAGACCTGCTGTGCCAATACATCGCCGGTTTCGAGAACGCCGACATGACAGCCCTGGAGAAGGCGCTGCGCACCGACGCCGCCATCGAGTTGGTGGGCACGCGGACCTGGTTCTCCGGCAAGGTGACGTGCCTGCGCTACCTCGCGCATGTGATCGGATCTCCTGGCGACTGGCTGATGACCCCGACCCACGCCAATGGCCAACCTGCCGCAGCCACCTACTACCGCACCGCCGACGGAACCCATCAGGCCCTCGGGGTCGCGGTTCTCACCATCGCCCACACCGGCATCGCCCGCATCACCGTCTTCCCCGGCGGTCCGGGCCTCGTGACGAGATTCGGTCTTCCCTCCTCCCTCCCGGGTCGCCGGTCATAGACCACGCCGCCGAAGCGCAGTCTGAATATCATCAAGAAACCAAAGGAGAGTCATGCCTACCGTGCCAGCTGACGAGGAGTTTCGGACCTACAACCAAGGCGTCATCAGCGAATTCCGCGCCAATCACGGCACGGTCAGCCAACCACCGTTCCCGATCCTGCTGCTGACCACGACCGGGGCGCGCACAGCACGGCAAACGACCGTGCCGCTCGGCTTCGGGGTTGACGACAAGGGCCGCGTCTTTGTGGTCGCCTCCAAGGCGGGCGCCCCCCAGCATCCGGCCTGGTTCCACAACCTGCGAGCCAACCCAACCGTGACGGTCGAGCTCGGCGACAGCTCCTATCAGGCTCGGGCCGTCGTCACCACAGGCGAGGAACGCAACCGCCTCTACCGCATGGTTTCCGACGGCACCTCCGCCTACGAGCAGAACACCGACCGGATATTCCCGGTGATCATCCTCGACGGCGTTCCCGCCCCGGCCTAACGTCCTCCCCCGGCCCGGCCGCGTTGTCCATACGAGGTTGGATGTTCAAACCGGCTCGACCGGTGCGCTGTTCGATCCCACTTCAGAGGACGGCTCACCCCGACCTCATGGCATGGCATGGCATGCAGACTCGCCATCTGAGGCTCAAGCCTGAAGGGTGATCATCTCGGTAGTCCGGATAAGGATCCCGCCCGGCTCTGCCGGACGTTGGCCACACTTCGCGCACGTTCGCTCCTGCTCCACACCCGGGAGGGTAAGTCGGGGGCACCGACAATCCCGGTCCCGCAAACCACGCCAACGCAATTTGCATTCAGTCTCTTTAGGACCATTGTTGATCAGCGGAACGTGGCGATGGTGCTTGTGGCACTGACCTGGTCGACTTACTACGTCGAACAGGGTGTTCGTGTTGCGCTGGCTTCCCTCGGCGTGGCGTCGAGAGGGATTGCGTCGCGGTGGGGTTCAACAACCCGGTGGTGTCGTGGGCTGAGCTGCGGCGGGCGTTGTCCGGCGACGAGTTACCGGGCCCATGCGCTACCGCGACGGCCGCCCGCTCACCTCGCGGCGCTACGACCACCCGTGGAACGCCTCGGCCAACGGCTGCCCTGGGTCGTCCACCCAGGGCAGCCGTTGGAGCCATTGGTGGCGACGTAGGCGCGGATGCCAGCGGGGTTGACCGCCACCCCTGCCGGCCTCGCCGTAGAGATAGTCGCGCCGTTGCTGCGGCCCATGATGTCGTGATGTTCAATCAGCCAACGATCCTGACCCGGCTGCTCACCACCCATTTACACCCGGCCTGCTCATTGATGATCGTGGCCGTTGATACATAGCGCGTGCCACCGCCCGCGGCTGCTGGCTCGGTTCCGAGAGACGCCAGGCGATGCGACGGCCCTCCTCGAACTCCACCACGTGGTTGTCCCGACGCTGCCCCGGGTGAGCGTCACCGTGAACGTCTCCCCCGTGCTGTTGTCGGCCCGGCCCGGTGAGGTGCGGGAGCGGTTGATCGCGGTGCTCATCCCGGATGCCGTGGCGCAACACGAGCCGATGCCGCCTGTGCCCGCGCCCGGCGCCACCAACGCAGCGGCCGACACGCCGGCGAACACGTCATCGCCGCCGCCCGCGGTCTACAACCTGACCATCGCCGACTGACTGCTACCCGGGATCCCGTCCAGATTCAGCCCGTTGGCGATTGCGCGATCACCTTTGCCGTCCAGATACTCCTCGAAGATCCGCCGCACCGCCGCCGCTGACACCTCGTCGATGGTCAGCACCCGCAGCCGGTAGCCCTCGGCCGCCTTGTGCGGGTTCGGATGTGGCCCGCCATCGACCACCACGTCATTCGCCCTGATCAAGCACGCGGCGAAATCCTCGGTCTGCCGACAGAAATCGACGACATCCCACTGCCCCACCCCCGAGTGATCGCCACCGTGCATCCCTCGGCCGTGCTGCACGCCGAAGGCCGCGCCGAGGCGTTCGACGCACTGGTCGCCGACCTCCGGCTGGTGAACCAGACCGGACCGAGGGCGGGCCAAGACCGACAGTTCAACGGTATATACTGTTGGTATGGTCAAGCGAGCGATGCAGGAGGCGACCTTCCTGGTGCTCACGGCGTTGGCTGCCGGTAGCCGGCACGGATACGGGATCATCTGCGATGTCGCGGAGATCTCCGATGGTCGTGTTCGGTTGCGTGCCGGGACCTTGTATTCGGCGTTGGATCGGCTGCGCCTGGATGGACTGGTCAGCGTCGAGGGGGAAGAGGTCGTGGACGGCCGGCTGCGCCGGTACTACCGGCTCACGGCGGAGGGCAGCAGGCAGTTGGCGACCGAGGCGGCCCGGCTGCGGTCCAATGCGGAGACCGCGTTCGCGCGGTTGGGGCTTGCGCAAAGGTCGGCCGGATGACCGACGCTGCCTGCCTGGAGCGGGCCTACCGCCGCTGGCTGAGGTGGTATCCGAGGGCGTTTCGGCGTGAGCACGAGGCGGAGATCCTGGGGGTGTTGATGGCGGGCGCCCGGGATGGTCAGCGCCGGCCAGGGTTGCTGGAATGTCTGGATCTGGCGGGTAGCGCACTGCGGGTGCGCCTGCGTCCACGTGTGCCGCGGTCGGACCGGACAGCTTTCACGGTGGTCCGGCTCATGTACCTCGGCGCCGTGGTCGAGTTGGCCACCGCGATCACGATCATCGCCACCATGGGCGAGGTCACGGCGAACGTCGTCAGGCGCAACCCGGCTCTGACCGCCGTCGAGTGGCATGCGACGGTGGTCGGCCAGCTTGTCCCGAAAGCGGCCGCAGCCGGTGTCGCGGTTGGTTTCTGGCTGTGGATGGCCTGGGCGGTCGGCCGCGGCCGTCGCGGGCCGCGGATCGCGTTCGCGACCTTCTTCGGACTGAACACGTTCAGCCTGCTCGATGGACTGGCCAAGGGATCGGCCGTGTACGCCGTCACGGATCTGGCATTTGGGCTGGGCCTGTGGCTGATCGAACTTGCCGCCCTGGTTGCCATCTTTCGACGTGCGGATGGCCGTGTCTGGATCAGACGGGCGTGAGGAGGCGGAGGATGGCCGAACGCCGCGACGCCGCCGAAGGCTCGTCAGCACACCCGGGTGGAGCGGACGCCAAACGCCCAACGGCTGACGTGCGCGAGCACTCGCGGCGGGCCTGGCCGCAGCGGCAGATCCGGCCGGACGGCGGCACAATCGGCGAGCGGGACGCAGCGCGGTCGACCACGGGCGGCAGCGACGCCGCGGCGTTGTCGGTCGAGCATCTGTCCAAACGGTTCGGCGAGCGCGTGGCCTTCGAGGCGGTCAGCTTTGCGGTCGCCCGCGGTGAGGTGTTCGGGTTTCTCGGCCCCAACGGCGCGGGGAAGACGACGATCGTGCGGACGCTGGGCACGCTGATCGCTCCGACCGCCGGCCGGGCCACGGTGGTCGGAATCCCGCTCACGCCGCGGAACGGGGTACGGATCCGCCGTCGGATCTCGATCATGCCCGAGTCGCCGGGTCTGTACCTACGCCTGAGCGTGTGGGAGAACCTGGAATGTTTCGCCGGGCTCTACGAGGTCCCCGACCCGCGCGATCGCATCAACCGTGCGCTGCGGGCGGTCAACCTCCTCGACCGGGCCGGTGATACCTGCGCCACCCTGTCCAAAGGTCTGCGGCAGCGGGTCGCGTTGGCCAGAGCGCTACTCAGCGACCCGGACGTGCTGTTCCTCGACGAGCCGACCGCCGGGCTGGATCCGGTCGCCGCCCGAGACGTCCACGACCTGATCGACGAGCTCCGCCGGCGCGGCGTGACGATCTTTCTCACCACCCATCGCCTGGCGGAGGCCGAACGCCTCTGCGACCGGGTGGCCATCCTCAATCGGACGGTGCGCGCGATCGGCCGCCCCGACGAGCTCCGGCAGCGATTGTTCGCCAGGACACTCACGGCCACCACCCGCACCCCGTTGCCCCGGCCGGACCAGGTCTTCACCGACCTGCCGGCGGTCGACGACTGGCACCAGGACGGCCCGGCGACCTACGTGCTCACCGTGACCGAGTACGACCTCGCCGCACCAGCCCTCACGCGGGCGCTCGTGGCAGCCGGCGCCGACGTGCTGTCCATCGCCGAGTCACGCCACTCCCTCGAAGACGTCTACCTCGAACTGATCGACGAGGACGTGGAGGCGGCTGCGAGATGAACGTATCGATCAGGCGCGTGCGGGCCATGTATCGCAAGGAACTGCGCGAGTACCGACGCAACCGCTCCCTGGTCGCTGGGATGGCCATCCTCCCACTGATCTTCGCCATCAACCCGCTGGTCACCATCCTCGCCCTCCCCGCGTCCTCCGCCGGCGGACTGCGCCACCTCCACGTCCTGGTCTACCTTCTGGGTATCCCAGCGATCGTGCCGGCGGTCATCGCCGCGTACACGGTCGCAGGCGAGCGTCAGCAGGGCACCCTCGAACCGGTGCTCAGCACGCCGATAAGACGCGAGGAGCTCCTGCTGGGCAAGGCGTTGGCGGTCCTCGTGCCGTCGGTGGCCATCTCCTACGCGGTCTACACCGTCGTTTTCGCCTGCGTCGTACTGTTCGCGGACCCTGCCGTGGCTTCCGCACTGACGCGCGGCCCGGACCTGCTCACCCAACTACTCTTCACTCCACTCCTGGCCGGCTGGTCGATCTGGGTCGGCATGGCGATCTCCACCCGATCCAGCGATGTCCGCGTCGCCCAACAACTCGGCATGGTCGTCAGTCTTCCGTCGATCGCGGTGACCACGCTCATCGCCTACGACGTGATCCACGCGACGGCCATGCTCGCCCTCGGCCTCGCGGCGGCGTTGCTGCTCGGCAACACCGTCGGCTGGCGCGTCACCTCGGCCATATTCGACCGCGAACGACTCATCACCGGCACCCGCTGAACGTGGCCGCGGCCATCGACCGGGCACCCGGTCACCGGGCAGCTGGCGCGGAACCCGGCGGTCGTGGGAGCGCGCCGATGACTCCTGCCGGCGTGTTACTTATCCGGCAAGCGGGTCAGCGGTTGGGGTTGACCCGCCATTCCCCGGTGTGGCCTGTGGAGTCAGGCAGGAGTTCCGGATGTTGGAACTGGCCGGCCTGCACGGCGAAGGCGATGCCCTGCGCCTTGTACTGGCCGATTTGCGTGACGGCGTCGGCGATCAGGGTGGTCACGTCCTTGACGAAGTTGACCAGCGTGTCGAGGATCTTGTTGGCCAGTGCCGCCGCGGTGACGATGTCGACACCGGGTATCTCGGCCGTGGCGGCCGCGATGGCGGTCCACGCGCCAAGCTGCCCGAGGTTGGCCACGCACTTGCCGATGAAGCCGATCGCGCTGGCGTAGGTGCTGAAGACCGTCTGCACCGAGCTACCGAGGGTGGTGGCGATCGTGCCCATCACCACGAGGTCCTTGTCGTGCACACCGACCACGTTGCCGGTGTAGGAGCTGAAAGCGTTGTAGGCCGGGCCCCGCCAGTAGGACGCGAGGTGGTCCTTGGCGTAGTTCAGGCGGTCCTTCCCCTCGAGCATCGTCTCGTCGGCACGCCACATTCCGGAGATCTCCCCGGCGCGCTCGGCATTGCCGCACAGCTCGTTCTTGATCGTGTCGAGGGCCTTGATGGCCGCCTCGTACTCGACGTACTCGGCCGCATGCCGGACCCTCCGGTCGGAGTCGGCCGGGTAGGGCAGCCGGATGTAGTTCGGATCAACGGGATTGCTCATGGTGGTCGGTTCCCCTAGTCCGGTGGCGGCGCGACGCCGTCCATCTGCTGCTCGGTCCAGCCGAACTTCGCGTAGTACGTCTCGTCCTGTTTCTCGTAGGCGGCGGCCACCGAGTCCAACGCGGTACCGGCGGCGTGCAGGCTCTGCGCGCCGGTCTGCAGCTTGTCGGTGATCGTGGTGACGGCCCCGTTGTAGTCGCTGACCACCCCGGCAAGCCGGCCGAGCAGCCCGAGGTCGGTGTCGCCGAGAGTCCAGCCGGCCATGTCCTTGCGCAACGCGTCCCACTCGTCCCCGGTGATGGCGAACGCCTTCTGCGCGTTGCGTAACGACGCGGGTACGACCCGGTACCCCTGCTCCGACAAGCGAGCTTGTTCGTCCGCCACAGTCCCGCCTTTGCTTCTCAGGTGGTGATGGTCCGTCGGGCCGCCGACATCGTGCGGGCCCGTTCGGCCCGGAGGTCGGACTCCGCCATGGTGATCGCCCGAAGCACGGCCGTCCCGAGGGCCTGCCCGTTGAGGTAGCGCAGTGCCTGCCGGTCGAGGCCGACCTCGATAAGCTCGCCGTCCCCGCTTACCGTCACGAGGCCGAGCTGACCGTCGATCTGGCGGCGGGCGACGTGCTTGCGGGCCTGTGCCGCGGCCTCGTCGAGGCGCGCGGCGTCGGCCTCGATCTCCTGGACCAGGGCGTAGAGCTGGTTGAAGGGGATCACCGGCCACTCCGGAATCCTTGGAACGTATCGCTTTCCTCGTCGACCGCGGGTTGGGGCCGGCGCGGGGGCGACACCGGCGGCGGCACCGCCGGTGTTGCCGGCGGGGCTTGCGGTGGGGTGTCCGGATGAAGCGCTCGCTGCTGCTGATCCCGCGCATACCGGGTGGACGCGTGGCGCGCGGCCCGCACCGCCGCGACGATCGCCGGCCCGACCTCCTCGGGATGGCTGCCGCGCAGTGCCCGGTCGGTGATCGCGATGTCGACCAGTTCACCGTTTCCGGTGACGGTGACCGTGACGGTCCCGTCCGGCGAGTTGCCGACCGCGCGCCACTCCGCCAGGTTCTCATCCAATGCCCGCAGGCTGTCCCTGATGCCCGAGCGTGGATCCGGCGCGGCCATCAGCTCTTCGTAGGCTGACATGAAACCCTTCCTGGCTTAGCGACGGGACGGTCCGACCCCTCGACGGACCGTCGAGGCAACATCTTTGCGCCGGGCCGCAGGAACAACGTCGCAGAATCGTTGAATCCGCAGCTAGGCCGCCCGGGGAGCCAGCAGCCACTCCGACACCAGCGGGGCGCGCCCACCGTGGGCGCGCCCCAGGACCGCCGCACCCGGGGCCGACGTAAAGCCAGTCCGCGACGTTGGCCTCGAGAGACAACCCGACAGCGAACAACGACAACCAGGCGGCCGGGCGTTTGGCCGGCGAGTTCGACATCCTGACGCGTAAGTAGTAGCTTACGCGTCATGGTGACCTCGACGGCCGATCCGTGGCAGGCGCTGGCCGATCCCACTCGGCGCCGGGTGTTCGCCCGGGTCGCCGGCGGGCCGTGCTCGGTCACCGAGATCGCGCGGGACCTGCCGGTCAGCCGGCCGGCGGTCTCGCAGCACTTACGCGTTCTGCTGGACGCGCGACTGGTCGACGTCCGCCCGCAGGGCCGGCTGCGCCTCTACCAGATGCGAGCAGGCGGCCTGGACCAGCTGCGTCGAGAACTCGACTCCTACTGGCGCACGACCTTGACCCGGTTCAAAGACGTGGCCGAGCGGACCTACCCGCCGACCGCGACGACAGCGGAAGGAACGCCGTCTCGATGAGCACCACTTCACAGGACCAGACCGCGCTGCAGGTCGACATCGTCGTCGACGTCCCCGTGGAGCACGCCTTCCGCGTGTTCACCGAGCGGTTCGACGAGATCAAACCCCGCGAACACAACCTGCTCGCGGTGCCGATCGACCGCACGGTGCTGGAGCCCCGAGTCGGCGGCACGGTGTACGACATCGGCACCGACGGCAGCCGGTGCACCTGGGCCCGGGTCCTGGCCTACGAGCCACCAGGCCGGCTGGTCATCAGCTGGGACATCAGCCCGCGGTGGCAGGTGGAGTCCGACCCGGACCGCACCAGTGAGGTGGAAATCCGATTCACCGCCGAGGCCGCCGAACGCACCCGTGTGGTGCTGCAACACCGCCACCTCGACCGGCACGGCGAGGGCTGGCAGGGCTTTACCAGCCTCGGCGCCGGCGAGGGCTGGCCGCTCTACCTGCAACGGTACCGCGCCGCCACGCAACGCCATGCCGCAGGCGCGTGAAACACCTACCGTCCACACCGGACCCGATCCCCAACAGCAGCGGAGCGGTCTGATGAGCACTAACGTTGGCGCACGACACCACTCTCACGCGGAAGCCGTGCGCGCCGCGGTGACAGCCGACACCGGGGTGACCGACACGTCGCTGCGGACCGCGGTGTCGGCCAGAGCCGCGGGAGGGCCGCCCACCGACGAGCCCTACGACACCCTCGCCCGGCAGATCGGTGCAGCCTCCTCCCGGGTGACCGACGCCGAGGTCGATGCCGTCCAGCAAGCAACAGGCAGCGACAAAGCCGCGTTCGAGATCGTCATGTCCGCGTGTATCGGAGCAGGACTGACCCGCTGGGACGCCGCCACTCGCGCCATCGAGGAGGCGACCGATGCGCCTGCCTGAGGTCGAGCGCGGCAAGGGCCTCCGGAACCGGGCCCTGATCCGGATCATCTCCATGACACTGGGCGCGCGACTCCCGGACGCGGCCCGGGTCGCCTTCTACCACAAGGACTTCGTCGGCTCGGCCCTCGGCGCGTGGACCCAGCAGGCGATGCGCGGACCAAGTGCATGGTCCGTGGCGGAGCGGGAACTGATGGCCGCGATGGTCGCCACGTGGAACTCGTGTCCCTTCTGCGTCGGGGCCCACCGGGCCATCGCCGTGCGCGGCATGGACAACGCGGTGGCAGACGCCTGCCTCGCCGACTACCACACCGCACCCATCTCCGACCCACTACGCGCGACGCTCGCCGTCCTGGAAACGATGACCTTGCGCCCCGACCAACTGCACGCCGCCCACACCCAAGCAGCGGTGGCAGCAGGGGTCACCCGGCAACAACTCACCGATGCCGCAGCCGTCGCGGCCCTGTTCAACATCATCACCCGCTACGCCAACACCCTGAACTTCGCCATCCCGACCGACGCCGAGTTCGACAAAGCCGCACGCATGATGCTCAAACGCGGCTACGCCTAAGCCCACAGCTCAACCGGCCCGAGAGGATCGAGTACTCGCAACCACGCTACCGACGGGCGCGCCGGCGACGTCTACGCTCCGGGTGTCGGGGTGCGCAGCACGGCGTCAGGCGCCGAAGCAGACGAAGCTCGCCGCCTCGGCGGTTGACCCGCCGGCCAGGTGCCGCTCGTGCAGGGTACGCATGGTCGGGTCGCGTCCACATCGGACACCGGAGTGGCGGAAGCGATGACGGTCCTGGAGCCGGTTGGGGTTGACGCTTGGCGGGTTCGCCTATCTACTGGTGCGTGACCCTGCGGCCGCCGTGCTCGGCGGGGCGGTGTCCGGCACAGCACGGCGCCAGCTGCGTGGCCAGGTCCATGGGCAGCGGTGGGGTGCGAGCCGCCTCAGCTTCGATCTCGGCGAGGATGCGTTCCCGTTCGGATTTGGTGATGAGCCGGCCATTGGTGACGACCGCGTGGATGCGTTGCGTGTTCCGGATATCGGTGAGCGGGTTGTCGTCCACGACGAGCAGGTCCGCGAACTTGCCAGGGGTGACTGTGCCGCTGACGTGCTGCCGGTCAACCGTGCGGGCGGCGTCCCGAGTGGCGGCCTGGATGGCTTGCATGGGCGAGAGCCCGCAGCGCACGAGCAGCGCCAGCTCGTCGTGCAGGCTGAATCCGGCGAGCTGGAACGGGGCCCGGTAGTTGACATCGGTGCCGGGAAGCACCGGCACTCCGGCCTTGGCGGCCTCCCCGACCAGCCGCAGCGTCGCGTCGAAGAACTCGCGGCTGGCCTCGAGCTCTCCCGGTGGGAAGTCCGCCGCGCGGCGCACCGAAGACAGCCAGATGTCCTGTACCCACGGCGGCACGTACCGCAGGCGCGGTTCAGGGAGGAACGCCTCCAACGGTTGCCAGAACGTCCGAACCACGTTCAGGGTGGGGGTCAGCGCCGTGCGGTTGCGGGCCAGCCTGGCGAGCACCTCGGCCGCACGCCGCGGGTCGTAGGACCTCATCGCATCCCGCTCCAGCGAGCGCACCATGAAGAACCAGTTGAACGGATTGGCCGGGTCAACCGGCGTGGTCTCGATGACGCGCCGGATTTCGTCACGGGCACTCGACACGTCGACGTACAGCGCGTACAGGTGCTCCTGGCTGCGCATTCCGAGCTCGCTACCGAGGGTCACCGGAAGCCGGTCCGGAACATGTCCCGCGATCGGCAGGCGCAACAGCTTCGCTTCGTCGGCGGCCGCGACAAACGTGTCGTGGCGCAGGAACGAGTACAACTTGACGAAGTCGGCGTTGTCCCGCTTCGCCTGGCGCACCGCGGCCCTGGCTTCGGCGGGTGTCCGCACCTGGATCGGGTTGTTGCCCGCAAAGCCGGCCAACATCGAGTCGGGTCCGTCGATGATATTGCTGGCCAACACCATTCGTGGTCCCAGCAACTCGCCCGAGACAATCCGGTCGCGTACGCCGCGCACGTGCGGGGTACCCCACATTTCGCGGACTGATGTGACGCCATTGACGATGAATGACGGTGCCTGGATTCGCTCAAGGGCGATCGTGTGGGAGTGCATCTCCCACAGTCCCGGTAGAACGTACTTGCCGCGCAGATCCACCACGCGAATCCCGTCCGGCGGCGCGGTCCCGTGGTAACCCACGGCCGCGATCCGGTTTCCGACAACCACAATCGTGGTGCCCGGCCGCGGCGCGGCCCCGGTCCCATCGATCAGCGTCGCGTTGGTGAATAGGAGAACATCCGACCGTTCGGCCGTCGCGGCCGAGGGCCACGCACCGGTCGCTCCAACGGCGGCGAGCGCCAGCCCACTGCGCGACAGCCAGGACAGAAAAGTTCGACGATTCGCCTCAGACATAGTTACCTTCCCCAGTTCCTGGCCCACGATAGCGAACGATCAGGTGTCGGTAAAGGCTCGTTTGTCCATCGGTCAGCCGCGGCACCTGGCGAGGCGGTGAGGTGGTCTTGGACCAGCGGGTGTTCGAGCGCGCCGTACCCCGCTGCCATGCCAGCGAGATCGCGCCGGGCACGGGTCCAGGACGTACGCGAGCTGGCGTTGGGCATGCCCCATGTCACGGTCGTCCACCGCTCCGGTGACGACCCGGTCTACCTTCGCCCGAACAGCGAACCCTGGGTCATGCACCACACTCACCGTGCCCGGTACGCGTATTTGCGCCGCTCGACGACGACACCGTCGCTGCCGAAGAGCAGCCGGTCGTCGGTATCGCCGATCACCGACGACGCCGCCGACCCCACGGCCACGACCCGGAGCTTGGCCGACTTCCCGGGCACCGATACCAGCAGACCGATGGATTTGGTGCCGGTGGCGGGTCCGGTGACATCGGCCCGGCGCCAGAAGAACGGCCCGGTCGGCTCCATCGTCGCGATCACGGCGAGCACGGTTGCGTCGGCCCGGAGTCTGTTCAACAGGCGGCGCCGGGCGGCGCCGCCGACCCTTGTCCGACGGTTACGCACCTCAGGACCAAAGGCGGCGGCGACCCGCAGCCACCGCGGAATCCAGCCGAGCCGGTCGCAGGCGATGAGCAGGCCGGCGCCGCAGGCCACCGGGACCAGCATGCTGGCGATGAGGGGCCACGGAGACTGCGGAGTCCCAACCGATGGAACCCACCGTCCGGTTGCCACGCCAACCGCCAGCGTCGCGAGAACCAGCCGGCGGCGGACCTCGCCCAACCCGGCCGGGCCGCTGCTCAGGGAGCCCCAGCAGCCGCATCTCACGCCTCGCGTGCGGGCCTGGGCGGTGATCGCGACGAAGGCAGTGAACAGTGCCGCCGTTGCAGTCGCCGTCATGCGCAGGGTGGCTCCGGAACTGGCCACTGAGGCAGTACCGGTGGCCACCTCGAACCCGCCGATGCCGCGCACGAGGTGGGCGAGGTGGTGGTCGCGGAGCGGTTCGAGCCGGAAGGTTCGGCGAAGCGCGAGCGCGCCCGAGGCCGGCCGCACGATCTTGATGGTGCCGGCCATGACGAGCAGCGCCGCGAGCGCCGCGGCACAGGACTCGATCAGGATTGGCACGGGACCGGCGTCAGTCGTCGAGCTTGGGCAGGCACGACACGCCGGCGATCAGCGCCAGCCCGACGGCGGCGACGCCGAGACCAGCGATGGTTGCCCCCAACAGCCCGGCGAGGGACGTCCAGTT
This sequence comes from Labedaea sp., assembly GCA_045806965.1. Classification (GTDB taxonomy): domain Bacteria; phylum Actinomycetota; class Actinomycetes; order Mycobacteriales; family Pseudonocardiaceae; genus DASYTH01. The sequence continues at coordinate 4,279 of JBJMIG010000037.1, read as the reverse complement.
CTTCTTGAGCAAGTCCGTGATCGCTTTTTTGGCCTGGTCTTTGGCCCCCAAACCGCCGAGAAACGTGATGACGGCGAGCACCTTCGCTGGCATGGCGTCCCAGAGCCGCTTCGCGTCCTCGAGCGCCGCCTTGCCGCCAAGTTCGTAGATGTGGATGATGAATTCGACGGCCTCACGGTCCTGCTGGTACTCGTTCTCGAGGCACTGCTTGTACGTGTCGGTGCTCATCGAGCCCCGCCTCTCTCTCGGTCCTTACTGGGCCTGTCCAGCCTGGTCGACGCAATAGACGCTCCACTCCAGGCACGTCGAAAGCGGGAAGCCGGCAGCCGCGTCGAATGCCTGCAGCAGCCCGTCATAGCTGGCGTCGACTGCTCCGACGTCCGGGTCGCTCAGCGCGAGCACAGCCAGCGACTCGCCATCGGTTGTCGCCTCATCGAAGTCATCGCTGTAGTCGCCGAACTCCTGGACGGTGCTCTGGATATACGCGATCACCGAGTTGAAGGTTTCCGCGTCGGCGGCAACGGATGCGGAATCGATCTTAATGCCGGCGCCACCCATGCATTCGACAAAGCTCTCTGCGAAGGTCATGTGTTGCTCTCCCTCTGGTCTGCTTCGAGAATGACTGTATGAATTAGACCCAGCGGTGTCCTGCCCTATCGGACGCGCGACCGCGCTGCAACGCGCGCCCGAATGCTTGGTATCAATACCGTGCGATGGGCATCGGGCAATGATGGTTTTTGGACAGAAGTTACGAATGATCAACTGTTGAACAACAGGCTTGACCTGGGCAGGCGATCTCAAGCGGCGGTTGGGATCTGACTACAGGACAGCGAGTCGCCGGTCGAGAAGTGATCATATCGGGGCAACGACGTGCTCGCATTGGCTCAGCCACCAGGCTGATTCAAGATCATCGGGAAGGGGCGACAAGACGGGTGTCCCTGATGTGACCGCAGTGACGCAATGTGCTCCAGAGGTGCGAAGGTGATGCGCTTCCATCACACCGGTCTACAGTCGACAATTGCCGCGTTGGCAGTCAGAAGAACATCGCTTTTTGGCTACATCGCCCAGTACGACGTGGGAGTGGGCGTCCGCGCGGATGCGGGCGCCCATACTGGTTGTCGATCTCGATGTGGAACGGTTGATTTTCCGATGCAACCGGGGCCGGGATCAGGCCTTGTCAAACTGTCGTGGCTACCCCACGTGGGGGACCCGGGGTATCAATCACCCGAGGGAAGGAGTAGGTTAACGCTTGTTACCCCAGACCTCGGTAGCGTGATGTGCCCGTGATGATCGCGGATGCTGATCACAAGCCGAGGTCTTTTTGCGTGGATGATTGGACGCAGCCCGCCCCACAGCGGTGGCGTCCGTGCCGTCTGCGTCATCTCCTCCCACTGGCGTGCTGCGCCGGGCGGGTCATCTCTAAAATTATGTTCCAGGAAATGACATTGTCATGCGAACCATCCGCACCATTGTCCGGGCCTTGATCGGGGCCACCGTCGTGACCGGGGGCCTGGTGGCCCTCACCCCCGCGGCGCAGGCCATCACCATCCCGGTGGCGTGTAGCGAGAACGCTCTGGTCGCGGCGGTCAATTTGGCCAATTCCACCCCCACCGCGGACACCCTCGTGCTGGCCGGAGGCTGCACGTATGGCATGACCACCAGCCACGGCGGCGCCGCGAACGCGCTGCCGGTGATCACCACACCGATCGAAATGATCGGCCCGGCCACCGTCACCAACGCCTCGCTGCTGGGCCTGGGACTGTTCCGGATCGCCGAGGTCGGCCCGACCGGCAACCTGACCCTCACCACCGGGGTCGCCTTCACCCGCGGCAACGTGCTCGGTAACGGCGGCGGCATCCTCAACCTCGGCGCGGTCACCCTTACCGGAAGCACCCTGACCGGCAACACCGCCTCAGGCAACGGCGGCGGCCTGGCCAACGCCGACACCCCGTCCGGCACCGCCCCCGCCGCAACCTTCACCAACAGCCCGCTGTCCGGCAACACCACCCTGCTCGGTGATGGCGGCGGCATCTACAACGGACTGCGCGGCACCCTGACGGTCACCGGCGTCTCCGGCAGCCCACTGTTCATCACCAACAACAGCGCAGGCCGGGGTGGCGGGATCTCCGCGGTCAACTCCACCGCGACCACCCTCACCCAGACCGCCGTCACCAACAACCACGCCCTGCTGCTCCTGGGCAACTCCGGCGGCGTCTACCGCCAAGGCGGCACCATGACCACCACCAACTCCCCCATCACCGCCAACACCCCCAACAACTGCGTCGGCAGCGTCCCCGCCGTGCCCAACTGCACCGGCTGACCACCGCACCGGCGACACCACGCCAGGCACCCAAGCCCCCGCAATCCCCCGTTATAAGGAGCACCTCATGGGAATCATCATCATCGGCGGCCTGATCGACTCCGTCATCGGCATCGTCAACGGCGCCGTGGTCGCCATCACCAGCGCCGCCAGCGCCGTCCTACTCCCCCTCCTCCCCATCTAGCACCAGCGCCCGACCGGGCACGACCCCCGCCAGACCACACCGTCTGGCGGGGGTCGTGCAACATCACGTCCGCCATGACCGTCAGCACTGCACCGATGGTGCGGGTACCCCGTGACCTTGCCCCCTAGCCCGGTCACCGCTCCTGGTTCGAGGACAAGCTTCACGCCACAGCTACCGAATGGCTGCGCAACATGAGAAGTGCAGACAGGCCGGTGGATTGGTCAACACACTCCGCACAGCGCGGCTACCCGGTCTCGGCCCGCGGGGGGTAAGAACAACGGTGTAACTGTCCAAAGTGGAGGACGGTGACCATGACTGATGACAGAGGCAGGACGCAGGCCGTGCCGCTGACGCCGGCGGTGGATCGGCAGGTGGCGGCCGAGCTGGTGACTCGATTGCTCAGAAACGAACGGTGCGATCGGCCAGGCCGGTGCGGCGAGGGCGAGGGCGAGGGCGAATGCGATGCAGGTGGCGACGTTCTGCCTTCGCTAGCGACCATTCCCTCTACGTGGAGCAGGAGTCCCGTTACGCGGTTGATCCCCAATTGACCGGGTGTTCTGTGGCGGCGAGAAGACCAGCGAGCACGGACCGAGCGTTCTGGAGTGTGGAGATCTTGTTGTCGCTGCCACGAAGCTCTTCACGCGGTGCCGCCGCGTCCCCGCGCGCGATGCCGGCGGGGCGTCGGCGATGCTGTGTGCGTGGAGTACGTGTCCAGAGTGCCGCGACCGCCGCTGGACGGGCTGATCGACGACCTTTACTGCCTGGCGGGTGCGCCGCCGTACGCCCGGCTGACGCTGCCGCCGATGCCGTCGGCGTTGCTCATCGTCAACCTCGGTGCGCCGTTCCGCATCCGCGCCGGTACCGATATCGAGACGGCCGAGTACGCCGACGGCTGCGTGGTCACCATGCCCACCCGCGCGTTGGAGTTCGGCTACCCACTCCGGACCAGGTCCGTCGGCGTGCACGTCAAGCCGTGGGGGCTGGCGCCGTTCCTGCCGATGCCCGCGGCCGAGCTGTGTGACCGGCCGGTGACGGTAGAGCAGGTTTGGGGCCGGCCCGCCATTGCGCAGCTGCGAGACCGCCTGGCCACGGCGGACGGACCGCACGAGATGCTGACGCTGCTCGAGGAGGAGCTGATGCGACGGCTGTGCGAGACCGCCGGCCTGGGACTGGTCCGCCATACGAGCAGCGTCATCGCGGCGACCAGCGGGGCGGTGGCGATCGGCGACCTGAGCGTGGCAGCCGGTGTCAGCAGCACTCATCTGGCACAGCGGTTCAAGGAGCTCATCGGCGTCACGCCGAAGCGGCTGGCCCGCACCTACCGCTTCGCCGCCACCGTGTTCGCGATCAACCCCGCCGGACCGATCGACTGGGGCGACCTCGCCGGTGACGCAGGCTACTTCGACCAGGCCCACTTCGGCCACGAGTTCCGGGCGTTCACCGGGCTCACGCCGACCCGGTACGTCGAAGTCCGGCGGCGGTTCCTGCGCGAACATCCCGGCCACGCGCTGGACGGCTGGCCGCTGCCGGCCGATTGATTTCTTACAAGAGCGACAGCTCGCGACACGCTAATTTGGGGCACCCCAAAGCAGAGGAGAGCCCCGTGGGCAAGGTGGTCATGTACAGCTCGGTGTCGGTGGACGGATTCGTCGCGGACGAGAATGACCAGCCCGGACCGCTGTTCGACTGGTTGTCCAGCGGTGACGTCCCGTTGGACGAGAGCGGCGAGGTGAAGGTGTCGCAGACGTCCTACGACTACACCCGGCCGTACTGGG
>JBJMIG010000036.1:0-5729 GCA_045806965.1 Labedaea sp. | reverse complement strand
CCGGTGTAGAACAGGATCCGCTCGGTCGTGGTGGTCTTGCCCGCGTCGATGTGGGCCATGATCCCGATGTTGCGGACCTTGGCCAGTTCGTTGAGCACGTCGAGTGCCACGGGTCTGTTCCCCTGCCTTGAAGCTCGGGCCGGCCGGTGGGCCGGCACCTGATCACCAGCGATAGTGAGCGAAGGCCTTGTTGGACTCCGCCATCTTGTGCGTGTCCTCGCGGCGCTTGACGCTCGCCCCGAGTCCGTTGCTCGCGTCGAGCAGCTCGTTCATCAGCCGCTCGACCATGGTCTTCTCCCGGCGCTGCCGGGAGAAGTTGACCAGCCAGCGCAGTGCCAGGGTGGTACTGCGGGCCGGCTTCACCTCGATCGGCACCTGGTAGGTCGCGCCGCCGACGCGCCGGCTCTTCACCTCGATGGTCGGCTTGACGTTGTCCAGCGCCCGCTTGAGGGTGACCACCGGGTCGGTGCCGGTCTTGTCCCTGGCGCCCTCGAGCGCGCCGTAGACGATCTTCTCCGCGACCGAGCGCTTACCTTCCCGCAGCACCTTGTTCACCAGCTGGGTGACCAGCGGCGAGCTGTAGACCGGGTCGGAAATGAGCGGCCGCTTGGGGGCCGGGCCCTTGCGTGGCATCAGCTCTTCTCCTTCTTCGCGCCGTACCGGCTGCGGGCTTGCTTGCGGCCCTTCACGCCCTGCGTGTCCAGCGTGCCGCGGATGATCTTGTAGCGCACTCCGGGCAGGTCCTTCACCCGGCCGCCGCGAACCAGGACCATCGAGTGCTCCTGCAGGTTGTGACCCTCACCCGGGATGTAGGCCGTGACCTCGATGCCGCTGGTCAACTTCACGCGAGCGACCTTGCGGAGCGCTGAGTTCGGCTTCTTGGGGGTGGTGGTGTACACGCGCGTGCACACGCCGCGCCGCTGCGGGCTCCCCTTGAGAGCCGCAGTCTTCTGCTTGGCGACCTTGTCCTGGCGGCCCTTGCGGACCAGCTGCTGGATCGTGGGCATAGACCGGCTTTCTTCTAGAACGTCACATGTTTGCCTTGTATTCCGCACATTCCACCCGCCCCCGCCGTAACCCGAGGTCGGGCGTGTCGCCCTTGCTCGGGCACCGTAGGGGGAAAATCGATCCCAACGGGGCTTCGAGAGGAACGTTCAGCGTGACTGGCAGTGACCGCGCTCGTCACGTACAACGAGCATCGCATCACGCACAGGCGCGCTGACCGACCCGACATGGGTCGGGCGCAAGTAGCAAAGATACCCGGCCGGGCTACCCGAGGTCAAAGCGGGGTCCTCGTCGCCCCGCCCCGGCGCCACCACGGTCAAGCCATCCTCGGCCGCCACTCCAGCCAGCCGGGGCTCACCATCCCGCACGCGGACCGGCACATCCGCGGTTGGCCGGCCAGCCAGGCGAATCAGACCTGGTCCAGGCCTTGAGATTACTCCGAGTGGGACCAACCGCGAGTCGGACCAACCGCGAGTCGGACTAACCGGCAGGAGCGGAGAGCAAGAACTCCCCGACGCTGGCCTCGGTGCGCTGGTCGAGGTTGGTGGCCTGGGCGAAGAGGTCGGCGTCGCCGGAACCGAGGGCGCACGGGGCCAGGTTCATCGCGGTCGCGACCAGGTACATGGTCTGCATGAGCGCGCCGAGATCCTTCAGGATGAGGGCGTAGGCCATGCTCTGGTACTTCCACATCACCCGGCCGAACCGGGCCGACAGCACGAGCAGCACGTGCGGTGGCAGGGTGCCGCCGGCCGCGGTGCGGGCGTGGTCGACCAGTTGGCGCACGGCGGGCTCGCCGACCGGCACCGGCTCGAGCACGTGGGCGAACGGGTCGTAGTGGTACATCCCGGTGGCGAGGCCGGCCACGTTGTTGGCCACCGGGTAGATCTCGAGGCTGTGCAGCGCGCCGCCGGACGGGCTCGGCCGCCGCGACACCTCGTGCCGGCCGTCCACGGCCACCCGGCGCACCCGCCCAGCGCGGTAGAGGAACTCGCCGAGCTGGGCCACGGTCAGCGGGTGGGCGTCGTCCCACGCGCGCACCGAGCGCCGGCTGTCGAGTACGGCGTTGAACGAGGGCGGTGTGGGGTCGGGCGCCGGCTCGGGCAGTGCCACCGCGGTGCCGGACCACGGCTCCCGGCGGGCGGGCAGCGGCGGATACTTGGTCGCGGCCCAGAGGGTGCCGCCGAAGGGCTGGTCGTGGAAGCCGGACCGGCTGCGGGCGTGAAACCACAGCTCGTGCTGGCTCCACTGCTCGTCCGAGAGATCCGGCCGGACGTCCTCCTCGGCCTCGCGCACGAAGCCGTACCAGGCGAGCTCGGTGACCAACTCGGCGACCACGCCGGCCGGCAGCCGGACCGGCGCGCCCGACCCACCGCGGACGGCAAGGTGGTGCAGCAGAGCCATTATCTCCGCATCGTGCACCACGACCGCGGCGCGGCACAGCGGCGCCTCGAGTAGCAACGTGTCCGAATCCCTGTGCAGCAAGGCAAACCGGGACAGCCGGGGGACGACCGGCGGCCCGGCAAGGCGGGGTTCGCGGTTTGGCCCGAGTGGACGGACGGTGAGCAGAGCACGAGCGCCGTGTCCGAAGTGGATGGTGAGCCAGCCGCCGGCCCGCAGCCGGTGCAGCAGGGTGCGCCCGGCCGCGCCGAACCTCGCCAGCAGCTCCGGCTCGGGGTGCTCCCCCGCGGCCAACCCGTGGAGCAGCTCCCGATCCGCGACGGAGAGCGCACCGAGCTGCTCGCCCCAGCGCGCGCCGTGCACGAGCGCCACCCGGCCACCCGCGTCGGTGGCCAGGGACACCTCGGGACGCAGCCGAAGCCGCCGGGTGCACTGCTCGCTCACGACACGGTGCCCATTTGTTCGCTCGCACGCTCGCTCACATGCCGACGGTAGACAGCTCGGAGGTCAACCGGAAGCGCAGGGCAAGGAGATGGCCGCCTTCGCCGCGGCGTACCCGGCGAAGGCGGCCTTCTTACGTCTACGACAGGTCAGCGATAGTCGCGGCCGAAGTCGTAGTCGTCCAGTGGCACCGCAGGACCGGTGCCGGTACCGAACACGTCCGGGGTGTAGTAGCCGTCGTCATAGGACGGGATCGCGTACGCGGCGACCCTGGCCTCCTCGGTCGGCTGCACCTGGATGTTGCGGTACTTGTTGATTCCGGTGCCGGCCGGGATCAGCTTGCCGATGATCACGTTCTCCTTCAGGCCGACCAGCCGGTCACTCCGGCCGTTGATCGCCGCGTCGGTGAGCACGCGGGTGGTCTCCTGGAAGGAGGCCGCGGACAGCCACGAGTCGGTGGCCAGCGAGGCCTTCGTGATGCCCATCAGCACCGGACGACCGGATGCCGGCTCGCCGTTGCCGGCGACCACCCGGCGGTTCTCCCGCTCGAACTCGGACCGCTCGATCAGCGCACCTGGCAGGAACTCGGCCGCACCGGAGTCCAGGATGGTCACCCGGCGCAGCATCTGCCGGACGATCACCTCGATGTGCTTGTCGTGGATCGACACACCCTGCGCCCGGTAGACCTTCTGCACCTCGTCGACCAGGTGTAGCTGGGCCTCGCGCGGACCCATGATCCGCAGCACCTCGTGCGGGTCCGGGGTGCCCTCGAGCAGCTGCTGCCCGACCCGCACGTGGTCGCCGTCAGCCAGTGGCGCGTTGTCCGGGGTGAGCGCCAGCCGCTGCCGCTTGGACAGCTTGTCGAGGACGATCTCCTCGCTGCCGTCGTCCGGGGTCAGCGTGATCTTCCAGAACCGGTCGCCGTCCTCGATCCGCACCCGACCGTCCACGTCGGCGATCGGCGCCTTGCCCTTCGGCACGCGGGCCTCGAACAGCTCCTGGACACGCGGCAGACCGGTGGTGATGTCCTCACCGGCGACGCCGCCCTGGTGGAAGGTACGCATGGTCAGCTGCGTGCCCGGCTCACCGATGGACTGCGCGGCCACGATGCCGACCGCCTCGCCGACGTCGACCAACTGCCCGGTGGCCATCGACCGGCCGTAGCAGGTGGCACACACGCCGACCGCGGACTCGCAGGTGAGCACGCTGCGCACCTTGGCCCGCGTGACACCGGCGCCGGCCAGCTTCTCGATGGCCGGGTCGCCGAGGTCGTCGCCCCGGTTGAGCAGCACGTTGCCGTCCGCGTCGGTGATGTCCTCGGCGAGGGTGCGGGCGTAGACGCTGGTCTCCACGTGCTGGTCGCGGATGATCACACCGTCCGGGCCGGCCTCGCCGACCGGCATCACGATGCCGCGGCTGGTGCCGCAGTCGGTCTCCCGGACAATCACGTCCTGCGACACGTCCACCAGACGCCGGGTCAGGTAACCGGAGTCGGCGGTACGCAGCGCGGTGTCGGCCAGACCCTTGCGGGCGCCGTGCGTGGCGATGAAGTACTCCAGCACGGACAGGCCCTCACGGAAGTTGGCCTTGATCGGCCGGGGGATGTACTCGCCCTTCGGGTTGGACACCAGACCACGCATGCCGGCCAGCGACCGGACCTGGGTCATGTTGCCCGCCGCGCCCGACTTGACGATCATCGGGATCGGGTTGTCCTCGGGGAAGTTGTCCTCCATGGCCCTGGCCACCTCTTCGGTCGCCTGACCCCACACCTTGACCAGCTCGTTGTTGCGCTCGGAGTGGGACAGCTGGCCACGCTGGTAGCGCTTCTCGACCGCGTCCGCCTTCTTCTCGTAGCTGTCCAGGATCTCCTGCTTGTTCGCCGGCACCACGACATCGGAGATGGCGATGGTGACCCCGGACCGGGTGGCCCAGTAGAAACCGGCGTCCTTGAGCTTGTCCAGCGTCCGGGCCACGGTGACCATCGGGTACCGCTCGGCGAGGTCGTTGACGATCGCCGCCTGCCGCTTCTTCGGCATCGGCTCGTTGACGAACACGTAGTCCTCGGGCAGCAGGTCGTTGAACAACACCCGACCCAGCGTGGTGTTGGCCAACCAGATGCTGCCCGGCTCCCAACCCTCCGGCCGGTCCGCCGGGCCCGGGGTGCGGTCGCGCATCCGGACCTTGATCGGCGACTGCAGGTCGATCGCCTTGCGGTCGAAGGCCATGATCGCCTCGGCCGGTGAGGAGAACGCCTGCCCGGCTCCCTGCCCCTCCTCCTTGATGCGGGTCAGGTGGAACAGCCCGGTCACCATGTCCAGTCGCGGCATGGCGAGCGGACGGCCGGAGGCCGGCGACAGGATGTTGTTCGAGGACAGCATCAGGATCCGTGCCTCGGCCTGCGCCTCGGCGGACAGCGGCAGGTGCACCGCCATCTGGTCACCGTCGAAGTCGGCGTTGAACGCCTCGCAGACCAGCGGGTGCAGCTGGATCGCCTTGCCCTCGACCAACTGCGGCTCGAAGGCCTGGATGCCGAGGCGGTGCAGCGTCGGCGCCCGGTTCAGCATCACCGGGTGCTCGGTGATGACCTCCTCGAGCACGTCCCACACCGCCGGCCTGGCCCGCTCCACCATCCGCTTGGCGGACTTGATGTTCTGCGCGTGGTTGAGGTCGACCAGCCGCTTCATCACGAACGGCTTGAACAGCTCGAGCGCCATCGCCTTGGGCAGCCCGCACTGGTGCAGCTTGAGCTGCGGGCCGACCACGATCACGGAACGGCCCGAGTAGTCGACGCGCTTGCCGAGCAGGTTCTGGCGGAACCGGCCCTGCTTGCCCTTGAGCAGGTCGGACAGCGACTTCAGCGGGCGGTTGCCCGGCCCGGTGACCGG
>JBJMIG010000035.1:0-81381 GCA_045806965.1 Labedaea sp. | reverse complement strand
GGTCGCCGGCTTCGGCTCGGCCGGAGCGGCCGGGGGTGCGGACGCCGCCGCGGCCGGCTGAATCTCGGCCACCGCGGGCTCGGGCGCGGGCGCGACCGTGGGCTCGACCGGTGCTGCCGCGGCGACCGGGGCCGGCTCGGCAACGGGTTCGGCGACCGGCTTGGGGCTGGGCCGCGGACCGGGCCGAACGGGCGCCTGCTGCTGGGCGGCCGGCTGCGGAGCCTGCTGCGGAGCGGTCGGCGCCGCGGCGGCCGGCTGGGCCGCTGGCGGTTGCTGTTGGGGCTGGGCCTGGGCGGCCGGGGCCGGGGGGGCCGCCGGAGCGGCGCCGTTGCCCTTGGGCGCCGCGCCCTTCTTCCCGTAGGCGTCGCGCAGCCGGCGGGCCACCGGGGGCTCCACCGTTGAGGACGCCGATTTCACGAACTCGCCAAGATCCTTCAGTTTGGCGAGAAGTTCCTTGCTGGTGACACCGAACTCTTTGGCGAGTTCGTGCACTCGGGCCTTGCCTGCCACTGCTCTCCTCGTTCGAGTGAGGCCGGCGGCATGAACCCGCTCGACCTCGTCCTACCGTCTGACGTTCATGGCTTCAGCTTCACGGCTGACTCATGACGGGTCCGACCTGCTTTCTTCTCCCTGCGAGAACCGGGCAAATCCCGGTTCCGTACTGCTGATGAGCCCCTCCAGCGCTACGCGGAGACCACCGGCGTCAAGCGGACCAGAGACCCGCAAGGCCCTGGCGAACGCCCGCCGCCGTTCCGCTTTCGTTAGGCAACCGAGATCCGGATGAATCCAGGCTCCCCGACCCCCGACCCGCCGCCGAAGATCGAGAACGAGTTCTCCATCGACGACCGCGACCCGAAGCAGCTCACCGGCCACCGTCCGACCTCGGCACCCTACGCAGGTCCGGACCGGGCTGGCACCCGAGGGACATGCAGAAACCGGTTCCTGACGATGAACCATCAAGAGTCTATCTCGTGTTCCTCACTCGGCCGAACCCGATACCGTCGGCGCCTCCGCCACGGCATCGCTGCGGATGTCGATCCGCCACCCGGTGAGCCGGGCGGCGAGCCGCGCGTTCTGCCCTTCCTTGCCGATCGCCAGCGAAAGCTGGAAGTCCGGCACGACCACCCGCGCGGTCTTGGCCCGCTCGTCGACCACCCGCACGGAGATCACCTTGGCCGGCGACAGCGCGTTCCCGACGAACGTCGCCGGATCCTCCGAGTAGTCGATGATGTCGATCTTCTCACCGACCAGTTCGCTCATCACGTTGCGCACCCGGGCACCCATCGGACCGATGCACGCGCCCTTGGCGTTGACTCCGGCGACCGTCGACCGAACCGCGATCTTCGACCGGTGCCCCGCCTCCCTGGCCACCGCCGGGATCTCCACGGTCCCGTCCGCGATCTCGGGCACCTCGAGCGCGAACAACCGGCGGACCAGATTCGGATGTGTTCGGGACAACGTGATCTGCGGCCCGCGTGTTCCCCGTGAGACGCCGAGCACATAGCACTTGAGCCGGGTGCCGTGCTCGTAGCGCTCGCCGGGCACCTGCTCCACCGCGGGCAGCACGCCTTCGGTGTCGCCGACCTGGACCACGACCATGCCGCGCGAGTTGGCCCGGGCGTCGCGCTGCACGACGCCGGCCACGATCTCGCCCTCCTTGGCCGAGAACTCGCCGAAGGTCTTCTCGTTCTCCGCGTCCCGCAGCCGTTGCAGGATGATCTGGCGCGCGGTGGTCGCGGCGATCCGGCCGAAACCCTCCGGCGTGTCGTCCCACTCCTGCTCGACCGCGCCGTCCTCGGCGAGCCGGAAGGCGACCACCCGGACGATGCCGGTGCGCCGGTCGATGTCGACCTTGGCGTGCGGCTCGTGCCCGTCGGTGTGCTTGTACGCGGTCAGCAGCGCGGTCTCAATGGCGTCCAGCACCGTCTCGAAGGGAATGTCCTTGTCCCGCTCGATGGCACGGAGCGCCGCGATGTCGACGTTCACCTCGACTCCCTATCCTCGAGCAGTTTGACTTCTTCCTCCGGTGGCTGCTTGAACTCCACCTCCACCACAGCATGGGCGATCTCGGCGAAGGGCACCTCCCGCACCGTGCCGGCGACCAGCAGGTCGACCGTGCCGGCGGCGTCGCGCACGTCGCCGACCCGCCCGGTGAACCGGGCGCCGTCCGGCTGTCTGACGTTGACCAGCCGGAGCCTGGCGCGCCGCCAGTGCCGCGGCTTCGTCAGCGGCCGGTCCAGACCGGGCGAGGTGACCTCGAGCGTGTACGAGCCGCCCAGCACCATCCCGTTTGGATCCTGCGCGTCCAGCGCGGCCGACACCGCCCGGCTCACCTCGGCCACCTCGTCCAGGTCGATCCCGTCGTCGGCGTCCACCACGACGGTGACCAAGCGGCGGTTCCCGGCCGTGCGGACCGACAGTTCCTCGAGCTCGAACCCGCGCGTGGCAACGGCATCCGCGACCACCGGCGCAAGCACGCTTGAACCGGAATCCCGCTGTGGCTGACCTGGCACGTCTTCGCTCCGTAGACACTCACCGACCGTGGCTGCCAAGAGTATCCCGTCACGATGCGTGCGCCGGGATGGCGCGATCACCGCGCGTCGGGTCGGCGCCGCGCGGCCACCTGGCAGGATGACCGACCGTGAGGGGACCTGCCACACCGACCCGCCGCGCGGTACTGCGCGCCGCGCTGGGGGCTCCGCTGTTGCTGGCCGGGTGCACGGCCGATCCGCCGGCTCCCCCGCCGCCGGACCCGCTCGCCGAGTTGGCCGCGCAGGCCCGCGCGGACGCCGTGGCGGCCCGGGAGATCGCCGCCGCAGTGCCCGCGCTCAGCGCTTCGGCGACGGCCGTCGCCGAAGCCCGCGACGCGCATGCCGTGGCTCTACAGAAGGAAGTTGACCGCGAGCGGCCGCCGAAGTCGCCGGCCGGCTCCGGGTCGTCCGCCCCGTCGGAACCGAGGCCGGCGCCACCCGCCGACCCGGCCGCCGCCAAGGCCGCCATGCTGGACGCGCTGACCGCGGCCGAGCGGCGGATCGGCGAGTTGATCACGTCGGTGCCCCGGTACCGGGCCGGCCTGCTCGGCTCGGTCGCGGCCGCCTGCGCGAGCCTGCGGGAGGTGGTCGGCTGATGCGCGACCAACCGCCGGCCAGCGGTTCGGCCGGCCCGACCGGCGCGAGCGGCAGCGCCGCGCCGCTACCCTCCGACGCCGAGGACGCGGTGCAGCAGGCGCTCGGCGCCGAGCACGCCGCGCTCTGGGTCTACGGGTTGGTCAGCGCGTTCCTGCCGCCCGCGTTCGACGCGGCGACCCTCGACGGGACGACCGCGCACCGGGCCCGCCGGGACGGCACCGAACGGCTGCTCGCCGCCGCCGGGACGACCCCCCGCCCGGCCGAGCCGGCCTACCTCACCCCGAAACCGATCACGGACCAGGCCTCCGCGCTGGCCGTGCTGGTCACCGCGGAGACGGACGCCGCGGTGGCCTGGCGAGCGGTGCTCGAACGCACCGACGACGCCACACTGCGCACCGCCGCGCTTGCCGCGTTGACGTCGGCCGCGGTGCGGGCCACCCGCTGGCGCAAGGCGGCCGGCCTGGTCCCGGCCGCGCCGCCGCTGCCCGGCCTGCCTGGTTAGCCACCGATCCGGTCGCCGAGCAGGCTCGCGTCCACGCTGATCGCGTCGAGCAGCTCCTCGTCGCGCTTCTTGTCACCGCGCTTGGCCGCCGGGTCGAAGTCGGCCTCCACGATGATCAGGTTGCGGTCGTGCTGCACGGCGTTGTAGCCGTCGCTGCCGCTGAGCGAACGCAGCGGTGGGATCTTCACCACGTTGTCCCGGACCAGGTCGTTGACGTTGCCGGTGCCGTTCGTGTCGGCCAGCTGCCGCAGCTTCCCGGCCTGGTCCGCGTTGGCCATCCGGATCACCGAGACGTTGATGTAGACCTTGCGGCCGTCCGGCGTGGTCGTGCTGTAGATCGCTCTGGTGAGCTGCTCGCACGGGGTGGTCTGGAAGAACGTCTTGACGCCGCCGTAGGCGTGGTCGGCGCAGTTGCTCTCCCGGCGCGGCTGCGCCGCGTCCGGCAGCGGGGTGAACTCGAACTGGCCGGTGCGCTGCTGGCTGGTCGGCTCCACGCCGGCCGTTGCGCCCCCGCCGTCGTCGTGGACGTACCACCAGACCAGACCGGAGATCACCGCGACGGCGACCAGGCCAAGTCCGCGCAGCACCCACATGAGCACCGAGTTCTGCTGCCGTCTCGGACGCTCGGCGTGGAAGTGGACCGGCGCGGCACGGTCCGGCCGCGAGCGGATCGGTGCCGTGTCACCGGACAGGTTCGGACCACCGCGGTCGGACCACGGCGGCTGTCCAGGATGTCGAGGAGCCGGCACGGGGGCTCACCGTAACTGGTCACGCGGAGCCACTCAATCGACCCGGTTCCGGTTACCGCAGCGCGTCCACCGCCAGCGCGACATCCTCCTCGGTGTTGTAGAGGTGGAAGGCGAGCCGGGTCCGACCGGCCCGCACGCTCGCCGTGACGCCAGCCCGGTCCAGGCGGGCCGCGGCACCCGGCACGTCCACCGACACGATCGCGCTGTTCCCCGGCGGCAGCCCGAGGCCCGCGCGGGCGGCGTTGGCCAGGCCGACGCAGTGCTCGCGGACCCGCGCCAGGTCGAGCTCGGCCAGCCACGGCAGCGCGGCGGCCGCGCCGACCTGGGCGAACCAGACCGGGCTCAGGTCCAGCCGGCGGGCGTCGGCGGCCAGGCGCAGCGGCAACCCGTAGATCGACTGCCAGGGGTCTTCGCCGGCGAACCAGTTGGCGGCGATCGGAAGGGTGAGCTCGAGAGCGTCCGGGCGCACCGCCAGCCAGGCGGCGCCGCGCGGCGCGAGCAGCCACTTGTAGCTGGCGCCGGCAACCCAGTCGGCCCAGTCCAGCCGCAGCGGAAGCCAGCCGACGGCCTGCGTCGCGTCGAGCAGCACCCGGGTGCCGGTCTCCCGCAGGCCGTCGAGGTCGGCCACGGTGCCGTCGGCGGACTGGACGACGCTGACCACCACCAGGTCGTGCTCGCGGGCCGCCCGGACCAGGTCACCCGGCTCGACCTCGGTGACCGGCATCCCGGCGGCGGCGAACGGGAAGGTGGCGCTGGTGAACTCGTTGCGCACGGTGAGCACCCGGGTGGTGGCCGGCAGGCTCGCCGCGACCAGCGAGATCAACTGGGCCACACCCGACCCGATGGCCACCGACGTGTGCGGCACGCCGACCAGCCGGGCCCAGGCCTCCCTGGCCACCGCGACCGGCTTGTCGTACTCGGCCGGCTGCACGGATCCGGTGCGCCAGGCGGAGATCGCCTGGTTCATGGTGTCGGCGACGCTGGCCGGCGGCACACCGATGCTGGCCGTGTTGAGATAGCCGGTTGGCACGTCGAAGGTCTCGCCGAAAGCGGTGCGCATGGGCCCGACGTTACGGTTCGACCCGTGTACAGCAAAGAGATCGAGCTGAGGACCGGGTCACACGAGGTGGTCCGGGATCTGTCCGCCGAGTGCGCGCGGTTCCTGGCCGACGCCGAAGCGGACGACGGGTTGCTGCACGTGTGGGTACCGCACGCCACGGCCGGGCTCGCGATCATCGAGACCGGCGCGGGCAGCGACGATGACCTGCTGACCGCGTTGCGGCGGTTGCTTCCGCGCGACGCGGACTGGCGACACCGGCACGGCTCCCCCGGCCACGGCCGCGACCACGTCCTGCCGGCACTGCTACCGCCGTATGCCACCGTTCCGGTGCTCGGTGGGCAGTTGGCGCTCGGTACCTGGCAGTCCGTCTGCCTCGTCGACACCAACGGGGACAACCTCGTTCGCCGGGTTCGGCTGAGCTTCCTTGCCGGGGCGTGACCAGGCGGTCAACACGAGCACGGTCAGCCCGGCCACGGCCATCGCGGCCAGCACGATCACGCCGGTGCGGACATCGGAGGCGGCCGGGGCGCCCTGGAGCAGGCTGCGCAGCCCCTCGGTGGCGAACCGGAACGGCGTCCACGACCAGAGCACCGCGCGGTAGGCCGGGTTGAGCAGTTGCGGCACCTGGCCGGCGACCGCGGGGCCGATCAGGTACAGCGGGCCGAGCAGCGCCGCGGCCCGGATACCCAGCAGCCGCACCAGCGCGCCCTGCACCGCGGTGAACGCCAGCCCGGTCAGCAGCACGAACCCGAGGACGTTCGCGTTCAACGGCAGGGTGTTGTCCCACAACCGGAACAAGCCGAGCACCACGGCCGTGCCGAGCACCGTGGCGGTGCCTCCGAGCAGCGCCCTCGGCCCGATGCCGGCGTGCCCGCCGCGCCGGGCGAGCAGGGCGCCGAAGCCCACCGTGGCGACCAGTCCGGCGATCCAGAGCAGAGCGCTCGCGGCCAGCGGGGCGATCCGCCCGGCCACGCTCGCCGGGTGCACCTGGACCGTGTCGAGGCGCGGGGCGCCCGGGGCGGCGGCGGTCAGCCGGTGACCGAGTTCGGTGAGGATCTGCTGGGCGAACTGCGCACCTTGCGGGTTCACCGCACCGGACACCACGACCCGGGCGTTCGGCGGCTCGGTCAGGTCCAGGTAACCGTAGATCTCCTTGGCGTCCAACGCTTTGGCGGCCTCGTCGGCACCGGTGACCCGCCACGCGACGGCATCGGAGAGCTGCGCGGTGATCTGCCCGGTGGCCGCGCGCAACTGCTCGGCGGCGGGACCCTGGCTCGGCACGGCAAGGGCGAGCGGCACCTGGTCCGGCCGGGCGCTGGCCTGTGCACCGAAGGTCAGCAGGCCGAGGACGGCGGCTACGAGTGCCCCGGCCAGCCCGAACAGAAGGGCGAGCGCGACTGGCCGTCGGCCGTGCGGTGCGGTCACAGTCCCCTCCGAAAGTTCATCGTTCGTTGAATTCTGTCGCGACAGTACGCCGCCGCTCCGGACCACGTCAATCCTCGTTGGAAAGTGGACATTCGGCGGTCAGATCACGGCCGAAGTGGCCCTCAACCCGCGCCGGCCAGCGTGTCAGGATGACCGAATGACGCTCGTGCTCTGGGACATCGATCTGACCCTTGTGGACTACTCCGGCATCGGGCGCACCTGGTACCAGGACGCACTGCGCAACCTGTTCGGGGTCTCGATGCGCCACGTCCCGGAGTTTTCCGGCCGCACCGAGCGCTCCCTGACGCTCGAACTGCTCACCACGCACGGGGTGGCCGGCGACGACGACTCCGTGCGGCTGATGTTCGCCGAGCTGATCCGGCTGGCCGATGAGGCGCGGCCGGACCTGTCC
The DNA here is from genome assembly GCA_045806965.1 of Labedaea sp. GTDB lineage: Bacteria > Actinomycetota > Actinomycetes > Mycobacteriales > Pseudonocardiaceae > DASYTH01. Next base: position 74,105 of record JBJMIG010000035.1, on the reverse strand, counting down.
ACCCTCGGCCGGGCACTGCCCGGGGCGGCTGAGGTGCTCGCCCTGCTCGCCGGGCGCGCGGGAGTGGTGCAGTCGCTGGTCACCGGCAACCTGCCGGAGCTGGCGGGCTACAAGCTGGAGCCGTTCGGGCTGGACCGGCACGTCGACCTCGAGGTCGGCGGGTACGGGTCGATCTCGGCGGACCGGCACGACCTGGTGGCCCGCGCGATGGCACTGGCCACGGCCAAGTACGGCCGGGGCTTCGCCCCAGCCCGCGTGGTCGTCCTCGGCGACTCGCCGCTGGACGTGCGGGCCGGGCGGCACCACGGCACCAGGACCGTCGGCGTGGCCACCGGGCGGCACAGTGCCGAGGAACTCCGTGCCGCCGGCGCCACCGCCGTGCTGCCCGGCCTGGCCGACACCGACGCCGTCCTGGACGCGCTGCTCAGCCCCTGACCAGGGCGGTCAACCGGGTGACCGCCTCGTCGACGGGAACCTCGGTGCGCTCCCCGCTGGCCCGGTCCTTCACCTCGACGACGCCGTTCGCCAAGCCCCGGCCGACCACCACGATCGTCGGCACGCCGATCAGCTCGGCATCGGCGAACTTCACGCCGGGGCTCGCGCTCCGGTCGTCCAAGAGCACGCTCAGCCCGGCCGCGTCCAACTCCCCGGCCAGCCGCTCGCCGCCGGCACGCACCGTGTCGTCCTTGCCGGCGATCACGATGTGCACGTCGGCCGGGGCCACCGCGCGGGGCCAGATCAGGCCGTCCTTGTCGTGGGACTGTTCGGCGATCACGGCGACCAGCCGGGACACCCCGATCCCGTAGGAGCCCATGGTGATCCGGATCGGCTTGGCGTCCGGGCCGAGGGCGTCCAGCGCGAACGCGTTGGCGTACTTGCGGCCGAGCTGGAAGATGTGGCCGATCTCGATGCCCCGCGCGGTCTCCAGCACACCCTTGCCGTCCGGGGACGGGTCGCCGGCGCGCACCTCGGCCGCCTCGATCGTGCCGTCCGGCGTGAAGTCGCGGCCGCAGACCAGGCCCACGACGTGGTGGTCGAGCTTGTCCGCGCCGGTCACCCAGGACGTGCCGGTGCCGACGCGGGGGTCGACCAGGTAGCGGACCCCGTTGTCCTGCAACGCCTTCGGTCCGATGTAACCCTTCACCAGGAAGGGGTTCGCGGCGAAGTCGACCTCCTCGAGGATGGCCACCGCGGCGGGCTCCAGCGCGGCATCGAGCCGTTTGGTGTCCACCTCCCGGTCCCCCGGCAGGCCGACCGCGAGCAGTTCCCACTTGTCCTGGCCCGGCGCCCTGGTCTTCAGCAGCACGTTCTTCAGCGTGTCCGCCGCGGTGAACGTGCGACCGAGATCCGCGGCGTTCAGGAACGTCACCAGGGTCTCGATGGTGGGTGTGTCGGGCGTGTGGTGTACCTGGGCGTCCGGCAGGTCCGCAGTGGACCGTGCCGGGGGCGCGGGCGTGACCACAGCCTCCACATTGGCCGCGTAACCGGACTCGGTACTGCGCACGTAGGTGTCCTCGCCGGTGTCCGCCTCGGCGAGGAACTCCTCGGACGCGGACCCGCCCATGGCCCCGGACATCGCCGAGACGATCACGTAACGCAGACCGAGCCGGTCGAAGATCCTGATGTACGTCTGGCGGTGCTTCTCGTACGAGCCGGCCAGGCCGTCGTCGTCGAGATCGAAGGAGTAGGAGTCCTTCATCAGGAACTCGCGGCCGCGCAGGATGCCGGCCCGCGGCCGGGCCTCGTCCCGGTACTTCGTCTGGATCTGGTAGAGGATGACCGGATAGTCCTTGTAGGAGCTGTACTCCCCCTTCACGGTGAGCGCGAACAGCTCCTCGTGGGTCGGCCCGAGCAGGTAGTCGGCGTTCTTGCGGTCCTTGAGCCGGAACAGGTTGTCGCCGTACTCGGTCCAGCGCCCGGTCGTCTCGTAGGGCTCGCGGGGCAGCAACGCGGGGAACTGAATCTCCTGGGCCCCCATGGCGTCCATCTCCTCGCGGACCACGCGCTCCACGTTGCGCAGCACTCGCAGGCCGAGCGGCAGCCAGGAGTAACCGCCCGGTGCGACGCGGCGGACGTAGCCGCCGCGCACCAGCAGCCGGTGGCTCGGCACTTCGGCGTCCGCGGGGTCCTCGCGCAGCGTGCGCAGGAACAGCGACGACATCCTGGTTATCACGGCAAGCACTCCTTGTCACGGGTGTGCCGAAAAGGGTAGTGAACTGGCCGCTACCGGTTCCAACGGGTTACCGAACGGGCCGCGGCCGTGCCTAGATCACCCGCTCGTTGCCGCCGTCCACCGGAACCTGCGCGCCGGTGGTGGCCGCGAAGGTGTCGGTACACAGCTCCGCGACCACGCCGGCCACCCCGGCGCTGGTCACCTCGGCGCCGAGCAGGTTGCGGCGTTTGTACTCCTCGACGCGCAGGCCGTAGTGCGCGGCCCGCTCCGCCAGGATTTCCTCGGTCCACAGGCCGGTGTCGAACACGGCGTCCGGGTGCACCACGTTGACCCGGATGCCCTCCGCCGCCCATTCCAGCGCGGCCACCCTGGCCAGCTGGGTGACCGCGGCCTTGGACGCCGAGTAGGCCGCCGCTCCCGGGCCGGGCGCGGGCACGTTCTTGGACGCGATCAGCACCACCCGCCCGCCGCGCGGCGCTCGACACAGCAGCGGATACGTTGCGGTGAACAGGTTCGCGACGGCATCGGCGTTGACCGCCATGGTGCGCCGCCAGGTGCTCTGGTCGAGCTCGCCGATGCGTTCGGCACCAGGGAAGACCCCGGCGCAGGGCACCACGATGTCCAGGCCGCCGAACCGCTCGACCGCGCGCTGCAGGGCGTTGGCCACGGCCGGCGCGTCGGTCACGTCCGCCGGTATGCCCAGGTAGTCCGCTCGCTCGGTCGGGGTCGGCGTGAGGTCGACGCCGACCACCGCGGCGCCCCGGGCCAACAGTGCCTCGACACAGGCCCGACCGATCCCGGACGCGGCCCCGGTGACCAGCGCGACCTCACCGGTCAGCGGGCCGGATGTGTTGCCTCGCCGCAATTTCGCCTGCTCCAGCACCCAGTACTCGACGTCGAACAGGTCCGCGGCTGGCAACGCGCGGTAGCCGCCGAGCGCCTCGGCCCGTTCGATGATCCGGATGGTGTGCGCGTAGATGTCGGCGGCGATGTCCGCGTCGCGGATCCGGCGGCCGGCGGCGAGCAGGCCGAGGTCGGGGTCCAGCACGATCCGCGGCGCCGGGTCCAGCATGGTCAGGTCCCGGCCGGCGGCGTGTTCGGCGAAGTAGGCGCGGTACTCCTGCGCGTAGCGGTCCAGGTCCCGGCCGACCATCGGCACCCGCTTGGTCCGGATGACGTGGTCCGGGGTGGCCGGACCGCGGGTGGCTACGGCGGCCAGGTCCGGCCGGCCGGCGAACGGCTCCGGGTACCGGCTGACGATCATCGGCGCGCCGGCGACCGCGGACAGCTCGGCCCGGAACTCCGCCAGTTCCGTCATGGCCGGCTTGCCGACCGCGATCGGCGGTCCGATGTGGACGATGGTGGACGCGCGGAGCCGTTCCTCGGCCTCGGCGACGAGCTCGATGTGCCGCCGGTAGGCCTCCTCGGTGGTCGAGCCGAAGGTGAACAGGCCGTGGTTCTGCAACACCATGCCCACCGTGCCGTCGTGCGCTGCGGCCGGGTACAGCTCGGCGCACCTGCGGGCCAGGGCGAACCCCGGCATCACATAGGGCACGATGACCACCCGGTCGCCGTAGATCTCCCGGACCAGGCGAGCACCGTCGGCGGTGTTGGTGAGCGTGACGATCGCGTCCGCGTGGCTGTGCAGCACCGCGGCGTGCGGCAGCAGCGCGTGCAGCAGGGCCTCCACGCTCGGATCCGGTGCCGAGGAGTCCACCAGCGCGCAACGCAGCTCGTTCATCATGCGCTCGTCGGGCAACCGGTCGAGGGTCAACAGTTCGCGCAGCCGGCCGAGCCGCAGCGGGGCGAACCCGGCCTCCTCGATCGTGGCCAGGTCCCAGCCACTTCCCTTGACGCACAGGACTTCCACCGGCTCTCCGGTCAGATCCGGCCGGACGATCTTGACCGAGGTGTTGCCGCCACCGTGCAGCACCAGGTCCGGATCCTGGCCGATCAACCGGGAACCGTAGACCAGCTCGTCCAGTGGTCCGGAGAAAGTTCTTTCCTGCCAACGGTTCTCGGTCACATCCGCTCCCCCGCCGCCGGTCGGACCACCCGGTGCTCGGTGACGATCGCGGTGACCAGGTCGGCCGGCGTGACGTCGAAGGCGAGGTTCAGAGTGGTCGTGCCGGCCGGCGCGATCCTGGTTCCTCCGATGTGGACCAACTCCTCCGCGTCGCGCACCTCGATCGGCACCCCGGCGCCGGTCGCGCTGTCCCGGTCGACCGTCGACTCCGGCGCCGCCACCAGGAACGGCACGCCGGCCCTGGCCGCGGCCAGCGCGAGCGGGTAGGTGCCGATCTTGTTGATCACGTCACCGTTGGCCGCGATCCGGTCCGCGCCGACCACCACCGCCCCGGCCAGGCCCCTGGCCAGCACGGACGGCCCGGCCCCGTCCACCACCAGCGTGTGCTCGATGCCGAGTTGCGCGAGTTCCCAGGCGGTCAGCCGGGCGCCCTGGAGCAGCGGGCGGGTTTCGTCGACGTAGACGTGTCGCAGCGCGCCGCGCTCGTGCAGCGCGCGCACCACGCCGAGCGCGGTCCCCCACTCCACACAGGCCAGCGCGCCCGCGTTGCAGTGGGTCTGCACCGCGAGCGGCCCGCCGGTCCGCTCGACGAGCCAGTCCGCGCCACGCTGGCCGAGCGCCCGGTTCGCCGTCACGTCCTCGGCCAGCATGTCCAGCGCCTCGGCCAGCACCGCGTCCGGGCCGGCAGAGAGCCGGCCGAGCGCGCGATCCACCCCCCGGGCCAGGTTCACCGCGGTCGGCCGGGCCTCGCGCAGGGGGTGCACGGCCGGCCGGACCAGGTCCGGCTCCTCGCGGGCCGCCCGCGCCGCCAGCGCGACGCCGAGCGCGCCGGCCACCCCCAGGGCCGGCGCACCCCGAATGGCCAGCCGTTTGATCGCGTCGACCAGGTCGGCAACGGTGTGGATGTCCAGCAGCAGCACGTCCTGCGGCAGCCGGGTCTGGTCGATCGCCACGATGTGATCGTCGCGCCAGTCGATCGTGCGCATGCCTTCCATCATCCCGCTGCCGGTGGCCCTGGCTAGCCTGCGGCCAGGAGTTCCCGTGGGCAACGAGTTCCGCGTCGGTTCGCGCAACGGCTGACGTACTCTCCGGCGCATGCTGGTGCTGCTCCCGCCGTCGGAGACCAAGGCCGACGGCGGCGCCGGACCGCCGCTCGACCTGCACGCGCTGTCGTTCCCCGAGCTGAGCCAGGTCCGCTCGCGGCTGGTGTCCGCGCTGGAGTCGCTGGCCGCCGACGTGCCGGCCAGCCTGGCCGCGCTCGGGCTTTCCGAGCGCCAGGCCGGCGAGGTGGCCCGCAACGCCGCGCTGCGCCACTGCGCGACACTGCCCGCGGTCGAGCGGTACACCGGCGTGCTCTACGACGCGCTGGGGATCGCCTCGTTCACCCGGGCGGAGCGGCGCCGGGCGGGCGGCCGGCTGGCGGTGACCTCGGCGCTGTTCGGCGTGCTGCGGGCGGCGGACCCGATCCCGGCCTACCGGCTCTCCGGCGGCAGCACGCTGCCCGGGATCGGTGGGCTACGCGGCATCTGGCACCCGGTGCTGAGCAAAACCTTGTCCACGGTGGACGACCTCATGCTTGACCTGCGGTCCGGGCCGTATGCCGCGCTCGCCCGGGTTCCGCACGCGATCACGGTGCGGGTGGTCGGCGAGGACGCGGCCGGCCGGCGGGTGGCCGTCAGCCATCTCAACAAGGCGTACAAGGGCCGGCTCGCCGCCGCCCTGGCCAGGGCGCCGCGCGAGCCCGGCACGGTTCGCGCGGTGATGCGGCTGGCCGGGTTGGCCGGGCTCAGGCTCGAGCCGGCCGGTGAGCGGGTGCTCGACCTGGTCGCGGACAAATAGCACCGACAAACAGCGGTGAACACCGCGGACGAACAGCGCGGACGAACAGCGGCGAAAATTGAGTTGCGGCCACCGGGAGGAATCGGGATCCTTGCCGGCAGGAACCGAGTGAGCGCGAGTCGAGGAGGTGCCTGATGGTCACGACTGCCGTGGACGTGGCATGCGCCCGTCCCGCCCCACTCGAGGTCGCCGCGCGCTGACTCCGCGGGCCTTGTGGGGCCATCCCTCACCTCACAAGGAGAAATCCCCAGTGCTGACGCACGACCCGTACGACGCGTACGACAATTTCGGCGACGATCCCCGGCCGGCCAGATCCCGGCGCAAACCGCGTTTCGACGACGAGCCGCAGCCCGGCCGGACCGGCCGGCTGACCGAGGGTGAACGCAAGCGGCTCACCAAGGCCCGCGACGACGCGCTCACCGCGGCGTCCGAGCTGCCGCCCGGCGCCGACCGCTGGTCCACCTGGCCGGACGGCGAGCAGGGGCCGCATCCCCGGCCCGACTGGCTGATCACCGAGTTGGCCGCGGTGGACCGGGAACTCGGCGTGCTCAAGACCGGCAAAGAGGCCGACGTTCACCTCCTCGAGCGGAGCCTGCCGGGCACCGACCGGTCCTGCCTGATGGCGGCGAAGCGCTACCGCAGCAACGAGCACCGAATGTTCCACCGGGACGCCGGCTACCTCGAGGGGCGCCGGGTGAAGGAGTCCCGGCAGATGCGCGCGATGGCCCAGCGCACCGCCTTCGGCCGCAACCTGCTGGCCGAGCAGTGGTCGGTGGCCGAGTTCGCGGCGCTGTCCCGGCTGTGGGCGTTGGGCGTGCCGGTGCCGTATCCCGTCCAGCGCAATGGAACCGAGTTGCTGCTGGAGTTCCTCGACGACGGCGAGGGCGGCGCGGCGCCGCGCCTTGCCCAGCTCCGTCCGGACCCCGCCGAGCTGGCCGAGCTGTGGGCGCAACTGCTGGCCGCGCTCGATCTGATGGCCACCCTGGGGCTGACGCACGGCGACCTGTCCGCGTACAACATCCTGGTCCACCGCGGTCACCTGATCCTGATCGACCTCCCCCAGGTGGTCGACATCGTGGCCAATCCCCGCGGGCAGGAGTTCCTGGCCAGGGACGTGACCAACATCGCAACCTGGTTCACCAGCCGGGGCCTGCCCACCAACCGGACCGACCCCACCACCCTCACCGGCCACCTCCTCGGCGTGGCCGGCATGGGCTGAGACGCGAGTCTCGCGCTCCAGCAACCGAGTTGCGCGCTCCAGCAGTTGACGTCCGCTCGGTGATACAGCGCAAGGTGACATTCCGCTTATAGAAGCGCAGGAATGTCACCTCGCGCTGTATCGGCGTTGCCTGAGCGCGAGACTCGCTTGCCTGAGCGCGCGACTCGCGGGGGTGGTTACCGCTCGGCGGAGCTCGCGCTCCCCCGCCGGAGCCGGAACAGCACCAGCGCGCCCACGGCGAGCACGGCCGCGAGTGCGATCGCGATCCAGACCCAGGCGGGCGGCCCACCGCTGTCCGAGGCCGGCTGGGCCTGCCCGGCCGGGGTGCCGCTCGAGGTGGCGGTCGAACTCGGGGTGGCCGGCGCGGTCAGGGTGAATGAGACGGTGCCGGTCACGTCGTCGCCGTCGTCGGAGAGAACCGTGTAGGTGATCGCGTACTGACCGGCCGGTCCGACCGCGGTCACCGGCACGGTCACCACGTTGCCCGCGACCGCGATCTCCCCGACCTTCCACTGGGTGCTCTGCGGGCCGGTCACCGTGACGGTCTTCGGCGAGACGGGCTCACTGAACGTGAGCTGAACCTGTTTCGGTGCGGTGGCAACGGATGCGTCCTTGGCCGGGTTGCTGCCGGTCAGTTCGGCGTGCGCGAACGCTGGAGCGGCGAGCGCCAGCAGGGCGATCCCGGACAGTGCTAACGTCGCGACCGAGCGCCGGATGAACATGTCGCCGATCCTGCCAGCCGCGGTGTGGCCTGGGTCATCCGGTACGATAAATACGGACCGTGGCCAATCGGCCGGCTGTCCACACTGTTCATCACACTAAGAAGGCGCGCACCGCGCCGGGCTCGTCCGCGCGAACGCTCGCTGCACACCGCAGAGGCCTCCCGAGACGTGCCACTCGGAAAGGATCCTGTGCAACACCCACCCGCGCGTTCGCGCGCGACTTCATTCGCCCAGCTCGGCCTGCCGACGCCGTTGCTGACCGCGCTCGCCAAGGCCGGCATCACCGAACCGTTCCCGATCCAGGCCGTGACCCTGCCGGACGCGCTGGCCGGGCGGGACGTGCTCGGCCGGGCGCAGACCGGCTCCGGCAAGACGCTCGCCTTCGGTCTGGCGTTGCTGGCCCGGCTCGACGGCGGCCACGCCCGGCGGCTGCGGCCCCGCGCACTGGTCCTGGTGCCGACCCGCGAGCTGGCCATGCAGGTCACCGCCGCGCTCAGCCCGCTGGCCGGCGCCCTCGGCCTGCGCTGCGGGACGGTGGTCGGCGGCATGCCCTTCGTGCGCCAGGCGGATGCCCTGCGGCGCGGCGTCGACCTGCTGATCGCCACGCCCGGCCGGCTCTCCGACCACGTTCGGCAGGGCACCTGCGACCTGTCCGACGTCCGGTTCACGGCGGTCGACGAGGCGGACCAGATGGCCGACATGGGCTTCCTGCCCCAGGTCCGGGCCATTCTCGACCTGACCGACTCGGACGGCCAGCGGATGCTGTTCTCCGCCACCCTTGACGGCGACGTCGACACGCTGGTCCGGCGCTATCTCACCGACCCGGTCACGCACTCGGTCGACCCGGCGCGCGGCAGCGTCTCGACCATGGAACATCACATGTTGCTGGTGTCCCGGGCGGACAAGCCTTCCGTGGTGGCCGAGATGGCCGCGCGGGACGGCCGGACGATCATGTTTCTGCGCACCAAGCACCACGTGGACCGGCTGACCCGCAAGCTCCAGTCGGTCGGCGTCCGGGCCGGCGCCCTGCACGGCGGCAAGACCCAGGGCGCGCGCAACCGGGTGCTCGACGACTTCCGGGGCGGTGCCATCCCGGTGCTGGTCGCCACGAACGTCGCCGCCAGGGGTATCCATGTGGACGGGGTCAGCCTGGTCGTGCACGTCGATCCGCCCGCGGACGCCAAGGACTACCTGCACCGGGCCGGCCGTACCGCCCGCGCCGGCGAGTCCGGCACCGTGGTCACCGTGGTGATGCACGAGGAGCGGCGCACCGTCACCCAACTCACCGCCAAGGCCGGCGTCACGCCGGCACAGACCAAGGTCCATCCCGGCAACGCCGACCTGGCCCGGATCACCGGCGCCCGCCGCCCGACCGGCGAGCCGGTGGCGGAAACCCCCCGGCCGAGCGGAAAGTCCCGGCCGAGGCCGAGCCAGGCGCCGGACCGCGACCGTCCCAACCGGAGCTCGGCGGGCAAGTCCGGCCGCCGTCCGAACGGGGAGCCGGAGCGCCCGGTGGCCCGGTATGCGGAGCACGCTCCGGCCGGCTCGCGCGGGTCCGCCCAGCCCGACCGGTCGGCGCGCCGTGGCGGCGGTGGCGGCGGCGGCAAACGCCCCACCCGGTCAAGGCCCCGGGCGGCCTAGCCACCAGCCACGACCAGTCCAACGAGCGGGCCGGGTGCGAAAGCGCCCGGCCCGCTCGTTGTCGCACGGTATGCGGACCGGTCATGGTGCCGGGAGGGCGGCAACCGGACCGATGACGATGGTCGCCGGCGGACGGATCTCATTGACCCGCACCGCTTCCGGGGCTTCGGCGAGCGTGGTGCGCACCGTGCGTTGGCTCGCCATGGTGCCGTTCGCGACGATGGCGACCGGGGTCTCCCCGGGACGCCCGCCGGCCAGCAGCGCCTTGCTGAACTCGGGCAGGTTGGCCACCCCCATCATGATGATCAGCGTGCCGCGCAGCCGGGCCAGCGCGGACCAGTCGGTCAGCGAACCGGGGTCAGCCGGCGGAACGTGGCCGGAGACCACCACCACCTCGTGGGACAGGCCGCGATGGGTGACCGGGACGCCGGCCGCCGCTGGCGCGGCGAAGGCGCTGGTGACACCCGGGACCACGGTGACCGCGACTCCCGCCTCGACACAGGCGAGCAACTCCTCGAAGCCGCGGCCGAACACGTACGGGTCACCCCCCTTGAGGCGAACCACGAACCGACCGGCCCTGGCGTGCTCGATCATCGTCTCGTTGATCACGTCCTGGCTGGCCGCGCGGCCGCGCGGGATCTTGGCGGCGTCCACCACCAGCACGTTGGGGGGCAGGGAGTCCAGCAGTTCGCGCGGAGCCAGCCGGTCGGCGATCACCACGTCGGCACGGGCCAGCAGCCGGCGGCCCCGCACGGTGATCAGCTCCGGGTCGCCCGGCCCGCCGCCGACCAGCACGACCCCACCTCGCCAGGCCGGCGGCGCCGACGCCGCCGCGGTCGCGTGGTGATCGGGCACCCGGCCCTCGCGCAGGGCATCGAGCAGGGCGTCACGGACCGCGGCCGAGCGAACCGGCCGGCCGCCGGACAGCACCCCGAGCAGCAGGCCGTCGTGGTTGCCGGTCGCGGGTGTCACGGCGCTGCCCTCCCGGCCGGCGTCGGCCCGGACGCAGAAGACCCGGTCCCGCTCGGCATCCGCGGACACGACCGCGTTGACCTCCGGGTTGGCCGTGCAGCACAGGACATACCAGGCGCCGGACAGGTCACCGGTGGTGTAGCGGCGCCGATGCCAGGTCAGCTCACCGGCGTCCACCATGGCCTGCACCGAGGGAGTGACGCTCGGCGAGATCAGCTCCACCCGGGCGCCCGCGGCGACCAGCCTGGGCAGCCGGCGCTGGGCCACCGTGCCACCGCCGACCACGACGACCCGGCGGCCAGCGAGGTCCAGCCCGGCGAGATAGTGCTGCTCGGCCATGCCACACAGCATGCCTGGCGGCCCCCGAGCCGACAGTTGGGGCGTGCGGCCTGCCCGATTGGTCGCCCCCGGGCCGACTGACCAGAGCCGGCCGGGCCGGTTTCATCACATGCATGAGTGCGATGTTCGAGTTCGCCGGTGGCGCGCTGTCCGTGGTTTCGACCGGCAGCAGCGAAGCCGAGGTCAGTTTCGAGTTGTTCAACGTCGGCGACGAGTCCGGGGTCGCCGAGGTCGGGGTCGAGGTGGACGGCCAGTACCGCGCGACCTGGAAGTCCGACGAGATGTACCCGGGCTACGGGGACACGCCGAAGATCAGTGTCAGTGAGATCGATCCGGGCAACCACGAGGCGCTGGTCTACGTGAACCCGGGCTCCGGCAAGGACGACCACCTGCGCCAGGAGTTCACCCTCTGAGTGCGGATCAGTCCGGGAGGTCGGCGATCACCAGCCGGTAGCCGACCCCGCGGACCGACTCGACGGCAACCCCGGGTGCGGCCGCGCGCAGCTGCCGCCGCAACCGCTTGACCGCCGACACGACCGCCTCGATGTCACCGAGGTACGGGCGCTCCCACACGTGCGTGGTGAGCTCGGCGAAGGTCCAGACCCGGCCCGGGTCTCTGGTCAGCGCGAACAGCAGGTTGAACTCCCGCGCGGAGAGCTGCACCCGACTACCCCGCCAGGTGGCCTCGCGCAGGTCGGCGTCGAGACGCAGCTTGCCGAACTCGACCACCCGGTGCGTGGGGATCGGCTCCTCGACGGGAGCCGGTCCGAGGTCCGGGGTGGCCAGCGCGGCCCGCAGGCTCGCCTCGTCCGGCAGGTAGAGCACGGCCAGCCGGCCATGGGTGGCCTTCGCGATGGCGGCGATCTCCTCGGCGGAGGTACCGACGCACAGCACGAGCGGCACTTTGATCGTTTCAAACATGCCTCGCGCGTCCACGCCCAGTACCTCCATACGGTCCCCAACACCACCGAGATCGAATCCGTGGTTGTTTCGTTACTGGTTTCGGGCAGGTCACGGGCAGTGTTTGGGGTGTTACCACCCAAAAGGCCCTGGTAACCGTGAAAAAGACCCCGTCACGACCGGATAACGCCCGCTTCACGTCCTGTATTGGATCGCGGCGATCCAGGAGCGTGCAGTGTGTACCCGTAGTGATGACCGCGCTACGGGTAGGGGCACGCGCGCGGCACCTGTGCCGCGCGGGAATTGGAGGACGAGGGAATGTCACGACGACCCCAAACCCGTCGGCGAGGTCGGGCCTTATTGAGCCTGCTCGCCGCGATGCTGGCGGTGCTCGGCGTGTTCACCACGCCGGCGACCGCGGCGCCGCCGAGTGACAACTCGGCCGCGAAGATCGAGAAGTCGGTGACGAACTCCTTGGCCGCCAAGGACAACGCCGACTACTGGGTCATGTTCGGACAGGCAGCTGACCTGTCCGCCGCGTCCAAGATCAAGGACTGGAACGCGCGGGGCGCCGCCGTTGTCGACGCGCTGCGCAAGACCGCCGACGCCGCGCAGGCCTCGGTACGGGCCGAACTGGACAAGCAGAAGGTCAGCTACACCTCCTACTACATCGTGAACGCGATCCGGATCAAGGACGGCTCGTCCGCGCTGGCCCAGTCGATGGCCAAGCACGCCGAGGTGTCCGGCGTCCTCTCGCCGCGCGAGTACTCGATCCCGAAGCCGACTCCCGGTCAGGCGCAGGCCCAGATCAACGCGATCGAATGGGGCATCGCCGCGATCAACGCGGACGACGTGTGGAACACCTTCGGCGACCGCGGTGAGGGCATCACCGTGGCCAGCGTGGACACCGGTGTCGACTTCATGCACCCGGCCCTGGTCGGCAAGTACCGCGGCAACCTGGGCAACGGCACGTTCAACCACAACTACAACTTCTTCGACCCGGCGCACCTGTGCGCCACCCCGGCGCCGTGTGACACCAACGGCCACGGCACCCACACCATGGGCACCATGGTCGGCGACGACGGTACCGGCAACCAGGTCGGCGTCGCACCGAACGCCAAGTGGATCGCCGCGGCCGGCTGCTGCCCGACCGACCAGGCGCTGCTCGACTCCGGCCAGTGGATCCTCGCGCCGACCGACCTGGCCGGCGCCAACCCGCGTCCGGACCTGCGGCCGAACATCGTGAACAACTCGTGGGGCTCGACGGTCGGCTCGCTGCCGACCGACCCGTTCTACAAGCAGGTGGTGCAGGGCTGGCGGGCGTCCGGCATCTTCCCGGCGTTCTCCAACGGCAACTCCGGCCCGGCCTGTGAGTCCTCCGGCTCGCCAGGTGACTACACCGAGTCCTTCTCCTCCGGTGCCTTCGACATCAATGGCAACATCGCGTCGTTCTCCGCGCGTGGCCCCGGGGAGACCGGTACCGGCCTGATCAAGCCGAACCTGTCCGCGCCGGGCGTCGACGTGCGCTCCTCCCTCCCGGGCGGCGCGTACGGCGTGCTCAGCGGCACCTCGATGGCCAGCCCGCACCTGGTCGGCACGGTGGCGCTGATGTGGTCGGCGGCGCCGTCGCTGATCGGTGACCTCGCAGCCACCGAGGCGATCCTGAACAGCACCGCGCACGACGTGTCCGACCTCAGTTGTGGCGGCTCGGCGGCCAACAACAACGTGTGGGGCCAGGGCAAGCTCGACGCCTTCGCCGCGGTCGACCAGTCGCCGCGCGGCCCGACCGGGGTGCTCACCGGCACCGTGACCGACGCCGCCAACGGCAGCCCGATCGCCGGTGCCAGCGTGCACATCACCGGCCCGAGCAACCGCGACCTGGCCACCGGCGCGGATGGCCACTTCACCAGCACGCTGCCGGTCGGCAGCTACACGGTGACCGCGTCGTCCTTCGGGTACGGCACGGGCACGGCCACGGTGACCATCACCGAGGGCGCCACCACCACGCAGGACTTCGCGCTCAGCCGGGTCACCTCGGGCACGGTGAGCGGGCATGTCCGCAACGCCGCGGGTCAACCGGTCGGCAACGCCACCGTGCAGATCCTCGGCACGCCGATCCCGGCAACGGTGACCGCGGCGGACGGGTCCTACTCGTTCGCGAACGTCCCGGTCGGTACGTACCAGGCCAAGGCGTCCGCGGGCGGTTGCTACGACCAGCAGACGCAGGCGTTGAACGTGACCGGAGACATCACGCTGGACTTCAGCATTCCGAACCGGCACGACACGTTCGGCAACACCTGTGTGCTCGAGGCCGGGAACTACGTGGAGGGCGACACGCCGCTGGCCCTGTCCGGCGACGACTCCTCCGCCACGGTCCCACTGCCGTTCGGGTTCTTCTTCTACGGCAAGACGTACGGCAACGCGTTCGTCTCGACCAACGGGAACCTGAACTTCCTTGGCGCGAACACGGCGTTCACCAACGTGGCCATCCCGTCGACGGGCGCGCCGAACGCGGCGATCTACCCGCTGTGGGACGACCTGATCGTCGACGGCAGCAGCCAGATGCTCACCAAGACCTCCGGTACCGCTCCGAACCGCGAGTTCGTGGTGGAATGGCGCAACGCGGCGTTCTTCAGCGCATCGTCCCGAGTGGACTTCGAGGCGGTGCTGTCGGAGAACGGCGAGATCTCGCTGCGCTACCGCAACCTGGACCCGAGCGCCGGCGTGGAGACCGGCAATTCGGCGACGGTCGGCATCGAGAACGAGACGGGCACCGACGCCCTGCAGTACTCGTTCAACAGCTCGACGCTGAGCGACGCCCAGTCGATCCGGTTCAAGCTACCGCCGAACGGGCTCGTCTCCGGCCGCGTCACGGACTTCAACGACGGCCAGGCGGTGCCCGGCGCGACCGTGCAGGCGATGCAGGGCAGCACCGCGGCGTCCAGCACAACGGCGGCCGCCGACGGTACCTACCGGCTGCGGCTGCTTGCCGGCACCTACTCGCTCGAGGCGGGCAAGCAGCTCTACACCACCGCCTCAACGCCGCTGACCGTCGGTGACGGCACGACGTCCACAAAGGACTTCGCGCTGCACACGCCGGGTGCCACGATCCAGGGTGGACCGCTGTCCTTCCTGGCCGAGGCCGGACAGCTGCGGACGGCGACGCTGAACCTGAACAGCACCAGCGACCTCGACCTGACGTACTCGCTGACCAGCAGCGCGTCCTGGTTGTGGACGGTGCCTGGCACGTTGACCGTGCCGCACGGCAGCACCCAGCCGCTGACCGTCCGGGTCGACCCGGTCGGGCTCGTGCCGGGTCGGGTGTACAACGCGACCATCGACCTGACCACGAACGCCGGGCGCACTCCGACGCTCTCCGTTCCGGTCACGCTGGTGGTCCCGGGCTACCGCAAGGGTGTTGACGCCGGAGCCACCGGCGCCTTCACCGACGCGAACGCCGACGGGTGGGTGGCCGATCAGGCCGACGCGCCGGGTGGCTTCGGCTACATCGGCCCCGGCTTCGTCGAGACCACGACCAAGGCCATCGCCAACACCAGCGATGACAAGCTGTACCAGAGCCAGCGCTCCGGTATGGCCGGGTATCGGTTCGAGAACCTGCCCGCCGGCGTCTACCAGGTTGAGCTCGACTTCGCCGAGCTGCGCAATCTGGCCCCCGGCAAGCGGGTGTTCGACGTATCCCTGAACGGCACCGTGGTGCTGCCGGGTTACGACGTGGCGGCCTCGGTCGGCACGCTCGCGGCGGACCGCAGGACGTTCTTCGTCACCGTGGCGCAGGGCGGCAGCATCGAGGTGTTCTTCGGTTCCCGGCAAGGGAAGCAACCGCCGATCGTCAACTCGCTGCGGGTGACGCACCGCCCTGACCGGTAAGGAGTAGCCAGTAACTGACGACTGAGGTGGGGTGGCCGCATGCCGAGCGGCCACCCCACCTTTTTGTGTCGCTGGACCGGGATCCACCAATCGTGACCTGGGTCATGGTTGGGGGATACACCGCGCGGGTACTTCCCGGCCGCGAGAACACGGGAGGCGGTGGGGCAGTGGAACTGGAGCCGTACGGGCCGCTGGCCAGAGGGCTGTGCCGATACCTGCGGGAGGTCGGCGATGCGCTGGGGGTGGGCTTCGAGGCGACCTGTTGGGACCTGGACGAACGGGCCAGCGCCTACGTCGCGCTGGACGGGCGGCTGCCCGGCTACCCCGACCACGACCTCGCGCTGATCTGGGACGAGGAGAACGGCTGGGCGGCGGCGCTGGAGGGCGGTCGCGGTGACGACATGATCGTCCTGTGCTACCTCGGGTACGACGTGCTGGCGCCGTCCGCCGTGGTGGCCGGGTTCGTCGACGCACTGCGCGCCGACGGCTACCCCGGCCAGCCCGACCCGCCGGCGCTGCGCGCCGCGTTCTGCGACGACGGCTTCGCCGAACGGCTGGCCACCTTCCCGTTGCCGGCAGTCGCTGGTCTGGCCGGCCAGCGCTGAGTCATCACCGCGCCAAGTCATCCCCGGGCTGAGTCCCCGCTGCGCCGTGCTACACGAGGCGTTGCCTGAGCGCGAGAGTCAGTTGCCCGAGCGCGCGACTCGCTTGCCCGAGCGCGCGACTCGCGGGTTGGTCACCGTGCTTCGGCGTAAACCGCGGAGCGGACCTCGCGCTCCCAGAACGTGAAGAACCGCGCCTGCTCGGGGCCGATCTGGTTGACGTAGAGCTCGGTGAAACCGGCGTCGAGGTACTCGCGGATCGTCCGGAGGTAGGGCTCGGGATCCGGGCCGCAGGGCAGCGTGCCGGCCATCGTCTCCTTGCTGACCAGTTGGGAAGCCTGCTCGAAGTGCCGGGGCGTCGGCAGCACCTGGGACAGCTCACCGGGCAGCATCGAGTTGGGCCACAACCGATGCGCGGTGTCCAGCCCGGCCTGCTCGGTGCTCGCGTGGCAGACCTTGAACCCGGCCTGTGCGGGCCGGTCCGCCCCGCCGGCGTCCCGAAACGCGGCCACCAGTTCGGCATCGGGTTTGGTACAGATGAACCCGTCGCCAATCCGGCCGGCCAGCCGGGCCGCCTTCGGTCCGAGCCCGGAGAGGTAGATGGGCACGGGCTCGGACGGGACGGTGTACACCCGAGCGTTCTCAACCGTGTAGTGCCGCCCTCGGTAGCTGACCTCGGTGCCGCCGTGCAGCGCACGGATCACCTCGACGGCCTCCTCGAGCATCTCCAGCCGGGTGTCGGTGGGCGGCCACGGCCCACCGAGCACATGCTCGTTGAGCGCCTCGCCGCTGCCGACACCGAGGACGAACCGGCCATCGAGCTGAACGGCCGCGGTGGCGGCGGCCTGTGCGATCACGGCCGGATGGATGCGCACGGTCGGACAGGTCACCGCCGTGGTCACCGGCAGGCTCGTCGCTTCGGAGATCGCGCCGATCACCGACCAGACGAACGGGCTCTGGCCCTGCTCGTCGTTCCACGGGTGGTAGTGGTCGGAGATCCACAGCCGGTCGAAACCCGCCTGCTCGGCCAGTTTCGCCTGCCGAACCAGCTCGTGCGGACCGAACTCCTCGCAGGACAGAAAGTATCCGAAGCTCACCATGCCCGGTCGGGTACCCGACCGTCGGCCGGTAAACCGGCGAAGGGTCAGGACTCCACCAGTTCGAAGCGCTTGATCGGGGCCGACACCCGGGCGGAGCAGGTGAGCGGAGTGTCGCTGCGCTCGTGCACGGCCCGCACCGTCACACCCACACCGCCGTCCAGCTCGACCCGCCACAGCTCGTGGCCGAGCCGCCGCACCTCGGCCGGCCGCAGGGCGTCCCGGCCCAACTCGCCAAGGCGTAACCGGACGAAGTGTTGGGCCGCCTGGGCCGGCGGCGACAACGAGGACCGGCCGCGCAGCCAGCGCAGGTCGACCGTGCCAGCCTCGTAGCCGACGGCGAGCCCGACCACCTGGTCCAGCGGCACCCGGCCGTAGTAGAAACCGTGCGGCAGCGTCACCAGGTTGCCGGCGAAGCGGTCGCCGCCGATGTGCGAGCACTCCCATGTCTCGGCCGGCCGGGCAGCGGCCAGCGCGGCGGCGAGCGGCCGGCCGTGCAGCGCGCAACAGGCGTCGTGCTTGCCGTGCGTGCAGACCAGGTAGACCGGCGTGGTGGACGGCACCCCGCCAAGTTCGGCGAGTTCCAGGCCACCGAGCTCCGCCGGATCGTCGAACTCCCCCCACCAGATGCCCTCGTGGCCGGGGCGGGAATCGGCGAACGCCCAGCGGCGGCGGGCGGAGGACCGGAACACCCGACGAATGAGCACCAGGCGGGCGTCGGCCTGGTGCGCCTTGGCGGCGAGCGCGTCGGCCACCCCGGCGGGCAGCCGGGACTGGCGCAGGGCGGTCGGCCCCCACGGCCCCGGCTGCTCGACCAGCAGCCAGCGAAGCACCGGCGGCGCGGTCGCGGCGAGCGGATCGTTGCGGCGGGTACTCGCCGCCGAGCACCGCTCCCCGGTCAAGCCGGCACCACGAGGCCCTCGCGGAGCATCCGGCGCACCACGACCACCTGGTCGTCGTGGTCGAGGCCGGGCAGCTCGCCGATCGCGACGGCCTCGCCGCCGAGGAGCACGCGCAGCGCCGCCGCGGTGGAGCCGGGCAGGGAGAGCTGGTCACCTGGCAGGTCGAGCAGCACGGTGTCGCCCTCGCTGCGCAGTGCGAACCGCAACCCGGGACGCACCCGCACCCGGTCCCCGACGCGGACCGCCGCGACCGCACCGGCCTGCGCCAGCGGCGCGAGCGGCAGCGGCCGGCTGCCGTCCCAGACCCGGTCCCGCGCGATCCTCGCCACCTCGGCCGGATCGGTCTCGCGCAGCCGGCGCACCAGCAGCTCGACCGTGGCGGTGAGCTCCGCCTCGAGGTGCGCCGGATCGGCGGCGTCCATGCCGAGCGGCAGCGACGAGCGCAGGCCGGCGTCGTCGGCCGCCAACGCGCACAACGCCTCGACCAGGGCGTAGCGGGTGATCACGTGCACCCCGACGGTCAGGTGTGCGGACACCTCGCCGAGCGCCGTGGCCGAGTGCAGGTAGCCACGCGGGAGGTAGAGCACGTCGCCGGGCGCGAGCTCGGCCTCGAGGTGCGGCTGCTCGCCGGCCCGCTCGGCCACCGCGGCGGCGCGTGGCTGCCAGGGTTGGCTGCGCAGCGGATCCGGATGCACCGGATCGTGTACCAGCCAGCGTTTGCGCCCGGCGAGCTGGAGCACGAACACGTCGTGCACGTCGTAGTGCGCGGCGAAGCCCTGTGCGGATGCCGGTGTGATGTAGGCGTTGGCCTGCACCGGATGCCCGAGGTCGAGGCCGAGCCGGCCGGCGAAGTCGATCACCGGCGGCCACAGCCGGTGCAGGCCCTGGAGCACCAGCGTGCAGCCGTCGGCGAACAACCGGAGCACCGCGTCGTCGGCGACCTGGTCGGCGATCTCCGCGCCCACCCCGCCTGAGCCGGTGAACTGGGCGGAGGAGAGCACCGTGCCGTTGCGGGCCACCCGGAGAAAGGGCGTGCGCAGCCCCCGGCTGGACAGCAGCTCGTCCACGCCGTCCAGGGTGAGCAGGTCGTCGAACGCCTTGGGCAGCTCGGCCGCCCTGGTCAACAGCGGGCGGCGACCCCAGTGCCGCTCCGCGAACTCGGTCGGCTCGACGCCGACGCAGCGGCGCAGTGCCGGGCGGTCCACGAACACGGGCCGCCCGGCGTGGCCGGACACCTCAGCAGTCACGCCTCACACGCCGCCGGCCGCCGCACCATCAGACGCCGCCGCCGTCCGCGCCACCGGCGCCACCGTCAACCGCGCCGCCGTCCGCGCCACCGGCACCACCGTCAACCGCGCCGCCGTCCGCGCCACCGGCACCACCGTCAGCACCGCCGTCAGCGCCGCCGTCGGCGCCACCATCGGCACCACCGTCGCCACCCGCGAGGGCACCGCCGTCGGCGCCACCATCGGCACCGCCGTCGTGCCCACCGGGAGCCCCGCTCGCGCCGCCGTCCGCCGGGCCGTGGTCGCCGCCGCCCGGCCGGTTGATGTCCTCGTCACTGATGCTCATGTGTCCTCCTGCACTCGCTGGAGATCCGAACCTACCTGCCGGTCACGATCGCCGCCGGATACCCGGGGGTTGATCCGGCAAACGGGGGTATTCCCCAACTGTGGCGCCCACGCGGTTTCGGACCGCGGAGCGCCGGGTAGTCGTGCGACTCCGACCTAGGCGGAGGTGTCGAACGGTGTTGCCGATTACCGCGGATGAGCTCATCACTCCCCCACACGATGTCGTCGAGGACCCGTCGATCGCACTGGCTCAGCGGGCACGGGCGGTGCGGGCGGTGGCTGCCGCGGCCGTCGACGCAGCGGACTGCGCGGCCCTGCTGGCGGCGCTCGGCCTGCGGCCGGAGGAGGCCCGCACGCCACTGCCAACACCTCGATCCGGCAACTGAGCTCAGGTCCGCACGATCGCGAACGATCCGGCCGGCATTCGCAGCTCGGTGCCGGTGCCGGCCGGTTCGGTGGACGCGAGCAGTACCGCCCCGGCCGGGCGGTCCAGGGTGACCGTCGCCTCGGCCCCGCCGAGGTTGACCACCACCCGGAGCTCGCCCCGGTGCAGCACCACAACGTCGCCCTGACTGTCCACAGTGAACTTGTCCAGCCTCGGGTCGGCGAGCGCCGGGTGCCCTCGGCGCAACGCGATGAGCGCGCGGTAGGTGTCGAACACCTTGCGGTGCCCGGGTTCGGCCAGCTCCCCCCAGCGCAGGGTCGAGCGCGCCACGGTCGTCGGATCCATCGGGTCGGGCACCTCGGTCGGACCCCAGCCGTGCTGGGCGAACTCCTCGCGCCGGCCGCTGCGCACCGCCTCGGCGAGCTCCGGATCGGGGAACGACGCGAAGAACTGCCAGGGCGTGCCGGCCGCCCACTCCTCCCCCATGAACAGCATCGGCGTGTACGGCGAGCAGAGCAGGATCGCCGCACCGCAGAGCATCCGCTCCGCCGGGATTGTCGCGGTCATCCGGTCCCCGGTGGCCCGGTTGCCGATCTGGTCGTGGTCCTGGAGGAAGCAGACGAACCGGTGGCCGGGCACCCGCTGCGGGTCGACCGGCCGGCCGTGACTGCGGCCGCGGAACGACGACCAGGTGCCGGTGTGGAAGTAGGCGCCGCGCAACGTCCGCGCCAGCGCGCCGGGCGCCGCGAAGTCGGCGTAGTAGCCGTCGGTCTCCCCGGTGAGCGCGACGTGCAGCGCGTGGTGCACGTCGTCGGACCACTGTGCGCCGAGCCCGTAGCCGCCGGCCTGCCGATCGGTGATCAGCCGTGGATCGTTGAGATCCGACTCGGCGATCAGGGACAGCGGCCGGCGCAGCCCAGCGGACAGCGCGTCCACCGCAACGGCCAGTTCCTCGAGCAGGTGCGTGGCCCTGCGGTCGGCCAGCGCGTGGACCGCGTCGAGCCGGAGCCCGTCGAGGTGGAAGTCGCGCAGCCAGCCGAGCGCGTTGTCCAGTACGTAGCGGCGCACCTCGTCGGAGTCCGGACCGTCCAGGTTGAGCGCCGGACCCCAGATCGTCCGGCCGGCGAAGTACGGGCCGAAGCGGTCCAGATAGGCGCCGGACGGGCCGAGGTGGTTGTACACCACGTCCAGCAGCACGCCGATGCCGCGCCCGTGGCAGGCGTCGACGAACCGCTTGAGTCCGTCCGGCCCGCCATAGGGTTCGTGCACCGCCCCCCAGAGCACGCCGTCGTAACCCCAGCCCGCTGGGCCGTCGAAGGCGTTCACCGGCAGCAGCTCAACCAGGTCGATGCCGAGGTCCACCAGGTGATCCAGGCGCGCGGCGGCGGCGTCGAAGGTGCCCTCCGGGGTGAACGTGCCGACGTGCAGCTCGTAGATCACGCTGCCGGGCAGCGACCGGCCGGTCCACCGCTGGTCCGTCCACCGGAACCGGTCGTGGTCGTAGCGGCGGGACAGCCCGTGTACCCCGGCCGGCTGCCGGCGCGACCGCGGATCGGGCAGCGGGCTGTCCTCGTCGTCGAGCATGAACGCGTAGTCCTCGCCGGCCGCCTCGGCGTGCCACCAGCCGCGCTCGTCGCGGTGCATCCGATGGGTCACGCCGTCCGCGAGCAGCCGGACCCGGTCCCGGTGCGGCGCCCAGACCGCGAACTCGCTCACGTATCCCCCCGCAGCAGCAACGCAACCGGGTAGCGGGCGAGCAGCTCACGCACCGGCACCAGGCCGCCGAACACCGCACCGGTGAGCAGGTCGGTCCAGTTGCCGCCGCCCGGTGCGGCCAGGACGGTGTCTCGCCAGCCGCCCGCGCGGGCCAGGCCGACCGGCAGCCGGGTGGCCACCGCCACCAGCCCGAAGTCCGCGCCTCGGGCGAACGCCAGCAGGTGCTCGGCGGCCGGACCGTCGGCGTGCACCGGGCGGTAACCGGTGAACAGGTCGGGCCGGTCCCGGCGCAGCCGCAGCACCGTGCGCACGACGTGCAGCTTGGCCGCGCCGCTCTGGTCGAGGTCCGGCAGCCAACCGGACTCGAGCGCGTCGAGCAGCCGGGCCCGCTCGGCGTAGTCCACCGGCCTGCGGTTGTCCGGGTCCACCAGGGACAGGTCGAACAACTCGGTGCCCTGGTACACATCCGGTACGCCGGGGCCGGCCAGCGAAATCAGCTTCTGACCGAGCGAGTTGGCCCAGCCGGCCGGCCGAACCCGGTCCACCAGGTCGGCCACCTCGGCGGCCAGGTCCGCATCGCCGAGCACCGCACCGGGCCAGGCCCGCACCGCGGCCTCGAACTCCTCGTCGTGATCCACCCAGGAGGTGCGCACCTTCGCCTCCTTGGCCGCCTTGTCCAGATACGCGGTCAGCCGCTCCGGCCCGATCGGCCAGGCACCCACCAGGGTCTGCCAGGCCAGCAGGTTCAGTGACGGCTCCGGCAGGCCGCGGCGCGCGGTCCAGCGATGCACCGCGGCGGCGAACTCCTCGGGCAACTCGGCCAGCACCGCCAGCCGGGCCCGCACGTCCTCGGAGCGCTTGGTGTCGTGAGTGGACAGTGCGGTCATGCCGGCCGGCCAGCCCGCCTCGCGCGCCGCGGCGGCCACGTGGAACTCGGCCATCGGCACGCCGAACCGGTCCGGACTGCCGCCCACCTCGTTCAGTGCGATGAACCTGGTGTAGCGGTAGAACGCGGTGTCCTCGGTGCCCTTGGCCACCACCATCCCCGAGGTTTGCTGGATTCGTCGAGCCAGCTCACCGGCCGGGTCGGCTCGCACCCGCTCGTCAAGAGCGTCCACAGTGTCCAATTCGTCCGCGGTGTCGGCGTGCGCTTGGCGAACCCGCGCCACCGCGGTTTCCCAGTGCTCGAGCCCCTCGGGCAGGTACGACCGGTACACCGGGAACTCCACCATCAGCTCGGCGACGACCGCCTCGGACACCTCAGGGGCCAGCGCCGCGATCCGGCGCATCTCCGCGACCAGCGAGGTGGTCGCCACCAGCCGCCGGCACTCCCGGTCCACCTCGGCGAAGTCGGTGCGCACGCCGAGCTTCTCGGCCAGTTCGTTGATCACCCGCTCCCCCGCCGGATCCACGAACAGCCCGCAGATCTGGCGCAGCGCGTCGTAGCCGGTGGTGCCGTGCACCGGCCAGGACGCCGGCAGCTCCTCGCCGGGCCCGAGAATCTTCTCCACCACCAGCCAGCAGTCCGCCTCGCGCAGCCGCCTGGCGTAGCCGCCCGGGTCGGTGAGGCCGTCGGGATGGTCCACCCGCAACCCGCACACCTCGCCCGCGGCGACCCAGCGCAGCGGCAGGGCATGCGTGGCCTCGAACACCTCGGGGTCCTCCACCCGGACCGCGGCCAGCTCCTTGATGTCGAAGAACCGCCGGTAGCCGAGCTCGGTGTCGGCCCGCCGCCAGGACACCAGCTCATAGTGCGGGCTGTCCGGCGGGTACTCCTGGCCCGGCGCCGCGCCCGGCTCGTCACCGAGCACCGGCAGCAGCAGCGGCCGCCGGCTCCAGTCGATGTCGAAGTAGCCCGCGTAGCGCGACTCCGGGCCGTGTTCGAGCACGTCCCACCACCACGGGTTGGCCTTGGGCACCGCCACCGACATGTGGTTGGGCACGATGTCCACCACGAGGCCGAGGCCGGCCGCCCGGGCCGCGGCCACCAACCGCTGCCTGGCCGGCTCGCCGCCGAGCTCCGGATTCACCGTGGTCGGGTCGACCACGTCGTAGCCGTGCGTCGAGCCGGGAGCGGCGGTCAGCAGCGGCGAGGTGTACACCGCGCCCACGCCCAGCCGGCGCAGGTAGTCCACCAGCCCGGCGGCGGCGTCGAGGTCGAAACCGGCGTGCAGCTGGAGCCGGTAGGTCGAGCTCGGCACGTTCGGCGCGGCCGGTTCGCCGGCGGCCTTGGTCACGCTCCGTCCTCCAAGCGGCGCAGCACCACCAGCGAGCGGGCGGCCACCGGCACATGGCCGCTGGCCGCCACGATCCGCACGTCGTCCGGGATGTCGCCGTCGATCACCTCACCGGCCAAGGTGTCCAGCACCACCGCCCATTCCTTGCCATAGCTGGGGTCCGGCACGGTCATCTGAATGGCCTCGTCGTGGGCGTTGAAACAGAGCAGGAACGAGGAGTCCTCCACCCGCTCGCCGCGCCGGTCCAGGTCCGTGATGCCCTCCCCGTTGAGGAACACCACGATGCTGCGGCCGAAACCGGACTCCCAGTCCTGTTCGGACATCTCCTCCCCGCCCGGGGTGAACCAGGCGATGTCCCGCAGCTCGTCGCCCTTGCGGATCGGGCGGCCGGCGAAGAACCGGCGCCTGCGGAACACCGGGTGGTTGCGCCGCAACTCGGTCACCGCGCTGGTGAAGTCCACCAGTGCGGCGTTGTGCTCGAGCAGCGACCAGTCCACCCAGGTCAGCTCGTTGTCCTGGCAGTATCCGTTGTTGTTGCCCCGCTGGGTGCGGCCGAGCTCGTCGCCGTGCAGCAGCATCGGCACGCCCTGGGACAACAGCACCGTGGCGATCATGTTGCGGCGCTGGCGATCGCGCAGCTCGTTGACGTTCGGGTCGTCGGTCGGGCCCTCGACGCCGCAGTTCCAGGACCGGTTGTCGTCCGCGCCGTCCCGGTTCTCCTCGCCGTTGGCGTCGTTGTGCTTGTCGTTGTAGGAGACCAGATCGGTCATCGTGAACCCGTCGTGCGCGGTGATGAAGTTGATCGAGGCGTAGGGCAGCCGGCCGTCGTCCTGGTACAGGTCGGAGGACCCGGTGATCCGGGAGGCGAACTCGCCGAGAGTGGCCGGCTCGCCGCGCCAGAAGTCCCGCACCGTGTCCCGGAACTTGCCGTTCCACTCGGTCCACAACGGCGGGAAGTTGCCCACCTGGTAGCCGCCCGGCCCGACGTCCCACGGCTCGGCGATCAGCTTCGCCTGGCTGATCACCGGATCCTGCTGCACGATGTCGAAGAACGCGCTGAGCCGGTCCACGTCGTAGAACTCTCTGGCCAGCGTGGCGGCCAGGTCGAAGCGGAACCCGTCCACCCGCATCTCGGTGACCCAGTAGCGCAGCGAGTCCATGATCAGTTGCAGGGTGTGCGGGTTGCGCGCGTTGAGCGAGTTCCCGGTGCCGGTGTAGTCCATGTAGTACCGCTGGTCATCCTCGACCAGCCGGTAGTACGCCACGTTGTCGATGCCGCGCATGGACAGCGTCGGGCCGAGGTGGTTGCCCTCGGCCGTGTGGTTGTAGACCACGTCGAGGATGACCTCGATGTTCGCCTCGTGCAGGGCGCGGACCATCGCCTTGAACTCCTGCACCTGCTGGCCGCGGCCGCGCACCGAGTACTCGGCGTGCGGCGCGAAGTAGGCGATCGTGTTGTAGCCCCAGTAGTTGCGCAGCTGACGCTCGGCGAGGCCGTGGTCGTGCAGGAACTGGTGCACCGGCATCAGCTCGACCGCGGTGACGCCGAGGGTGCTCAGATAGTCGATCATCACCGGGTGGGCCAGACCGGAGTAGGTGCCACGCAGCGCCTCGGGAACCTCCGGATGCAGTTTGGTCATCCCCCGGACGTGTGCCTCGTAGATGACGCTCTCGTTGTACGGGATGCGCGGCGGCCGGTCGTTCGCCCAGTCGAAGAACGGGTTGATCACCACGCCGCGCACGGTGTGCGCGGCGGAGTCGGCGTCGTTGCGCTCGTCCGGCGCACCGAACGGGTAACCGTAGAGCGACTCGTCCCAGTCCAGGTTGTTGCCGGTGACCGCCTTGGCGTACGGGTCGAGCAGCAGCTTGTTCGGGTTGCAGCGCAGGCCGCGCGCCGGGTCGTACGGCCCGTGCACCCGGTAGCCGTACTGCTGGCCGGGCATGATCCCGGGCAGGAACCCGTGGTGTACGAACCCGTCGACCTCGGGCAGCCGCACCCTCGCCTCGTTCCCGTCGTCGTCGAACAGGCAGAGCTCGACCCGATCGGCCACCTCGGAGAACAAGGCGAAGTTGGTGCCGGCACCGTCATAGGTGGCGCCGAGCGGGTAAGCGGATCCTGGCCATGGCTGCACACGCGCTCCTTCTCGAGTCCCTGCTCTTACGACCGTAGATGGCGAGGACGAGCCCGGCACAACGGCTCGATGGCGCGCCGCACGGCCGGATGGGACAGCAGTTCCTCCACCGGCACCGGCAGCGGGATGCGCCAGTTCGGGTACTCGTCGATGGTGCCCGGCAGGTTCGGCTGGCGCGGGTCGCCGAGCGCGTCCTGCGGCGAGACCAGCAGCAGCCGGCTGGACGCGGTGGCGAGCAGCGCGTGCAGCGCGGCCACCAGGTCGTCCTCGGTCGGGTCCGCCGGCAGCAGGCCGTGCGCGCCGAGCGCTTCGATCAGCTCGGCGCGTTCCGTGGCGGCCCGCCGGTACTCCTCGTCCGGATCGGCCAACAGGTCGAGCTCGGCCCGCACCCGGACGTGCTCGGCCCGCAGAAACCCAGCAGCGGTCGGCAGATCGTGGGTCGAGATGCTGGCCATGGCCTCGGCGGGCCAGCGGCCAGGGGCGAGCAGCGGGGTGCCCGGTGCGCCCTGGTCGCGCTGGAACCACAGCACCGCTGAACTCTGCATGCCGCGCTCGTGCAGCGTCTCGGTCACCTCGGGGCGGATCGTGCCGAGGTCCTCGCCGACCACGATGGCGGCCGCGCGGTGTGCCTCCAGCGCCAGGATGCCGAGCAGCGCGGCGGCGTCGTAGTGCACGTAGGTCCCCTGGCTCGGCGGGAACCCCGGGGGGATCCACCAGAGCCGCCAGAGCCCGGCGACGTGGTCGATCCGGATCCCGTCGGCGTGCGCGAGCACACCGCGGATCAGGTCCCGGAACGGGCGGTAGCCGGCGGCGGCGAGCCGGTCGGGTCGCCACGGCGGCAGGTTCCAGTCCTGCCCCTGCTGGCTGAACGCGTCCGGCGGCGCGCCGACGGTCACCTCGGAGGCCAGCACGTCCTGTAGCGCCCACGCGTCGGCGCCGGCCGGGTCCGCGCCGACCGGCAGGTCGTGCACGACGCGCACCCCGGCAGCGCGGGCGCAGGCGTGCACACCGGCCAACTGCTCGGCGCACAGCCGCTGCACCCAGCCGTGGAAGGCCACCCGATCGGCCAGCTCCGCCCTGGCCGCGGCCACCTCGGGGTTGTTCGGATGCCGCAGGCCGGCCGGCCACTTGCGCCAGTCCGCGCCGTGCCGCTCGGCGAGCGCGCAGAACGTGGCGAAGTCGCGCAGGTCCGGGGCCAGCTCGGCGACCCGCACCTGGCCGGCCCAGTTCCGTTGCAGCGCGGCGAGCTTGGCGGTCCACACCGCGTCGTAGTCGATCAGCGCACCGGTCGGCGCCGGCTCCCCGACCCGCAGGTAGAGCGGGTTGGCGAAGCGTCGGCTGGACGGCGAGTACGGCGAGCGCTGCACCGGCAGCACGGGGGTGATCGCCTGTACCGGGTTGACCAGCACCACGCCCGCGCCCCGAGCGCCGGCCCCCGTGACGAACGCGCTCAGGTCGACCAGGTCACCGATGCCGGCGGAGCCGGCCGAGTGCAGCGCGTAGAGCTGGACCTGCCAGCCCCAGGCCGGCGGCACCGGGGCCAACCTCGGCGGCGACACCACCAGGGTCAGCTCCCGCTCGGCCGTGGCCAGCCGGTGCCAGCCGAGCGGCACATCGGCCGGCAGCCGGCCCGGCACGGCCAGCACGGCACCGTCCTCGGTGGTCAGCTCGCCGGTCAGCTTCGGCCGCTCCCCCTGCTTGACGACCAGGGCGCTCGGCTCCGCCCGGGGACCGTCGGCGTCGAGCTCGGCGAGCACCGCCCGGACCACCTCGTCCGCCACCTCGACGCGGCGGCGTTCGGTGTCCTCGTACCAGGTGGCGACGCCGTACGCGGCGGCGAGCGCATGAAGCTCGTCGTCCATCCGGCGCCTGGTCAGCGCGTCAGGCGCGGGCCGGGCATGGGCACGCGAAGGCCATCCCGTGCGCTGAGCAGGGACGCTCGCGCCTGGTCGGGATCGTCGGCGTCCAGCCGGGTCCTGGCCTTCCGCACCGCGTTGACCGCGGCGGCCACCCGGCAGGTGTCCCCGACGGCGGCGGTCCAGGCCAGCGCACCGCGCAGGGTGTCGTCCAGCCGGTGCAGCTGCCGCAGGTCCGGGTGCGCGCCGGCGCCCAGCTCGGCCAGCACGCTTTCCACCGCCTTGCGCAGATGCTTCCCGGGCGTCGACACCGGCTGTTTGGGCCCCGCCAGCTCAGCTCGCCTGGCCAGCGGCGGACCTACCCGCAGGTCCGTCTTGACGTCCAGCGGCACCTGTTGCTTCGACACCACGCTAACTCCTCCCCGCACTGGTCAGCGGGCCCAGCCGGTCCACCAACGGCGTCTTTCCCCGCGCGGCGCGCAAGCAAACGTCGCGCCGACGAGGGTCTGCCGGCCGGGGACCGGATGGCGGCGGCACCATACTACGAGGTCACGGGCGCGGGCACAGCCCGAGGTTCCCGGTTTTTACCTGCTGGCCACAAGATGGACCCGGCCGGAGCAGCGGCACGGCCCTTTGGCGCAGCGGCGGTACTGCGTCAGTAGTACGGCGGTACTACTGACGGTAGAAGTCCCGCCCCGGCCGACCCCGTTGTCCCAAAGACCCGCCGTGGCCCCAAGACCCGTCCGCGAGCTCGTCCTCAAGCGCACCGTGATCGCCTGTGTTCTGCTGAATGGGGCAAGGGGGCGATACGGAGGTGACCACCGGTGTCCGTGCTGGCCGACGCTAACCTGCGGTTGGACGCCAATGCGGTCGACTACGCCATGCTGGCGTTCTACTTCCTGCTGGTGCTCGGCATCGGCTATCTGGCCCGCCGGCAGGTGTCGAGCAGTCTGGACTTCTTCCTTTCCGGACGGTCGCTGCCCGCCTGGGTGACCGGTCTCGCGTTCATCGCCGCCAACCTGGGCGCCATCGAGGTCATGGGCATGTCGGCGAACGGCGCCCAGTACGGCATGCCGACGGCGCACTACTTCTGGATCGGCGCCGTCCCCGCCATGCTCTTCCTCGGCGTGGTGATGATGCCGTTCTACTACGGCTCCAAGGTGCGCAGTGTTCCCGAGTTCATGCTGCGCCGGTTCGGCCGGCCGGCGCACCTGGTGAACGCGATCTCGTTCGGCACCGCGCAGATCCTGATCGCGGGCGCCAACCTGTTCCTCCTGGCCAGCGTGGTGAACCTGCTGCTCGGCTGGCCCATCTGGCTGTCGGTGATCACGGCCGCGGCGATCGTGCTGGCCTACACCGCGCTCGGCGGCCTGTCCGCCGCGATCTACAACGAGGTGTTGCAGTTCTTCGTGATCGTGGCCGCCCTGCTGCCGCTGACCATCGTCGGCCTGGTGAAGGTGGGCGGCTGGCAGGGCCTGGTGGACAAGGTCTCCGCCGGGCCGGGCGGGCCCGACCAGGTGCACTCCTGGCCGGGCACCCAGCTCACCGGGTTCGAGAACAGCTTCGTGTCCGTGCTCGGTCTGGTGTTCGGGCTCGGCTTCGTGCTCTCGTTCGGGTACTGGACCACGAACTTCGTCGAGGTGCAGCGGGCCATGGCCTCGCGGAGCATGTCGGCGGCCCGGCGCACCCCGATCATCGGGGCGTTCCCCAAGCTGTTCATGCCGTTCCTGGTGATCATCCCGGGCATGATCGCCGGGGTCTCGGTCGCGGAGTTAGCCGGGGAGAACAAGCAGGCGCTGCTGGACGGCGGCACCGCGCCGAGCGGGGCCACCTTCAACAACGCGCTGCTGCTGCTGATGCGCGACCTGCTGCCCAACGGGATGCTCGGCGTCGCCATCGCCGGTTTGCTGGCGTCGTTCATGGCCGGGATGGCCGCCAACCTCAGCTCGTTCAACACGGTGTTCACCTACGACATCTGGCAGAGCTACCTGATCAAGGATCGGGGGGACGGCTACTACCTGCGGATCGGCCGGACGGTCACCGTGGTCGGCACGATCTTGGCCATCGGCACGGCGTTCATCGCGTCCAGCTACGCCAACCTGATGGACTACCTGCAACAGCTGTTCTCCTTCTTCAACGCGCCGCTGTTCGCCACGTTCATCCTCGGCATGTTCTGGAAGCGGATGAGCCCGACGGCCGGCTGGCTCGGCCTGGTCAGCGGCATCGCCTCTGCGGTGGCGGTGTTCGTGCTGACCAGGGCCGGAGTGTGGGACCTTCCCGGACAGGGGGCGGCCTTCGTCGGCGCGGGCGCCGCGTTCGTGGTCGACATCGTGGTCAGTGTGGGGACCACCCTGGTCACCGCGCCCAAGCCGGACTCGCAGCTGGCCGGGCTGGTCTGGTCGCTGACCCCGAAGGAGGACCGGCGGCACGAGACCACCGGGGAGAACGCCGGCTGGTACCGCAACCCCAGCATCCTGGCCGGAATCGCGCTGCTCATCACGATCGTCCTGAACATCATCTTCTTCTAGCGGAGGCGGACCAATGGCCGAGGAGCGCAGGCGGGCGGGTGCCTTCGATGTGCGGCTGGTGATCGCCCTGTTGATCGGCGTCTACGGGTTGGTGCTCACCGTGCTCGGCGCCGGGTTCACCACCCGCGCCGAGATCGCCAAGTCGGCCGGCGTGAACATCAACCTGTGGGCCGGCATCGGCGCACTGGTGGCCGGCGCGGCGTTCGTCGTCTGGACCCGGTTGCGGCCGCTGACCGTGCCGGTGCGGACCGACGAGGAGGAGGCGCCGCAAGCGCCGCCAGAATCGCGATAACCGCTTGCCACCTGAGTTTTACCGGGGGTTCATCGGGTATCCGCCTGCCAATCCTCGACTCTGGAGGTCGTCATGGTGGCAACGCCCGACACGGCCGCAACCGGTGTAGTACGCACCCTGATCCCGGCGCGGATCGACCGGCTCCCCTGGTCCACGTTCCACACCCGCATGGTGGTCGCGCTCGGCGTGGCCTGGATCCTCGATGGCCTCGAAATCACCGTGGCCAGCGCGGTGGCCGACACGCTGACCAAGCCCGAGACCCTGAACATGTCGTCGACCTACGTCGGGCTGCTCGCGACCATCTACCTGGCCGGGGAGGTGGTCGGCGCGCTGTTCTTCGGTCACCTGTCGGACAAACTGGGCCGCCGCAACCTGTTCATGCTCACGCTGGCCGTCTACCTGGTCGGCAGCGGGCTGACCGCGCTGACCCTCGGCAACGGTCCGGGCTGGGTGCTTTTCCTGTACTTCACCCGATTCATCGCCGGCATGGGCATCGGTGGGGAGTACGCCGCGATCAACTCGGCCATCGACGAGCTGATCCCGGCCAGATACCGGGGCCGGGTCGACATCGCGGTGAACGGTACCTACTGGGCCGGCGCGATCATCGGCACGATCGGCACCTACATCCTGCTGAACAAGGTGGAGATCTCGCTCGGCTGGCGGCTCGGCTTCCTGATCGGCCCGGTGCTCGGTCTGGTGATTCTGGTGGTGCGCCGGCACTTGCCGGAGAGCCCGCGGTGGCAGATCATGCACGGGCATGCGGCGGAGGCCGAGAAGTCGATCTCCTACATCGAGCACGAGGTCGAGGAGTCCGGGCGGAGCCTGCCCCCGGTGGACGAGAGCAAGGCGCTCGAGGTTCAGCCGACCGAACGGATCGGATACCTGGCGCTCACCCGGGTGCTGTTCCGCGAGTACCCGCGCCGGGCCATTCTCGGTGCGTCGCTGATGATCAGCCAGTCGTTCCTGTACAACGCGATCTTCTTCACCTACACGCTGGTACTCGGCAAGTTCTACGGGGTGCCGTCGTCGTCCACCCCGCTGTACCTGATCGCGTTCGCCGTCGGAAACCTGGCCGGGCCGCTGCTGATCGGGCACTTCTTCGACACCATCGGCCGCCGAAAGATGATCTCCGGCACCTATCTGCTCTCCGGGTTGCTGTTGGCGATCTCGGCGGTGCTGTTCTACGCCGGGGTGCTCAACGCGATCACCCAGACCATCGCCTGGTGCGTGATCTTCTTCTTCGCCTCGGCCGGAGCCAGCGCGGCTTACCTGACCGTGAGCGAGATCTTCCCGCTCGAGGTGCGCGCCAAGGCCATCGCGGTGTTCTTCGCGATCGCCCAGTGCTTCGGCGCGCTCGGACCGGTCATCTACGGCGCGCTGATCGGCGACGGATCACAGCCGGTCCTGCTGTTCATCGGCTACCTGCTCGGCGCCGCCGTGATGATCGCCGGGGGCCTGGTCGCCCGGTTCTTCGCGGTGGACGCGGAACGCCGCTCGCTCGAGGACATCGCCCTGCCGCTGGCCGCGACCGGCCGCAAGGGCCGCACCCGCGCCGAAGGAGCCGCCTCCCCCTTCGCCACCTGAGCCCCCCACACCCACACACACGATGCGCGAGTCGCGCGCTCAGGCAAGCGAGTCTCGCGCTCAGGCAACTGAGTCACGCGCTCAGGCAACCGAGTCACGCGCTCCGGCAAGTGCACCTCGTGGTGACCGCCGGGGATGCTCCGGTGCACGGTGGGATCAAACCGCATCTCAACGTCATGGGGGTCCTACGGAGGTGGCCAACCTGGTTCTCCTGTGCCGCCGACACCACCGGATACTGCACGGCATCCCATGGACCATCCACGTCATACGCGGCGTTCCCTACTTCAAGCCACCGAAATGGGTTGATTGGGAGCAGAAGTTGGTGCGCAACGTGCTCCGGCACTGAACCACGGCCGCGCGCGCTGCGAAGCGGACCGTCACGTGCCTGTTTGCGGAACTAAGCCCGTGGTAACCCGTCGCATGGGCGAGGCACACGGGGTCAGCGGCAGCGAGCAGGACGCGCTGCTGCGCACCCTGGCCAGGGTGGCGGCGGCGTTGCGGGAGGCGGACGTACCGTTCGCGGTGACCGGCGGATGTGCGGTCTACGCCCGGGGCGGCCCACCCACCGAACACGACCTGGACCTGCTGATTCGCCCGGACGACGTCAGCTCGGCGGTGAAGGCCCTGGTCGGTGCCGGGATGCGGGCGGCGGACGCGGCGGAGGACTGGCTCACCAAGGTGTACGACCGCGAGCAGTTGGTTGATCTGCTGTTCCGGCCGAACGAGCGGCCGGTGACCGACGAGATGCTGGCCCGCACCGAACAGATGCGGGTCGGCGGCGCGCTCGTGCCGGTCCAACTGGCCACCGACGTGCTGACCAACAAGCTGCTCACGTTGAGCGAGCACCGCTGCGACTTCAGCGTGCTGCTGACCATCGCCAGAGCGCTCCGCGAACAGGTGGACTGGGCGCGGCTACGAGCCGAGACCGAAACCTCCCCCTTCGCCGAAGCGTTCCTGATCCTGGTCGCCCGGCTGAACATCGCGTCCGGCGACGGGCTACCGGAGAGGACTGGACAGTGACCCACTCGACCGACCCGACCGGCCCGACCGGCCCGATGAGCTCAGACACGCCGGCCGCACCGCAGTACCGCGCCGAGCGGCTGCGGCGGGTGCTGGCGGAGGATCCGCGCACGGCGGAGCTCGGCGTACGGGTCAGCGTGCGCGGGGACCACGTACTGCTGTCCGGCCAGGTCCCCTGCGAAGAGCGCCGAGCCGAGATACAACGGGTGCTGCACGAGGCGGACCCGGACCTCATCGTCGACAACGACGTCCAGGTGTCCCGTGTGGACGTACCAAGTGGACGGGAGGAGCTTCGGTGATTCGGATCGCCGCGGTCGGTGACGTACACCTCGGTGAGGACGCCCGCGGGCGACTTCGCCCCGCGCTCGACCAACTGGGTGAGCACGCCGACGTGCTGCTCCTGGCCGGCGACCTGACCCGGCACGGCACCCTGGACGAAGCCCAGGTGGTGGCCGACGAGTTCGCCGGCCTCCCGGTTCCGGTCATCGCCGTGCTCGGCAACCACGACTACCACGCGGACCGCCAGGACGAGATCAGCACGCTGCTCACCGAGCACGGCATCGCGGTGCTCGAAGGCACCGGCACGGTGCTCGAGGTGGCCGGCACCCGGCTCGGGGTGGCCGGCGTGAAGGGCTTCGGCGGCGGCTTCACCGGCAAGTGCGGCCATGCGTTCGGCGAGCCCGAGATGAAGGCGTTCATTCACCACACCGAGGCGATCTCGGAGCGGCTCGGCCACGCGCTCACCTCACTCGAGGCCGACGTGCTGGTCGCTCTCACCCACTACGCGCCCTGTCCGGACACGCTGCGCGGCGAGCCGCCGGAGATCTACCCGTTCCTCGGTGCCTACCAACTGGGCGAGGCCATCGACGCGGCCGGCGTGGCGCTGGCCGTCCACGGACACGCGCACTACGGCTGTGAACAGGGCCGCACCGCGGGCGGAGTCCGGGTGCGCAACGTGGCCCAGCCCGTGATCGGCGCCGCCTACGCGCTCTACTGCCTCGACTAGCCGGCCTCGATCACCTACGACCGCGGCAGATGCGGGCTTTCCGGGTCGATCGGCCCCTGCGGGTCGACGCCGGTCGACGACTCCGGCTCCGATGTGCCGTACGGGCGCTGCGACTCGCCCTTGGTGCCCTCGGTGGTCCTGCCCTCCTCGCCCTCCGCGCCGTAGTCCTCGGCCCGGCTGGTGGAACTCGTGCCCACGTCGAGTGGCGTCTTCGCCCCGGTGTCCGTCGGCGGCACCCCGCGACGCTCCTCCTCGGACACCTCGCGGCCCTCTCCGGTGCCGGCCGGAGGATCGCCGAACGCCTTCTTGTTGGCCTCGGTGGCCCGTTCACTGCCGCCGGTCCCGACGTCAGGAGCCCAACCGTGCTGGCCTTTCTGCTCGCTCATCGGCATCTCCAGTCATGTGGCGCAACCATTCGTACCAGCGCTGAGTACCGTCACCCTTGGTTGCCGAAACGGAAATCAGGAAAGCCGTCGGGTTTACCCGATTCAGGAATTCCTGGAACCGTTCCACGGCGAATTCCACGTAGGGCAGCAAATCAATCTTGTTCAGCACGACGATGTCGGCCGTACGGAACATGTGCGGATATTTCAACGGCTTGTCCGCGCCCTCGGTGACCGACATGATCACCGCGCGGCGGTTCTCGCCGAGATCGAAAAGCGCCGGGCAGACCAGGTTTCCGACGTTCTCCACGAACAGCACCGACCCGGGCGCCGGGTCGAGCGCGTGCAGCGCGTGGTGCAGCATGGCGGCGTCCAGGTGGCAACCCGCACCGGTGTTCACCTGCACCACCCGGCAGCCGGTGGCCCGGATCCGCTCGGCGTCGAACTCGGTCTCCTGGTCGCCCTCGACCACCGACACCGGGCGCTCCCCCGCAAGTTCCCGGACCGTGCGCTCGAGCAGCGTGGTCTTGCCGGACCCGGGTGAGCTCATCAGGTTCACCGCGACGATTTCCCGCTCGGCGAACCAGGCGCGGTTGTGCTCGGCAAGCGCGTCGTTGCGGGCCAACACCTTCTGTTCGAGCGTCACGGTGCGCCCACCGTCGTGACCGGGACCGTGCTGACCGGTCAGCTCGACGACGGCCTCGGCCGAGCAGCCGCAGGTTCCACACATGCCGTATCCACCTCCACCGACAGGATTCGCAGGTCCAACCCGGACAGCACGGCCACATTGGCGCTGTCGCACCCCGGACACAGCACGATCGGATCGTCCACGGTGAACTCCGTGGCGCAGGCGCGGCAGCGAGCCCGACCGGACGGCTCGTCGATCTCCAACCGGGCGCCGTGCAGCGTGGTGCCCTCGGCCACCAGGTCGAAACAGAACCGGATCGAGTCGACCACCACCCCGGAAAGCCGGCCGATCTCCAACCGCACGCACGTGATCCGCGCGTCTCCCATCCGGTCGGTGATCGCGTCCACCACCGCCTGGGTCAGCGAGAGCTCATGCATGTCAACAAATCCTCGGCAACGGATCGCCGACCAGCAGGTCGCAGATTCGGGTTCCGCCGAAAACGGTGTTGAGCAGCACCAGCCCGGGTGGATCGGCCTTGACCCGGCCGATGATCGCGGCCTGCTCGCCGAGCGGGTGGGCGCGCAGGGCGGCCAGCGCGTCCTGCGCCGCCGCACCGTCCACCACGACCACGATGCGGCCCTCGCAGGCCACGTACAGCGGGTCGATGCCGAGCAGTTCGGCCGCGCCGCGCACCTCCGGCCCGACCGGCACCGCGTCCTCGTCCACCACCACGGCAACATCGGCGGCCCTGGCCACCTCGTTGAGAATGGTGGCCACGCCGCCCCTGGTCGCGTCCCGCATCGCCCGCACCCCTGGCGTGGCGGCCAGCAGCGCGGCGACCAACCCGTGCACCGGCGCGGTGTCGGAGACCAGGTCGGCCTCGATGTCCAACTCGCCTCGGGCCAGCATCACGGTGATCCCGTGTTCGCCGATCGGACCGGACACCAGAACCGCGTCGCCAGGGCGCACGGTGGCGATGCCGAGCCGGCCGGGATGCTCGATCAAGCCGACCCCGGCGGTGTTGATGTAGCAGCCGTCCGCCTTGCCGCGCTGCACCACCTTGGTGTCCCCGGTGACGATCGAGACGCCGGCCGCGGCGGCGGCCACGGTCATCGACTCGACGATCCGGCTCAGGTCGGCGACCGGGAAGCCCTCCTCGAGAATGAAGCCGGCGGTCAGATACCGCGGCGTGGCACCGGACACCGCCAGGTCGTTCACCGTGCCGTTCACCGCCAGGTCGCCGATGTTGCCGCCGGGGAAGAACAACGGCGACACCACGAACGAGTCGGTGGTCAGCGCCAGCCGAACCGAGCCGATGGTCAGCTCCGCCGCGTCCTCAAGGGGCTCGAGCAGCGGGTTGCGGAACGCCTCGAGAAAGACCGCCTCGATCAGCGTCTGGGTGGCCTTGCCGCCGGACCCGTGCGCAAGTGTGATCCGCTCCTCCCTGACCTTCGCCCGGCGCCGGCGGGCCCGCTCGATCCGGTCCAGAACCTGCTGCTCGCGAACGGAGACGTCGCTGGTCACGACACGCTCGCTTCGCGCACCCTGGTTCGGGTGAACCGGCCGAAGTTGTAATAGGCCGCGCAGGCGCCCTCCGGCGAGACCATGCAGGTGCCGATCGGCGTCTCCGGCGTGCACGCGGTGCCGAACACCTTGCATTCCCACGGCTTCAGCACGCCCTTGAGCACCTCGCCGCACTGGCAGGCCTTAGGGTCGGCCACCCGCACCCCTGGCACGTCGAACAGCAGCTCGGCGTCGAACTTCGCGTACGTGGACCGGACCTGCAGCGCCGAGTGGGAGATGAAGCCGAGACCGCGCCACTCGAAGTACGGCCGGAGCTCCATCGTCTCGGCGATCGCCCGCAGCGCGGTCAGGTTGCCCTCCCACGGCACCACCCTGGAGTACTGGTTCTCGACCTCCGAGCGGCCCTCCTTGAGTTGCAGCATCAGCATGTAGATCGACTGGAGGATGTCGAGCGGCTCGAACCCGGCCACCACGATCGGCTTGCCGTACTCGTGCGCGATGAACTCGTACGGCCGGCAACCGATCACGGTGGACACGTGGCCGGGGCCGATGAAGCCGTCCAGCCGCAGATCCGGCGAGTCCAGGATCGCCTTGATCGCCGGGATGATCGTGATGTGGTTGCAGAACACGGAGAAGTTCTCGATGCCGTCCTTCGCCGCGCGCAGCAGGGTCATCGCGGTGGACGGCGCGGTGGTCTCGAACCCGATGGCCATGAACACCACCTGCTGGTCCGGGTTCTGCCTGGCGACCTTGAGCGAGTCCAGCGGCGAGTAGACCATCCGGATGTTGGTGCCCTCGGCGTTGGAGTCGAAGAAGTTCCCGCCGCTGCCGGGAACCCGCATCATGTCCCCGAACGAGGTCATCAACACGCCGGGTTGGCGGGCGATGTGGATCGCGTCGTCGATGCGGCCCATCGGGATCACGCACACCGGGCAACCCGGCCCGTGGATCAGGGTGATGCTCTCCGGCAGATAGTCCTCGAGGCCGTGCTTGTAGATGGTGTGCGTGTGTCCGCCGCACACCTCCATGAACTTGTACTCCCGGCCCGGCTCGCACAGGCCGGTGATCTTGGCGGACAGCGCCCGCGCCTTTTCCGCGTCGCGGAACTCGTCGACGAATCGCATATCAGCTCCTAAACGATCTGTGAATCCCGCAACGCCGCGATCTCGTCGTCGTAGGCCTTGCCGATGCCCTCGAGGAACTCCATGGCCGCCTTCGCCTCGTCCTCGTCGATCTTGGAAAGCGCGAAACCGACATGGATCAGCACCCAGTCACCCGGTTTGACCTCCTCCTCGGCCAGCAGGCCGATGTTGATCGCCCGCTTCACCCCGCTCACGTCCACCCTGGCCAGATCGGGCCGGTCCGCCAGGATCTCGATCACTTCGCCGGGAATGCCCAGGCACATGACAGCTCCTCTCTCGAGTTCCCCGTGACCAGCTCCACGACCGTGGCAACCGCCGGGCCGACCGCCCGCGCCACCACCGGACTCAGCCCCATACCCGACCCGAGCGTGTCCGGCTCGCACCCAACCAACAGGACCCGGCCGGGATCCGCGCCGAGCAGCCGGACCAGGCCCAGCACCACGTCCGGCTGCATGCCATGGGCGTCGAGCACCGACGGGTTGTCCACCGCGGCCGCCGGGTCCAGCTCGATCACATACACCGTGCCGGGCACATCGCCACGGCTGGTCGCGTCCACCAGCACGGTCAGGCCGTAGTCCCCGCCGGCAAGGTCGTAGGCCAGGTGCATGCCGCGGATGCCGTAGTCGACCACCCGGACGGAGTCGGGCAGGTCCACTTCGGACAGCCGGCGGGCCACCTCGACGCCGAACCCGTCGTCGCCGAGGAAGATGTTGCCAACGCCGGCAACCAGCACGTTTCTGGACCCGGTCACAGCGGCTCCACCTCGTCCACGCCGAAGTAGCGGTACCGGCCGTGCGCGGCGTACAGCTCCGCGCCGAGGTCGTCCTCGAGCGTCACCGCGAGGTGCCGCTCCCCGTCCACGTCCAGCAGCACCGCCTGCACCACCGCGGTCCGCCCGGCCAGGAACATGTCGTGTGCGTCGGCCCGGCGCCCGGGCACCAGCCGCACCCGCGATCCCTTGGCCACCGCGACGCCGGCCACCAGCACCCTGTCCGTCTCCGGCGAGACCGAGGCGTCCGCACCGGGATCCCACCAGGGCACCTGCGGCCGCGCGGTGACCTCGGCTGGTTCGGCCGGGGGGCCGGTGAGGTCCTCGCCGGTGACCGAGCGCAGGTAGCGCACGGTGCCGTGCAGCCGGTCGAGCAGCTCCGGGGGCAGGTTGTCCACCCGGTCGATCAGCTCGGCGGCCCGGTCGTCGGTGGCCCGCGCGGCGCGCTTCTCCTCATCGGTCAGCGTCATCGTGCGCAACGTCAGAATCTCGTCGATCTCGGTGCCGTCGAACAGGTTCCCCGCGCTCTGTTCGGCGATCGCCGGGAAGTCGTACAGGATGATCGGCGAACAGAGCACGGTGTCGCGCCGGCGCGGGTCGCCGACCAGCACCGGCCACATCCCGTCGTTGCGACACTCCTTGGCCACCACCGATGCCCACTCCGGCGGGTCGAGCGGCGACAGGAAATGCCCGCCGGACAACGAGACCAGCAGGTGCGCGGCGATCAGCGCGTGCCGCAGCGCGACCGGCCGCGGCGCCGCCCGCGCCGGCCAGCCCGCCCTGTTCGCCGCCACTAGGGTGAGCCGCAGGCCGCCGAACGGTCCGGGCAACGCATCGGCCGAGACCAGCAGCTCACCCCGCAGTGCCTCGCGGCGCCGAACCACCCGCACGCCGGCCGAGAGCCGCTCGACGTCTTCACCGCCGGGCACCGCGAACGGCACCCGGCGCGGTCCGGAGCGCAGGGCGGCGACCTCGAACACGGCATCCACCTCGCGTTCGACCGCCTCGTCGAACGTGGTGTGCTCGGTGCCGGCCACAGTCACCGACGGCACCTCGACACCGTCCACCTCGACCACCCTGGCCTGGAGTTGCAGGAACCGCAGCCGCACGTGCAGCACGGCGGTCTCGTCCGGCTCGGCCAGCAACTCGCTGTGCGTGCCGGCGCGTTCTCCGGTGTCGGCGGCCGCGTAGGAGGGCGGCATCAACACGCCCCACTGCCAGCGCACCTTGTTCTTCGCCGCGGACGCGCGGTACGGGTAGAGCAGGTAGCCCTCGTAGAGCACCGCGTCCGCGATCGCCCTGGCCTGCTCGAGCGCCCCGGTCATCGGTTCGCGAGCGCCGCGACGGTGAGTTCCCACAGCGCGTGGTAGAGGGTGGTCTGCGCCTCCTGGATCCGGTGCACGGAGCTGGACGGCACGGTGAACAGGTAGTCGATGCAGTCCAGCTCGGCCATCTTGCCGCCGTCGTCGCCGGCGATGCCGACGCTGAGCAGCCCGCGCCGGCCCGCCTCCTCGAACGCGCGCAGCAGGTTCGCCGAGTTGCCGCTGGTCGACAGGCCGACCGCGATGTCCCCGGACCGCCCGAAGGCCGCGATCTGACGGGAGAACACCACTTCGAAGCCGATGTCATTGCACAGTGCGGTGATCACAGCGATGTCGTTGGTCAGCCCGAACGCGGGCAGCGGCGTCGCGTCACCCGCCGGGCTGAGGAAGACGCTCACCAGGTCCTGCGCGTCGGTCGAGCTGCCGCCGTTGCCGAACGCGAGCAGCCGGCCGCCCGAGGCGAACCGTTCGGCCATGGCCGACGCGCAGTCGAGCAGCCGCTGCCCGTCGGCCTCGAGCACGCGCCGGCGCAGCTCGGTGATCTCCCGGGCCTTGTCCACCGTCGAGCGGCGGACCTGCTCAAGCAGGTTGTCCACATTGGACTCGTCTGGGTACAGGAACGGATAGAGCGAACGGACGTCCGCCGCCGGTCCCGTTCCGGCGCTGCTCACGGTTCCTCCCCGAGCACCGCGATCGCCTCGCCGGCATGCACCAGCACGATGTCGCCCTGCTCGGCCGCGACCAGCGCGACGCTCACCTCCTCCTCCCCCGCCTCGGTGCGCACCACCGCGAGCTCGTCGTCGAGCAGGCGCACCACGGTCACCGGCACGGCGGTGTCGGAGCAGGTGATGCAGACGGAGTCATGGCATTCGGAGGCGTTGCGTTCGAAGTCACTGCGTTCGGGCACGGTCACCTCACCACCCCTGGGTCGAGTACACCGGGCTGTTCGAAGAACACATGCACCAGCTCCCACAGCACGTGATACATCGTCACGTGCACCTCCTTGACCACCAGCGGGTCCGTCGACGCGGCGACCAGCAGGTGGTCGGCGAGCCCCCGGTCGGCGATGGTGCCGCCGTCGCCACCGACCAGGGCGACCCGGAGCATGCCGAGCTCGCCGGCCTGCTCAAGACCGCGCAGCACGTTCGCGCACCTGCCGTCGGTGGACAGGCCGAGCGCGATGTCGGCCGGCTCCCCGAGGAACCGGAGCTGATGGGCGAACGTCTCGGCCAAGCCCACCCGGTTCGCAATGCCGGTCAGCGTGGCCACGTCGGAGGTCAGCGAGATGGCCGGCAACGCGCGTTTGCCGACGATCACCGGATGGACGAACTCGACGGCGATGTGCTGGGCGTCGGTGCTGGGCCCGCCATTGCCGAAAACGATCAGCTTCCCGCCGCGATGGAAGCGGATCGCCATCGCGTGACAGGCCTTGGCCACCTCGATCGCGTGTTCGGCAAGGTGGTTCAACGGGGCGGTCCGGCGGTCGAGCAACGGGCCGATGCCGTCCGGTCGAAGTTTCGGAACACCCATCAGACACCTCTGTCCGGAAACGACACAAGTGTTCGCTCTTTCGGTCATTGAGTCAATCAGTCCGACAGATTGATCTCGGCGTCGATCGCGACACGGTCGGCGAGCTTGAGCGCCCCGAAGAAGGCCGTGTACGGCTTGACCCCGTACGCGGACTGGAGAACGCCGCCCATTGCGGTGTAGTGCTTATCCCCCGCGTGGGTGATTTCCAACCGGAACGGGTGTTCTTGGCCGAGCATGGTCAACGTTCCGTCAATGGAATCCGCAGTGATCTTCGTCGAGACGAACCGCGCTTCCGGGTGCCGGTCGGCGGCCAGAATCCTTCTCGCGTTAGCCGCTATCTCCCGTTTGTCCCGGTCAGACAACGGTTTCACGCCACCGGTTCCGTCCAGCACGCGCAGGCTTCCCGTCTCCGCGACGACCTCGACGGAGCATTCCGCCGGTTCGTCGGCGAGTCGCAGCTCGCCGTGCCAGCGGGCCACTTCGATGGTCAGGTCGTGCCCGGCCTGCGCGGCCACGCCCTGCCTGGAGGTGCGCAGGATCAGCCGCCCGCGCTGCGGCCCGATCTGGTGACGCCGTCCGGGCATGACACGCACCGTAGAGCCACCGCCACGGAAAGGCAAAGACCGCATGGTTCGGCGAATCCGAGAATCGAGGAATCTCCGGAGAAAGGCCAGGTAAATGCCGATCCCAGTTCTGTCTGATCGATTGACATTTCCGTCTTGTTGCGGTCTGGCGACGGGTCTAACGTTTGATCCGGGGATCCGCGCCGTGCGAGGAGGTCACCATGTCATCGACCGAAGAAGCACCGGTTCACATTTTGTGGATGAACGGCGGTCTTGGTTGCGACGGGGACTCGGTGGCCCTGACCGCGGCCACCCAGCCCAGCATCGAGGAGATCGTGCTCGGCGCGCTGCCGGGGCTACCCAAGATCGCCGTGCACTGGCCGCTGATCGATTTCGAGTGCGGGCCCGAACAGGGCGCGGATACATTCATCGAGTGGTGGCACAAGGCGGATCGAGGCGAGCTTGAACCGTTCGTGCTCGTGGTCGAGGGCTCGATCCCGAACGAGGCGATCAAGACCGAAGGCTACTGGTGCGGGTTCGGCAACAATCCGGAGACCGGCCAACCGATGACTACCAGCGAATGGCTGGACCGGTTGGCGCCCAAGGCGCTCGCGGTCATGGCGGTGGGCACCTGTGCCACCTACGGCGGCATCCACGCGATGGCCGGCAACCCGACCGGCGCCATGGGCGTGCCGGACTACTTGGGCTGGGACTGGCGGTCCAAGGCCGGCATCCCGATCATCAACGTTCCCGGTTGCCCGATCCATCCGGACAACCTCTCCGAGACCATCCTGTACCTGCTCTACCAGGCCGCCGGGCAGGCGCCGATGATCCCACTAGACGAGGCGCTGCGGCCGACCTGGCTGTTCGGCGCGACCGTGCACGAG
Source organism: Labedaea sp. (assembly GCA_045806965.1). GTDB lineage: Bacteria > Actinomycetota > Actinomycetes > Mycobacteriales > Pseudonocardiaceae > DASYTH01. The sequence goes on along the minus strand of JBJMIG010000035.1, from coordinate 30,710 downwards.
GGCTGCGACCGGGCCGGCTACTACGAGCAGGGCGAGTTCGCCAAGGAGTACGGCTCACCGAAGTGCCTGGTGAAGCTGGGGTGCTGGGGCCCGGTGGTGAAGTGCAACGTGCCCAAACGCGGCTGGATCAACGGGGTCGGCGGCTGTCCCAACGTCGGCGGCATCTGCATCGCCTGCACCATGCCGGGCTTCCCGGACAAGTTCATGCCGTTCATGGACGAGCCGCCCGGTTCCAAGGTGTCCGCGGCGGCGAGCGGCATGTACGGCACGGTCATCCGGGCCCTGCGCGGCTTCACCATGAGGTCCGTCGACGAGGAGCCCAAGTGGCGCACCAAGGGCAACAAGCTGCTGACCGGCTACCAGGCCAACTGGTGAGGAAGGGCGATCACCGATGACATCCACCAAGGACAACCCCGACCTGGTCGAGATGGCGTGGGATCCGGTCACCAGGATCGTCGGCAGCCTCGGCATCTACACCAAGATCGATTTCGCCAAGAAGGAAGTCGTGGAGTGCCACAGCACCTCATCGATCTTCCGCGGCTACAGCATCTTCATGAAGGGCAAGGATCCCCGCGACGCGCACTTCATCACCAGCCGGATCTGCGGCATCTGCGGCGACAACCACGCGACCTGCTCGGTGTACAACCAGAACATGGCCTACGGCGTCCGCCCGCCGCACCTCGGCGAGTGGATCATCAACCTTGGTGAGTCCGCGGAGTACATGTTCGACCACAACATCTTCCAGGAGAACCTGGTCGGGGTCGACTACTGCGAGAAGATGGTCGGCGAGACCAATCCCGGCGTGCTCGAGCTGGCGAACAACACCGAGTCGCCACACGCCGACCAGCACGGCTACCGGACCATCGGCGACATCATGCGCTCGCTCAACCCGCTGGAGGGCGAGTTCTACCGCGAGGCGCTGCAGGTCTCCCGCTACACCAGGGAGATGTTCTGCCTCATGGAGGGCCGCCACGTCCACCCGTCCACTTTGTATCCGGGCGGGGTAGGAACCGTTGCCACGGTTCAGCTCTTCACCGACTACCTGACCCGGCTGATGCGCTACGTGGAGTTCATGAAGCGGGTCGTGCCGATGCACGACGACCTGTTCGACTTCTTCTACCAGGCACTGCCGGGGTATGAGAAGGTCGGTCAGCGCCGGATTCTGCTCGGCTGCTGGGGCAGCCTGAACGACCCGGAGTACTGCGACTTCACCTACGAGAACATGACCAACTGGGGCCGGAAGATGTTCGTCACCCCCGGCGTGGTCGTGGACGGCAAGCTGGTCACCACCGACCTGGTCAAGATCGGCCTCGGCATCCGCATCCTGCTCGGTCACTCGTTCTACGAGGACTGGGAGGACCAGGAGATGTTCGCCACCCGGGATCCGCTCGGCAACCCGGTGGACCGCAGGCACCCGTGGAACCAGCACACGATCCCGCGGCCGGCCAAGCGGGACTTCGACGACAAGTACTCCTGGACCATGTCGCCGCGTTGGTTCGACGGCAAGGACCACCTCGCGCTGGACACCGGCGGCGGCCCGATCGCCCGGCTGTGGGCGACCGCGCTGGCCGGTCTGGTGAACACCGACTACATCAAGGCGACCGGCCACAGCGTGCAGATCAGCCTGCCGCGCACGGCGCTCAAGCCGGAGGTCACCTTCGAGTGGAAGATTCCACAGTGGAGCAACGCGATCGAGCGCAACCGGGCGCGGACCTACTTCCAGGCCTACGCCGCCGCGCTCGCGCTCACCTTCACGGAGAAGGCGCTGGCCGAGATCCGGGCCGGGCACACCAAGACCTGGGAGCCGTTCAAGGTGCCGGACGAGGCGCTCAGCTGCGGATTCACCGAGGCGGTGCGCGGCGTGCTGTCCCACCACATGGTGATTCGCGGCGGCAAGATCGCCAACTACCACCCGTACCCGCCGACCCCGTGGAACGGCAGCGTGCGGGACACCTACGGCACGCCCGGCCCCTACGAGGACGCGGTACAGAACACGCCGATCTTCGAGGAGAACCCGCCGGAGCGCTTCAAGGGCATCGACATCATGCGGGCGGTGCGCAGCTTCGACCCGTGCCTGCCGTGTGGGGTGCACATGTCCATCGGCACCGGGAAGATGCTGACCAAGCTGCACACGCCGCACGCGTTCAACGCCGAGTACTGAGATGGCGCGCGACGCACGCGACGTCGGCGAGCAGATCGAGCGGCTCCTCGACGGCCTGCGGTCCGGCCGGGACCGGGAGACCGCCGAGGAGCTGGTTCGGCTGCTGGTCGACATGTACGGCGAGGGACTTCGCCGGGTGGTGGCCCTGCTCGGCGAGCGGGAGCCCGCGCTGATCGACCGGCTCACCGAGGACAGCCTGGTGGAAAGCCTGCTGCTGCTGCACGATCTGCATCCGCTCGAGGTGGACACCCGGATCCAGCGTGCGCTGGACCGGGTGCGCCCCTACCTCGGCTCGCACGCCGGCGGGGTGGAGTACCTCGGCGTCGACGAGCACGGGATGGCGCAGCTGCGGCTCGAAGGCAACTGCCAGGGCTGTCCGTCGTCAACCATGACCGTCAAGATGGCCATCGAGACGGCGATCCTGGACGCCGCGCCGGACATCGCCGGGGTCGAGGTGGCCGGCGTGACCGAGCCGGAGCCGGCGCCACTGCTGCAGGTCGGCATGGGACCGCCGGCCGGCTGGCCGGCGGTGGACCCGGCGCCGGAGCCGGCCGACCGGAGCACCTGGAGCACCCTGCCCGAGTTCGGACCGCCGACCGGCGCGCCGGTGTGCGTCACGGTGGCCGGCACCCCGGTCCTGGTCTGCTCGGTGCGCGGCACCCTGTACGCCTACCGGGACCGCTGCGCGAGCTGTGGTGCTGCGCTGTCCACCGGCACCGTGAACGGCAACGTGCTCGCCTGCCCGGCGTGCGGGGCCAAGTTCAACGTCCGGCTGGCCGGCCGTGGGCTCGACGGAACCACGCAGCACCTCGACCCGCTGCCGCTGCTGTCCGACAGTCAGGGTGTGCGGGTGGCGGTGCCGAGGATGGTGGTGTCGTGACCGCGCGCGGTGGGTTGCGCCGGTTCGTCGGGCCGCCGGTCGCGCCCGAACCGTCCACAGTGGCGCAACCGACGCAGCCCGCGCAATCGGCGGTGGAGCGCTGTGAGCTGTGCGCCACCCCGGTGGACTCCGGCCACGGGCACGTGGTGGACGTCGAGCAGCGGTCCATCATGTGCGCCTGTCGGGCCTGCTACCTGCTGTTCACCCGCGAGGAGGCAGGCGGCGGGCGGTTCCGCGCGGTGCCGGACCGCTACCTGCGCGACCTTGAGCGGCCGATCAGCCCGGCGGACTGGGACGGGCTCGGCGTCCCGGTCGGCTCGGCGTTCTTCCTGCGCACCGAACACGGACTGGCCGCGTTCTACCCGAGCCCGGCAGGCGCCACCGAGTGTCTGCTCGACCTCGACGCCTGGTCAGGGCTGGCCGGCACGCACCCGCTGCTGGCCGAGGCGGCGCCGGAGGTTGAGGCGATCCTGGTTCGGCGCACCGCCGACGCGGTGGACTATTTCCTGGTGCCCGTCGACGAGTGCTACGAACTGGTCGGCCTCGTGCGGATGTACTGGACCGGCTTCGACGGCGGCCCGGACGCGGCCGGACACATCGACGAGTTCTTCGCCGGGCTCGCCGGCAGGGCGCGCGCGTGGAAGCCGGAGGGCTGAGGTGTGGCCGAACTCGTCTTCGACTGTGTGGGCGCCCGGGCCGACCGGTACGCGGTCACCCCTGGCCTGACCCTTGAGCTGCGCATCACCGAGACCGAGGGCGAACGGATCGACGCCATCGCGCTGCGCTGCCAGATTCGGGTGGAACCGCACCGGCGACGCTACTCGGCGCAGGAGGCCGAGCGGCTGCACGACCTGTTCGGCGACACCGACCGGTGGGCGGACACGCTGAAACCGTTGCAGTTGGCCACATTGTCCGCCATGGTGCCCGGGTTCGGCGCGGCGACCACGATCGACCTGCCGCTGCCGGTCACCTACGACCTCGAGATCGCCTCCACCAAGTACTTCCACGGCTTGACAGACGGAGTGGTGCCGCTGCTGCTGTTGTTCAGCGGCACCGTGTTCCGCAACGTCGACGGGCGCCTTCAGGTGCAGCAGGTGCCGTGGAGCAAGGAGAGCTCCTTCGGCCTGCCGGTGACGGTGTGGCGGGAGACCGTCGACCTGCACTTCCCGAACAGCGCATGGTTGCGGGTCCAGCGCGAGACGCTGGACGCGTTGCAGCGATACAAGTCGCGCAACGCGTTGCCGAGCTGGGACAGCACGCTGGTGGCCCTGCTCGACCAGGCCGCCGAACACGAGGCGAAATGGAGGACGAAGTGCTGATTCGACTGGTCAAATCATTGGTGGTGGCACTGGTAGTGGCCGCGGTCATCCAGTCGTTGCCAGACATCAAGCGGTACCTCGAGATCCGCGAGATGTGACATGGAGACACTGATCGGCTTCGCGATCGGCTATCTGGTCGGCAGCAGACAGGGCCGCGACGGCCTGGCGAAGGTGCGCGAGTCCTGGGACGCCATCCGGCAGTCCCCCGAGGTGCACCAGCTCATCCGGACCGGCGCCTTGGTCGCGGGCTCGGCGGTCCGGCAGGTACTTGGCGGCGGCGGCGGCGCGATGGTCAGCGACGTGCTGGACACGCTGGCCCGCAAGTCAGGTCTGCGCGAGGAGACCGCCGCCTGAGTCGACGGCCGCCGCGACCACCGCCTGGCCAAGGCTGATCCCGCCGTCGTTGGTGGGTATCCGGCTGTGCCACAGCACGCGGAAGCCGGCTGCCCGCAACCGGTCGACCGTGCGGTGCAGCAACAGGAGGTTCTGGAACACGCCACCGGAGAGGGCCACCGTGCCCAGGCCGGTGCGTTCGCGCAGCGTCCGGCAGGTCCGCACGATCGCGTCCACCACCCCGTTGTGGAATCTGGCGGCGATCACCGCGGGGGCGGTACCGGCCAACAGGTCCTCGGCGGCGGCGCGGACCAGGTCCGCCCCGGCCAGCACCAGCGGCCACCCGTCGGCGACCGCGGCCGGGTAGGCGCCGGACTCCGCCGGGTCGGCGTGTTGTTCGAGCTCGATCGCGGCCTGGCCCTCGTAGTTGACCGTGTCGCGCAATCCGAGCAGGGCGGACACCGCGTCGAACAGCCGTCCGGCACTCGAGGTCGGCGGCGAGTTGAGGCCCGACCTGGCGAGCGCGCGGACCTGGTCCCAGCGCTGGAGATTGCGCCGCACCACGGCAAGGTCCGCCGGCGGCTCGCCGGCGTACGCGATGTCCAAATAGGACGCCGTCATCCGCCAGGGCTGCCGGATCGCCGCGGTGCCACCGGGCATCGGCACCGCGGCAAGGTGTCCGACCCGCTCGGCGGAGGTCAGGTCGGCGCGCAGGAACTCGCCACCCCAGATGGTGCCGTCGGCGCCATAGCCGAGCCCGTCGAAGGCCACCCCGAGAACCGGCCCGGGTTCGCCGTTGTCGGCCAGGCAGGACGCGATGTGCGCGTGGTGGTGCTGCACGCCGACCAACTCGACCCCGGACAGCTCCCTGGCGTGCTTCGTGGACAGGTATTCGGGGTGCAGGTCGTGCGCGACCAGCTCGGGCTCGACGTCGAACAACCGGCCGAAGTGCTCGATGCCCTCCACAAAGGACCGTAATGTCGAGTAGTTCTCCAGGTCCCCGATGTGGTGCGAGACGAACGCGTGGTGCTCCTTGGCCAGGCAGAAGGTGTTCTTCAGCTCGGCGCCGCAGGCCAGCACCGGCCGGGGCAGCGCCCAGCGCAGCGTCACCGGCTCCGGTACGTAGCCGCGCGAGCGGCGCAGGACCGACTCCCGGCCCCGGAACGGGCGGACCACCGAGTCGTCGGTTCGGATGTGGATCGGCCGGTCATGGGCGAGCAACGCGTCCGCGATGCCGGCCAGCCGCTCCCTGGCATCCTCGTCGCGGTAGGCGATCGGCTCGTCCGAGACGTTCCCGCTGGTCAGCACGATCGGTGCGGCGACCGCGTCGAGCAGCAGGTGGTGTAGCGGGGTGTAGGGCAGCATGACCCCGAGCGCCCGGTTGCCGGGCGCGACCGACGGTGCCACCGCCGCGCCGGGGTGCCTCGGCAGCAGCACGATCGGCCGGCGCCGGCTTTCCAACAGCTTGGCCGCGGTCGGTTCGATGGCCACCAGCAGCCCGGCCGCGGCCAGGTCGGCCACCATCACCGCGAACGGCTTGTCCTCCCGGTGTTTGCGCCGCCGCAGGGTGGCCGCGGCGGCTTCGTCGGTGGCAAGCACCGCGAGGTGGTAACCGCCGAGACCCTTGATCGCCAACACCTTCCCGGCGCGCAGCAGTTCGGCGGCGGCCGGGATCGGGTCACCGGTCGAGCCGTCCAGAGCGAGCCGGGGCCCACAGTCCGGGCAGCAGGTGGGCTGGGCGTGGAACCGGCGGTCGGCCGGGTCGTGGTATTCCGTCGCGCAGGCGCGGCACATGGCGAAGGAGGCCATCGTGGTGAGCGGCCGGTCGTAGGGCACGTCCCGGACGATGGTGAACCGCGGCCCGCAGTTGGTGCAGTTGACGAACGGGTAGCGGAACCGGCGGTCGGCCGGGTCGGCCAGCTCACGCAGGCAGTCCGCGCAGGTGGCGCTGTCCGCCGAGACCAGGGTTCGGCGCGGCCCGCCTGCCTCGCTCGGCACGATCGTGAAGTCCCCGGCGCCGGTCGGCTCGGCGGCCACCGCGGTGACCCGCTCGATCTCGGCCAGCGGCGGGGCCTCGCGACGCAGCGCCGCCAGGAAGTCGGCCACGTCCGCGCCGGGCCCCTCGATCTCGATGAACACCCCGTCGACGTCGTTGCCCACCCGGCCGGCCAGTCCCAGCCGGCTGGCCAGCGCGAACACGAACGGGCGGAAACCAACACCCTGGACAACGCCCTCGACCCGCACGTCGCGCCGCACGCGTCCGCTCATCCGAACAGTGTGCACCCGCGCAACTGGTCACGGCCCGAGCCACAGGGCACGATGATGCCGTGAGCGAGCGTGCGAGCGAACCATCAAGCACTGTGTCCGACCGGCAGCGCCGAGCCTGCGAGGCGTTGCCGTGAGCGAGCTTGCGAGCGAACCATCAAGCACTGTGTCCGAGCGGCAGCGCCGAGCCTGCGAGGCGTTGCCGTGAGCTATGTGCACGACATCGGCGGGCTGCACGGCTTCGGGCCGGTGACCGGGCGGGACGACGAGCTGAGCTTCCAGACCGCCTGGGAGGCCAGGGTGTTCGCCATCGTCCGGTCGCTGATCCACAACGGCGCGTTCACCTGGGACGAGTTCCGCCACTCGATCGAGCGGATGCCGCCCGCCGAGTACTTCGCCAGCGGCTACTACGAGCGCTGGGCCGACGCCTGCGAGCGGCTGTGCGTGGCGAAGGTCTGCTCACCGAGGACGAGCGGGGCGCGGTGCTGGCCACCATGCGGGAGACGGCATGACGGTGGCCGTGACCTTCACCCCTGGCCAGCGGGTGCGCGCCCGGCTGCACGCCGCGCCGGGCCACACCCGGCTGCCGCTCTACGTCCGCGGCCGCGCCGGCACGGTGCACGCGCTGCGCGGGCACTTCCCGTTCCCGGACGACCTCGCCAGGTTCGGCCGGGCGGAGCGGCAGGCGCTGTACAGCGTGCGGTTCCCGGCCACCGCACTGTGGGGCGCCGACGCCGGCGCGCACGTGGTGTACCTGGATCTGTTCGAGAGCTACCTGCGCGCGGAGGTGTCCGAGTGAGCGAGTTGGTGAGCGGGCCTGCCGAGCACGCGCCGACCGCGCCGATGGCCCGCCGGGTGGCCGAGTTGGAGCGCCTGCTGATCGCCCGCGGGGCGCTCGGCGCCGAGCAGGTGGACGACGTCGAGGACGTGTTCGTTCACCGGATGGGCGCGCGGAACGGGGCCCGCTACGTTGCCAGGGCCTGGCGCGACCCGGACTTTCGCCGCCGGTTGCTCGACGACGCCACCGAGGTGGTTCGCGCCGATGGCTACGACCTGCGCGGTGGCACCAACGTGGAGCTGCCGTTCCTCGCCCTCGTGGTGGTCGAGAACACCCCGGAGGTGCACAACCTGGTGGTCTGCACGCTCTGCTCGTGCTACCCGGTTCCGCTGCTCGGGCCGTCGCCGCGCTGGTACAAGTCGTTCGCCTACCGGTCGAGGGCGGTGCGCGAGCCGCGCGCGGTGCTCGCCGAGTTCGGTGTGCGGCTCGACCAGAAGGTGGAGATCCGGGTGTGGGACTCCACTGCCGACTGCCGGTATCTGGTCCTGCCCCGCCGCCCGGACGGCAGCGAGGACCTGACCGAGGACCAACTCGCCGCGCTGGTCACTCGGGACGCGCTGATCGGCGCCGGCTCGATCGCCGGTCCGGTGTCCGCCTGATGCCACGGATCAGCGTCGCGCAGCGCCGGGCCCGGCTCGGCCACCGGCACCGGCTGGCCGCACCGGCGTCGTCCGCGCTCGAGGCGGCCAGGAGCATGGTGGCGCTGCACGGCACCGACCCATCGACCGTGTACCTGTCGATCTGGGCCCGGACCGACCGGTACACCACCGGCGACGGGGTCGAGCCGGTGGAGCGCGCGCTGTACGACGACCGGACCCTGCTGCGACTGCTCGGCATGCGCCGCACCGTGTTCGTGGTGCCGATCGAAACCGCACCAGCGGTGCAGGCCGCCTGCTCCCGCCCGGTGGCCGCCCAGCAGCGTCGGCTGCTGCTGTCCCTGCTGGCCGAGAACCTGACCGCGGATCAGGTCGCGGCCGGGGTCGACGGCTGGCTGGCCGAGGTCGAACAGGTGGCCCTGGCCGCGCTCGCCGACCTCGGCACCGCCACAGCCAACGAGCTGAGCACCGTCGACCCCCGGTTACGCACCGAGCTGGTGCTCAACAGGGGCAAGGCCTACGAGGGCCGGCAGCGGGTGGTCAGCCGGGTGCTGCTGGTGCTGGCCGCCGAGGGCCACATCGTCCGCGGCCGCCCGCTCGGCTCGTGGACCTCGACCCAGTTCCGCTGGAGCCCGACCGACCGCTGGTGCCAAGGCGGGCTGCCGGAACTGCCAGCGGAGGCGGCCGAAACCACGCTGGCCAAGCAGTGGCTGGCCACCTTCGGCCCGGCCACCGTGGCCGACCTGCGCTGGTGGACCGGCTGGACCGCGACCCAGACCAAGCGCGCGCTCACCGCGCTGAACCCGGTCGAGGTCGACCTGGACGGCACGCCCGGCATCGCGCTGGCCGACGACCTGGCCGACGAACTGGCGCCGGTCGAGCCGTGGGTCGCCCTGCTCCCCGGGCTCGATCCGACCCCGATGGGGTGGAACCGCCGCGACTTCTATCTCGGCGCGCACGCGGAGCTGCTGTTCGACCGCACCGGCAACGTCTCCCCGACGGTGTGGTGCGACGGCCGGATCGTCGGCGGCTGGGCCCAGCGCAAGACCGGCGAGGTCGTCTTCCGGCTCCTTGAGGACGTCGGCACGGAGACCACGGCGGCCATCGAGAAGTCCGCTGCCGCCCTGGCCGAGCGCCTGGGCCCGGTCCGCCTCACCGCACGGGCCAGGACCCCCGCCGCGGTCGAGCGGGAGCTCTTGGCCTGACCGCTCAGCGGCCGAGGGCCTGGCGGATCAGGTCGCGGGCCCGGTCCATGATCGCCAGCGGCGGGCCGAGCAGCAGGTTGGCCTTGGCGCCCTGCACCCCGGGATGCGGCCGGGTTGGCGCGATCGCCTCGGCGGCGCGCACCGCGCGGGCCATCGCGTGCAGCCGGGCCGGGCCGCACGCGGCGCGCAGCAACGGGAACTCCTCCCGTTCCTCGTGCACGGCATGGGCCAGCACGTCGTCGCGGAGCTGCATGAGCAGGGTGTCGAAGCCCTCGGCGTCCGGCCCGATCTGGTCCAATGTGGACAACAGTGCCGTGACCCGGTGCTCCTCGGCCGCACGCGCCGCGGCCACCGCAGCACCGCCCTTCAGGCCCCGGACCGCGGGGTGCACGATCTCAGCCTCGGCCGTCTCGTGCACCGCGAGCAGGCGGACCAACCGGTGGAAGGCGTCCCTGCGGACATCTCCGACGGCGTCGTCCAACACCAGGAACAAGGCCCGGAGCTCCTGGTGCTGCTGGATCAGGATGGTGACGACATCGTCTCGCCCGACCGCGGTCTGTGACATCCCGCAGGTCTACCCCGGCCGAGCGTGCTCTACACGCCGGCTGGTTGGCTAGGGTGACGCTGGTTGAGCCCGCAGCCGTCCGCACCGGATCGTCTCAGCAGGAGGTGCTTTGGAGTTCGCCCTCGCCTCGGGTGTGCCGCCGAGGCTGTCGCCGGGACAACGGCTGCGGGTGCTGCTCATCGAGGACGATGACGGCGATGCCCTGCTCGTCGAGGAGATGCTCGGCGACGCCGGCACACCGGTAACGCTGAACCGGGTGGCCACCATGGCGGCTGCCCTGGCCGGTCCGATCGAGGCCGACTGCGTGCTGCTCGACCTGCACCTGCCCGACGCGGACGGGCTGGCCGGGCTGACCAAGCTGCGTCAACACGCCCCGGCCAACGCCGTTGTGGTGCTCACCGGGCAGCGCGACGAGCTCACCGGCGTGGCCGCGGTGGCCTCCGGCGCCCAGGACTACCTGGTCAAGGACCAGGTGGACGGCCCGCTGTTGGTCCGCGCCATTCGCTACGCCTGGGAGCGCAAGCGCGCCGAAGAGGTCGAGCAGGAGTTGCTCCAGCAGCAACTGCACGCCAACGAGAACAGCCGGCTCGAGCGCGGCCTGCTGCCCACTCCCCTACTCACCGACGCCCTGCTCGAACTCGACGCGCGGTACCGGCCAGGGCGCAACGGCACGCTGCTCGGCGGGGACTTCTACGACGCCGTCGAGTTACCGGACGGCACCGTGCACGCGACCATCGGAGACGTCAGCGGGCACGGACCGGACGAGGCGGCGCTCGGCGTGGCGCTGCGGATCGCCTGGCGCGCGCTGGTGCTCGCCGGGCTGCCCACCGCCGAGGTGCTGGACACCGTGCAGCGGCTGCTGATCCACGAGCGGATCCGGTACAGCTTCGTCACCCTCTGCATGGTCAGCATCCCGGCCGACCGACGGTCGCTGCGGATGATCCTGGCCGGACACCCGCCGCCGCTGTTGGTCGTCGGGGACGCCGGCCGGCTGCTGCCGACCGTCCACCTGGGATTCCCGCTCGGCCTGTCCACCGACACCACCTGGCAGCCGCTGGACGTCGAGCTCGAGCCCGGGTGGTCGTTGCTGCTCTACACCGACGGGGTGTTCGAGGGCAAGGTGGAGGGCAGCGACGACCGGCTCGGCCACGAGAACATGGCCACCCTGTTGCTCGACATCCTGCGCCGCGACCGGGTTTGGCGGCGCAACCAGGGCGCGGTGCTCGACCTGCTGATCGGCCGGGTCGAGGACCTCAACGGCGGTCCGCTCGACGACGACATCGCCATGGCGCTGCTGACCCACCACCCGGAGGACGGCAGCGGATGAGCTGCGAGGTGCTGGCGGTGCGCGAGCTTGCGAGGTGCGGGCGGTGAGCGAGACGACGCAGACGACGCGGCCGGAGAGCAGGCCACGCGGCTCCGCGGCGGCCGGGCGGTGGCGGGTACGCCGCTGGTCCGGGGTGCTCGCCGCGGTCGAGGTGATCATGCTGGTGGTCACCATCACCGGCGGCGTGGTCGCGGTCGACCAGCTCAGCAAGGCCCGGTCCCAGGTGGTCGACCAGCTCGACCCGCAGCTGCTCCAGGCAAGGGACCTCAACGCGGCGCTGCTCAACCAGGAGACCGGCCTGCGTGGCTACCAGCTCACCGGGCAGGGCAGCTTCCGCGGCCCCTACGACGAGGGCAGGCGTCAACAGGACGCCGCCGTGGCGCAGCTGCGCGGGCTCGGCGCGACCGCGGAGACCCCCGCCGGCCGGGACCTCGACGACGTGCTGGCGAAGGCCGGCGTCTGGCAGCGGACCGCGCAGGCGCAGCTGGCCGCACCGGTGCCGAGCCCGAGCGAGGTGGACCGCGCGTCGGCGCAGTTCGACGCCGTGCGCGCGGCGCTGGACACCCAGCGGCGCAACCTCGGTGCCGACCGGGACGCCGACCGGGCCGACCTGAAACGCGCGGCGACCTTTCTCAGCGTGATGCTGTTCGTCGTCGCGGTGCTGGTGCTCGCCCTGTTCATCGGCTTGTACGTGGCCTTCCAACGGACCATCGTGCGGCCGATCCTCGGCCTGGCCGGCGAGGTTCGGCAGGTCACCGCGGGCGAGCTCGACCGCAGGGTGCGAGGCAGCGGCGGCCCGCGCGAGCTCGGTGAGCTGGCCGACGACGTGGAGGCCATGCGCCGCCGGGTGGTGGACGAGGTGAACGAACTGCACCAGGCGCAGCGGTTGCTGGACGCGCGCACCGCCGAGTTGGAGCGGTCCAACTCCGACCTCGAGCAGTTCGCCTACGTCGCCTCGCACGACTTGCAGGAGCCGCTGCGCAAGGTGGCGAGCTTCTGCCAGTTGTTGCAGCGGCGCTACCAGGGCCGGCTCGACGAGCGCGGCGACCAGTACATCTCCTTCGCGGTGGACGGCGCCAAGCGGATGCAGGTGCTCATCAACGACCTGCTGGCGTTCTCCCGGGTCGGGCGCCGGGGCGGCCAGCTGGTCGTGCTGGACACCGGCGAGCTGGTCAAGGACGCGATCGGCAACCTGGAGTCGGCGATCGAGTACTCCGCGGCCGAGATCAGCATCGGCGCGGACCTGCCCCAGGTGCGCGGCGAGGCGTCCCTGCTCACCGCGGTGTTCCAGAACCTGGTCAGCAATGCGATCAAGTTCCGGGGCGAGCAGCCGCCGCGGATCCGGGTCGACGCCGTCCGCACCGGCGACGAGTGGCTCTTCTCCGTGACCGACAATGGGATCGGCATCGAGCCGGACTATGCCGAGCGGGTGTTCGTGATCTTCCAGCGGCTGCACACCAAGAGCGCGTACCCGGGCACGGGCATCGGGCTGGCCATGTGCCGAAAGATCATCGAATACCACGGCGGCCGGATCTGGCTGGACACCGAACCGCCGGAAGGCCACACCCGGTTCTACTTCACCCTGCCGGCCGTGTCCGAGCCGGCTGCAACCGAGGAGAGCGTGCCAGCATGACCGACGAATCGTCGTCCCCCATCGACATCCTCCTCGTCGAGGACGACCCCGGCGATGTGCTGATGACCAGGGAGGCGTTCGAGCACCACAAGATCCGCAACGCGCTGCACGTGGTCAGCGACGGGGTCGAGGCCCTCCAGTTCGTCCGGCGTGAGCCGCCGTACCAGGACGCGCCGCGGCCGGGCCTGATCCTGCTCGACCTGAACCTGCCGAAGCGGGACGGCCGCGAGGTGCTCGCCGAGCTCAAGGCCGACGCGGACCTGCGCCGGATCCCGGTGGTGGTGCTCACCACCTCGGAGGCCGAAGAGGACATCCTGCGCAGTTATTCCTTGCACGCCAACGCATATGTCACCAAGCCGGTGGACTTCGACCGGTTCGTCGAGGTGGTCCGCCAGATCGACGACTTCTTCGTGTCCGTGGTGAAGCTGCCCCACTGAGCGAGCGGGCCGGCGAGCTAGTCGAGGATCTCGCGGTGCGCCAGCCGAACCTCCTCGACGTCCAGTTTGGCCTGGATGAGCCGAAGCACCGTGTCGTCGATGGCCTGTTGATCCCGCAGCCGGACCACGGTGGCCCGCTTGTGCGCGATGATCTCGAGCCGCAGCGCGGCGTACTCGGCCTCGGCCTGGCGCAGCGGCTCGTCCTCATCGTCGTCCGGGTTGGCCCGGGCCACCTCCAGATGGTGGTCGTACTCCGCCCGGACCCTGGCCAGCACCGCGTCGCTCACGCCCAGCCGGGCGGCGACGTCCGGCAGCACCGCGTAGGCCTCCTCGGAGGCGGTCGCCTCGGCCAGCCGGCGCTCCTCGGCCAACGCGGTGTCCTCGGGCAGACGCGCCCAGCGCACCACGGCCGGCAGCGCCAAAGCCTGCATCACCAGGGTGATGACCACGACGCCGGAAGTGACCAGCACGATCTGGTCCCGTTGCGGGAACGGCGCGCCGGAGGCGGCCGTGTCCGGCACGGCGAGTGCGGCGGCGAGGGAGACCGCGCCACGGAACCCACACACCGCGTTGACCATCCGCTGCCGGGCGCCGACCCGGCGCAGCCGTTGCTGCGGCCGGCGATCCAGCGCCCGGATGAGGTAGGGCGTGGTGTAGGTCCAGGCGAACCGGGTGCCGATCACCACCGCGGAAATCGACCCGATCACGCCGAACGCGCTGCCCGCCTGGGCCGCGCTCAGGTCGCGCAGCACGCCGTGCGCCTGCAGTCCGATGAGGACGAACAGTGCGCCGTTGAGCAGGAAGGTGGCCAGCCGCCAGAACGCCTCGGCCTGCTGACGGGTGTCCGCGCGGACCACCCGGGGACCGATCTGGCTCAGGGTCAGCCCGCAGACGACCACCGCGAGCACGCCGGAGGCGTCGATCAACTCGGCGAGCAGGAAGGCGGTGAACGGGGTCAGCACGCTCACCACGTTCTCGTGCATGGGGTTGTCCAGCCCGCGCCGGGCCCGCACGGCCAGCCAGGCGGTGAGCAGGCCGGCGAGTGCGCCGCCGGCGTAGGCCAGCACCAGCCGCAGCGCCACGTGCCCGACGCTGAACTGCTCCTGGCCGGCGGTGACCCCGACCGCGATGCCGAAGATCACCAGCGCGGTACCGTCGTTGACCAGGCTCTCCGCGCGCAGGATGGTCATGGTGCGCCGGGGCAGCCCTCGGGCGATCACCCCGACCGCGGTCGCGTCGGTCGGTGCCACGGCCGCGCCGAGCACCCACGCCGGACCCCAGTCCAGGCCGAGCGCGTGCGCCACCACCGCGACGGTGGCCGCGGTCGCGACCACGAGTCCGGTGCTCAGCAGCACGATCGCCCGTAGGTTGCTGCGGATCTCACGCAGCGAGGTGGTCAGGCTCTCCCAGTACAGCAGCGCCGGCAGGAACAGCAGCAGCATCACCTCGGGCGGCAGGCTGATCACCCGCAGCCCCGGGATGAACCCGATCAGCACGCCGCAGGCCAGCAGCAGCACCGGCGGCGCGATCCGCACCCGGTGCGCGACCGCGCTGCACACCAGCACGCACACCCCGAGGATCACGACAAGTTCCAGGCCCAGCAACGCTTCTCCTCCCCTCCGCGCCGAGTGGCCGCCGTCGGCCGTTGACCGCGGACGGTCACGCTCAGCACATCCAGGCCGGGTCCCAAGATCGCCTTGGGGAACCGGCAGCCGCGGTTACGGTAGCCACCGGCTCATGATTTCCCGTCAACCCCCTCGGGTCGACGCACCTTCGAGGTGGCCAGGTAAATCCACTGTGGACCTCGCCGAGCGGGCACGCCGGTCGACGCTGCCGGCGGCGCCGGCCTGAACTGCGCAAACTGTCCTGTTTTCGTCGCCCGAAACGGCCTTGGGATTGAGCATCATTGTTGGGTGACACGCTCTGAGGGGCCGGCGGGCGTGCTCGCCGGCCTGGTCAGCCCCCAGGCGGCACAAGCATATGACGACCTGCTCGAAGCGGTGCGAATGCCGATCGGCACCGAACCTGGCGCATTCGACCTGGACGGCCCGGTCGGACGCGAACTGTTCGAGTCCGGCGTGCTCAGCGTGAGCGGCGACGGCCTCGTGGTGCGGCCGGTGCCGCCCGCGGTGGCCCTGCGCCTGGTGCTCAACCGCCATCACCGACGGGTGCTCGAGCTTCAGCAGGGGTTGTTCCAGGGCTGGGGCCGGTTCGCCAGAACGGTCTTCGCCAATCCCGGCCTCGGGTCGCCGATCATGGAGGACATCCAGGGCGTGCGCGTGATGCGCGAGCCCACCGAGATCGGGATGGTTGCCGCCGGGCTCTACCGGTCGTCGACCAGGTTGTTGCGCGGCACCATCACCGGCGGCTCGACCCGCTCGATCGACGAGGCGACGCTCCAGCCGCCGGCCGAGGCGATCGCCTCGGGCGTCGAGTTCCGGATGATCTACGACACCGCCTACGCCGCGACGTCCTGGGGCCAGGACTCGATCGACCGCTCGGTGCAGGCCGGCGAGCAGGCCCGGATCCGGCACACCGTGCCGGTGCGGATGATGCACGTGGACGACGCCCTCGCGCTGCTCAGCATGGAGCCGGATGGCGCGCTGCTGATCCGGGCCACGCCGCTGCTCACCCTGCTGGCGGACTGGTTCGACCAGCAGTGGGCCGACCCGGCCAGCACCGTGTTGGGGCAGCCGGCCAGCCAGGAGCTCACCCAGGTTCGCCGCAAGGTGTTGTACCTGCTCGTGTCCGGGCTGTCCGACGAGGTGATCGCCCACCGCACCGGGACCAGCGTGCGAACGATCCGCCGGCACGTCAAGGAGATCCTGACCGTGCTCGGCGTCGACACCCGGTTCGCCGCCGGCGCGGCCGCGGCCAAGCGCGGCTGGATCTAGCCCGCGGTGCCCTGGCCGGATGCGGACGGTGTCCGCAAGCTGTATGGCCAAATGCGGACAATGTCCGGCAGAGCACTGTCCGGCCGCCCTGGCGATCACCAGAATCCTCGAATCGATCCAGCCCAAGATCATGGAGATTTAGTCGGGGAGCTGAGTGTCGTGACCTTCACGTCACCGTTGCTACGACATCACAGCGTGTTGATCGTGGACATCGCCGGATTCGGCCGGTGCGGCCGGCGGGCGCAATGGGTCGCCCGGCGCACCATGACCTCGGTGGTCCGCGAGACGCTGCGCCACATCGGCGTCGACTGGCGGCCGGGCGACGGCGACGAGCTCGGCGACGGCCTGCGCGTGCTGCTGCCGGCCGGCATGCCGAAAACCCTGCTGGCCCACCCTTGGCCCGGCCTGCTCGTGCAGGCACTGCACCGGCACAACGCGAACCGGCCGGCCGAGGAGCGGGTCCGGCTGCGGGTGGCGATCGGCGTCGCCGAGGTGGAGTTCGACGGGACCTACGCGGCCAGTCCCGCGGTGATCGAGGCGTTCCGGATGGTCGACGCGGCACCGCTGAAGCGGATGCTGGCCCGCTCCCCCGGCCCGCTCGCGCTGGTCGTGTCGCAGCACTTCTACCGCGAGGTGGTGCAGCGGGTACCGGACGCGCACGCCGAGGCGTACCGGGCGGTTCGGGTACGCACCAAGGAGGGGCCGACCATCGCCTGGATCACCGCGCCCGAACCGGACCCCGGCGCGCCGGCGGGTCCGGCCCGCAACCGGTGGTGGCGGCGCCGGCCGGGGTATGTCGGGCTGAGCGCGGTCGTCGCCGTCGCGGTGCTGAGCGCGATGCTCGCCGGGATCACCAGCCCGTCCGTGGTCGCCGGTACGCCGTCAGCCGAGCCGCCGGTGTTCAGGCCCGGTTCGAGCTGCCGGTAGCCCGGCGAGGTCTCGTAGC
Organism: Labedaea sp.; assembly: GCA_045806965.1. GTDB lineage: Bacteria > Actinomycetota > Actinomycetes > Mycobacteriales > Pseudonocardiaceae > DASYTH01. Next base: position 13,311 of record JBJMIG010000035.1, on the reverse strand, counting down.
GCCGCGGAGTCGGCGACGGTGATCGTGCCCCGGCCGGTGCGCACCAGGTTCATGGCCTTGAGCCGGCGCAGGGCCCGCGCGGTCGAGGACCGGGAGGAGCCGGCCAGGCTGGCCAGGTCGAACTGGGTGATGGGCACGACGGCCGGCGCACCGGCATCGGCGAACTGGTCGGCCAGGTCGGCGAGCAGCGCGGCCAGCCGGGGCAGCGTGCTCGGCAGCGCCGTCCTTGAGCGCCGCTCGTCGGCCTGTATCAGCCGGTGCGCCAACGCCCGCTCCAGTTCGTGGCGCAAACCAGGGTGCCGGCGAGCCACGCCGGCGTACTCCTCGGCGCTGACGATCAGCGCCTCGCCCCGCTCCAGCGCGGTGATCGTGGCCGAGCGGGGCGCCCCGGTGAGCGCGGCCACCTCGCCGACCACGGAACCGGGACCGCACAACGCGAGCACCTGCTCGGGTCCGGTGCCGACGCTCTTGGTCGCCTTGACCGAGCCGGCCAGCAGCACGACCAGATGCCGGCTGCGGTCCCCTTGGCTGAGCAGGGGCTGGTCGGCCTCGAACCGGGTCCGGGTGCCCACCTGGTGCAGCTCGCCGCGTTCCGTCACGGTCAGTCTCGACCAGAAGCTCGCCGCCGGCGGCGCGGTAGTGCCCACCTGGGTAGGGTCCCCCGGAACTAAGTGCCCGCTCTTTGTCATTTGACACAATGCCGGCAAAGTCAACGCGTTTGGCTTGGCCCATGCAGATTCACTGAACCACCCCGCACCCCCACCCGCGAGTCTCGCGCTCAGGCAACTGAGTGACGCGCTCGGGCAACATTCCCCGGAAACCCCGCCGCTCGGTCAGCGCCCCGGTCCGCGTCATGTGGAGGATAGGTGCATGACGCAGACCGAGTGGTGGCGCGACGCCGTCATCTACGAGATCTACATCCGCAGCTTCGCCGACGCCGACGCCGACGGCAACGGGGACGTCGAGGGCATCCGCTCCCGCCTGCCGTACCTGCGCGACCTCGGGGTCGACGCGATCTGGATCACCCCGTGGTACCCGTCCCCGATGGCCGACGGCGGCTACGACGTGGCCGACTACCGGGCCATCCAGCCGATGTTCGGCACCCTCGCGCAGGCCGAGACGCTGCTCTCGGAGGCACACGAGCACGGCCTCAAGGTGATCATCGACCTGGTGCCCAACCACACCTCGGACCGGCATCCGTGGTTTCAGCGGGCGCTGGCCGCACCGCCGGGCTCGCCGGAGCGCGACCGCTACGTGTTCCGGCGCGGCCCCGCGGCCGAGAGCGGCAACACCACCGGGAACGCCGGGAACACCGGCGGGCCGCCCAACGACTGGGATAGCGTGTTCGGCGGTCCCGCCTGGTCCCGGGAACCGGCTGGCGAGTGGTACCTGCACCTGTTCGCCCCGCAGCAGCCCGACCTGAACTGGGAGAACCCCGAGGTTCGCGCCGAGTTCCTCGACATCCTGCGGTTCTGGCTGGACCGCGGGGTGGACGGCTTCCGCATCGACGTGGCGCACGGGCTGATCAAGCAGCGCGGCCTGCCGGACCTCGGCGTCGAGCGCGAGGACGTGCTCGAACCGCCGAGCCGGCTCGACCACCCGCACTGGGACCGCGACGAGGTGCACGGGATCTACCAATCCTGGCGCCGACTGATCGACGAGTACCCGGGCGCGACGTTCGTGGCCGAGGCCTGGGTGGCCAACGCCGAGCGGCTGGCCCGCTACGTGCGTCCGGACGAGCTGCACACCGCGTTCAACTTCGACTTTCTGCGCTGCCCGTGGGAGCCCGACCGGCTGCGCGAGGTGATCGACGACAGCGTCGGCGCGCTGAACGCGGTGGGCGCGCCGGCCACCTGGGTGCTCTCCAACCACGACGTGACCAGGCACGTCACCCGTTACGGCCGGGCGCACACCGAGGGGCTCGGGCCGCGCACCGAGAAGATCGAACCGGTCGACCTTGAGCTGGGCCTGCGCCGGGCCAGGGCGGCCGCGTTACTGATGCTCGCCCTGCCCGGCGGCGCCTATCTGTACCAGGGCGAGGAGCTCGGCCTGTGGGAGGTGGCGGACCTGCCGGAGGAGTTGTTGCAGGACCCGACCTTCGAGCGCTCCGGGGGCACCAACCGCGGCCGGGACGGCTGCCGGGTGCCGATGCCGTGGGCGGGCGACGCGCCGCCGTTCGGCTTCGCCGCGCCGGACGGCCGCCGGCCCTGGCTGCCGCAGCCGACCGCGTGGAAGGACTACACGGTCGAGGCGCAGACCGGCGACGAGCACTCGATGCTGGAGCTCTACCGGGCGGCGCTTCGGTTGCGCCGCGATCACCCGGCACTCGGCGACGGCACGATGCGTTGGCTGGACGCGCCGCCCGGGGTGCTGCTGTTCGAGCGGAACCCGGGTTTCCGGTCCGCGGTGAACCTGTCCGAGACGCCGTTCGAGCTGCCGGCCGGCGCGCGGGTGCTGCTGCTGAGCGGCCCGCTCGACGACGGCAGGCTGCCTCGGGACACCGCGGTGTGGCTGACCGCGCAGGCGTAGGCTGCCCTCTCGCGTTGCCCTGCTTGACCGCCGGCCGGCGCCGTGCGACTCTCCTGGCGGACCTAATGGTTTAGACCATTGTGTTCGGACCACTGGGTTCGGACCGCGGATACCAGTGCTTGGACCAACTCCTCGGAGGCCGACCTGTACACCCTCGCCGACACCGTTCTCCAACCCGGGTTTGTGGGAACGGCGCCGCCCGACTGGTTACGCCGCAGGCTGGCCGGCGGGCTCGGTGGGGTCGTGTTGTTCTCCCGCAACATCGAGCACCCGGCCCAGGTGCGTGCGCTGGTCGACGCGATGCGGGCGGAGAACCCGGACGTGGTGGTGGCCATCGACGAGGAGGGCGGTGACGTCACCCGCCTGGAGGCCGACCGGGGCAGCTCGCGGCCGGGCAACCTGGCGCTCGGCGCGGTGGACGACCCCGCGCTCACCGAGGCGGTCGCCCGCGACATCGGACGGGACCTGGCCGCGGCCGGCGTCACGCTGAACTACGCGCCGGACGCCGACGTCAACTCCAACCCGGACAATCCGGTGATCGGCGTCCGCTCCTTCGGCGCCGATCCGGAACTGGTCGCCAGGCACACGGCGGCCTGGGTGCGCGGGTTGCAGTCCACCGGGGTGGCCGCCTGCGCCAAGCACTTCCCGGGGCACGGAGACACCAGCGTCGACTCGCACCTCGCGCTGCCGGCGCTCGGCGGGTCGGCCACACAGCTCTCGGCCGTCGCGCTGCCACCGTTCCGGGCCGCGATCGAGGCCGGGGTGCGCACGATCATGACCGCGCACCTGCTGGTCACCGCGTACGACGCCGACGCGCCGGCCACCATGAGCCGGCGCATTCTGATCGAGCTGCTCCGCGGTGAGCTCGGCTTCGACGGTCTGATCATCACCGACGGCATCGAGATGCGGGCCGTGGCCGACCGGTACGGGATGGCCGGCGCGGCCGTGCGGGCGATCGCCGCCGGCGCGGACGCGGTCTGCGTCGGCGGCGGCCGCGAGCACGCCGGCGAGTCCACCTACGACGAACTGCGCACCGCGCTGGTCGACGCGGTCTCCTCGGGAGAGCTGCCCGAGGAGCGCCTGGCCGACGCGGCCCGGCGGGTGCGGGAGCTGGCCGCCTGGACCGCCGCGGCCAGCGGGACGACCAGCGCGCCGGCCAGCTCGGAGGATGGGGCGATCGGACTGACCGCGGCCCGCCGCGCGGTGCGACTCACCGACCCCGGCGGGGTGCTGCCGCTGGCCGGAGCGCCACACGTGGTCGAGCTGAGCCCGTTGCTGCACCAGGCGATCGACAAGCACACGCCGTGGGGTGTGGCCGGCCCGATCGCCCGGCTCCGCCCGGAGGCCACCTCGACCCGGCTGCACCAGGGCGCGGCCGCGGGCGACGGCGCGATGGTCACGGCGGTGACCGAAGCCGCCGCCGGCCGCCCGCTGGTGCTGACCGTCCGCGACGCCCATCGCCATCCCTGGATGACGGCGGCGGTGCGGCACATCCTGGCGGCCCGCCCGGACGCGGTGGTCGTGGAGCTCGGCCTGCCCGGTCCCACCCCGCTCGGCGCCGTCTATCTCGCCACCCACGGCGCCGCCCGGGTCTGCGCCCAAGCCGCCGCGGAGGTGCTGCTCGGCGAACCGGTCGGTCAGGGGCTGACCAGGCCCTGACTGGCGGTGCGGGCGCGGGCGAGATCGCGGCCGAGTTGGGAGGCGACGCCGCGGGCATGGGACAGCGCGGACGTGGCATCGTGCATGGTGCGGGTGAGGGTGTCGAAGTCGGCTTCGGCGCACGGCAGGCTGCCGGCCAGCAGTTGCTGCTCCAGCCAGCCGCCAAGCTCGGGCAGGCTACGAACCAGGTTGTCCACCATGGAGCTCAACGACCCGAGCACCTGACAGACCTCGACCGGGCTGGTGATCCCCGCCTGCCCCGGCGTGCCGGCCAGCCGCAGGTACAGGTTGAGCAGGGCCTCCCTGGCCTGCTCGGCGAGGCCGAGCACCGTGGGGTCCAGTTGGCTGTCTCTGGGCACGTCCATGGCTGACACCTCGTCCGGCACGCTCGTGCGAGGAACTGCCCCGCGCCCTATATCTACCCGCGGCCGGCGGCGGGCAAACCGACGGGACAAGAACGCGACGCGACCGGACCGGTACGGAGGGCGCCCGGAATAGCCGCAGCGCGGCGTCCGTTGGTCAATGACATGCCGTTGAATGGTGAATACGAACCCAGTTCCCAGGACTATGTCCGCGAGCAGGTTGAGAAGTACGAGTCGTCGGGTGGCACCGAGGGCGTCACCGCGGGCGGAGCGCCGATCATCGTGCTGACCACCCTCGGCGCCCGCTCCGGGAAGCTCCGCAAGACGCCGCTGATGCGCGTCGAGCACGATGGCCGCTACGCGGTCGTGGCCTCGCTCGGCGGTGCGCCCACCCACCCGGTCTGGTACCACAACGTGGTGGCCAATCCGAGGGTCGAGTTGCAGGACGGCCCGGTCAAGCGGGACTACGTGGCGCGCGAGGTCAAGGGCGAGGACAAGGCGCTCTGGTGGAAGCGCGCCGTCGAAGCCTGGCCGGACTACGCCGAGTATCAGAAGAAGACCGACCGGGAGATCCCGCTGTTCGTGTTGGAGCCGGTCGAAGACTAGGCAGCGCCGGACTCAGTTGCCTGAGCGCGAGACTCGCTTGCCTGAGCGCGAGACTCGCGGGAGCCGGGACTACGCGGCCGCGGGCCCGGGTTGTGGCCCGGGCCCGCGGCCCCACCCCCGGGCTCGCGGTGCCCCCGACATCGCTATCGGCATCGGCACGGGCAAGCTGAGCCCGGATCAGCGTTCGGTACCGGGGTCGAGCACCGGTTTCAGGTCGACGATCGGGGTGCCGTCGAGCGCTTCCAGATCACGGACCAGCAGCCGGAGGCCGTCCACCGCCGCGACCCGCACCCGGTGCAACCCAACGGGATTGGGCCGGTCCGGTGATCGGGTGCTGAACACGCCGGTCAACGGGCGCGACTCGTCGTCTCTCGGGTGTACCGCGAGCACGTCCCGGCTGGCCCGGTCGAACCACGTCAGCAGCAGCATGTCGGCGCCGGCGCGGACGTCACGCAGCGCCGGCAGCATGTCCGGGTCGAACACCAGCCAGGCTTGCGGCGCGCCCTCGTCGCCCTGTTTCGGTGCGGACTCCCGGTCAACCAGCGATGACTCCACCCGGCCGACCGGCCGCACCAGATAACCCTCGCCCTCGTCGGCCATCGACGCGGTCCCTTCGAATCCGTGGCGGTTCCCGGCAGCCCCATCCAGCCTCGTCCGGCGTTATCCACTATGGAGCGTCGGGCCGCATACCCGGCGTGGGCCCTCCGGCACGACCGCCGGCGACGACCGGCCTGCGGTATCGCGACCCGCGTGGGTCATTCGACTTGCTATTCCCGTTTACCGGGACGTGCTGCCTGCGGATCGCGCGGTCCTATCGGGACGTCGCCATCTTCGCGCGGCCGCGATCGGCCGGCTGTCCGCCCTGGCCTTGGCTGGGCAGATGCTCGGGGGGCCGCTTGCCGCCCATTCCGTCCCACCTGCCCAGCCATCTCGGCGCCATTGTGCCGCATTGACTTCGTTCGGCAGGCGCACTCCCGGCGCACCAACCTTCGAGCCCCCGACTACCGTTCTGCAACTTGCCGGTTGCGTCCTGATCTTGGCGATCGGATATGCCCACGACCATTCACCCGACGCGCGGCCGCCATTCGAAGCGGCCACCGGGAATGGTCAGCCGGAGAACGACGGTTGCCGCGCCTTGCCGCCCTTACCCCGCTTACCCTTGGGGGCTTGCGCGTCCTCGTACGCCTCGATCACGTTCGCCGGGATGCGCCCCCGGTCAGCGAGCTCGAAGCCGTTCTGCCGGGCCCACTCCCGGATAGCCTTGGTTTGCTCCCGGTTAGCGGCCGGGCGGGACGGAGCCGGCTTGGCGGCGCCGGTGCTGCGCTTCATCCGGCCGCCGGTTCGCCGGCCGGCGGCCACGAACTCATCGAGTGCCGCACGCAGGTTGTCCGCGTTCTCCTCGGTGAGATCGATCTCATAGTCGGCTCCGTCAAGGGAGAAGCTGACGGTGCTGATGTCATCGGACGCGGTGCCGTCCAGGTCGTCGACGAGTTCGACGATGACTTTCTGGGCCATGTTCTCCCTACCTTAAGTCTCTCTCCCGGAAATCGCCGCGAGCATACATGAGCCGCCTATCGCGACTAGCACGCAAGGCGGCGCGGGAGCGCCATGGCCGATTCGAGGGCCGGAGCAAACCTAAAGCCCTCGTAATTCGCAATGGACCGAAAACTCAGCGTGAGTACTTGCAGTCCACTCAGGAGAGTCAGGCGGGCACGTCGAGCAGGGTCGTACCGTCCGGACGACGCACCTGGAAGCGGTCGATGTCCTCCTGGCCGAAGCCGACATTGCCCTGTAGCCGCAACGGTTCCGAGGCACCCGGCACACCCACGCCGCCGGCCGGCACCTGCCAGCTGGTGACCACCTGGGCCTCGCCGGAACGGGCCACCGCAACCAGCTGTTGCTGTACCGGGCCACTGGTCGACCGCAGCTCTAGATTGATCTTGGTGCCCCAGGAGGCCGGCTCGATGCCGATCGTCACGGTGATCCCGTTGGCCGGGTTTCCCCCGGTTACCGTGCGCGCGCCGGCGATCACGTCGGTGCCGGTCGCCAGGGTCGAGGTGGTGGTGGGCGCCGCGGCGCTGACCGTCACGGTCGGTCCGGCGACCTGCGTTGCTTTGCCGGCGGAACGCAGCACGATCAGCGGGATGGCGACCAGTAGCACGACCGCGGCGGCCGCGGCCAGCAACAGCGTGCGGCTGCGCGCGCGGCGGGCCGCGGTGACCTGGTCGAGCGCCTGGGTAAGCGCCCGCTTACCGGGCACCGACGGCGGCCGGCTGCGGGGACGCTCCCGGCGGGCGGGTTTCAGTTGGTCGAGCAGCATGGGCAGGTCGGCGAGTTCGCGGTACTCGGTGCGACACCGCCGGCAGGTGGCGAAGTGCTGCGCGAAGGCGGCTTCGTCGGGTTCGTCGAGAATCCCGAGCACGTATGCGGCGACGTCCATGTGATCAACCTTGTGGGGGGTGGGCATCCTCGGTCACTCCCCGTCCTGGAGCTCGCGGCGCAGCGCGCGCAACGCGTAGTACACCCGAGACTTGACGGTACCCGGCGGGACGCCGAGCAGTTGCGCGGCCTCGTTGATGGTGCGCCCGCGCAGGTAGGTTTCCTCGATCGCTTCGCGATGTTCGGTGCGCAGGCTCTGTAAGGCGTCCGCGACGACCATCGCGGACAGGGACTGCTCGGAGCGGTCCGGCACCGGCATCAGGTTCAGCGGGGTGACGTCCACCTCGCGCGGCCGAGCGCCGAGGCTGCGGCGGCCGTCGATCACGATGCGCCTGGCCACGGTGAACAGCCAGGCACGCAGCATGCCCGGCTCGCGGTCCAACCGGTCGGCGTTGCGCCAGGCACGGAGCAGGGTCTCCTGGACCACGTCCTCGGCCCACTGACGGTCGTTTCCCGTCAGGTACAGCACATGTCCGAACAGGGCGCCGCCGAACTCACGGTAGAGCATCCTGATCAGCGCCTCGTCATTGGCAGGGACGACGTCCTCCACTCTGGTGCTCTGACGCCGGATCACGGGGCACATAGTGGACCGGGATGCGACGTTCCGTCGAGTGATCCACGTCACAGCAACCTCGACGACGTAATTGAACCGTGACCCGGCCCATTCCGTATCTGCTGGTGACCGCACGTGCTGAGGTCCGACGAACTTCCTTGCAGAGAAAGGAAAATTCATGAAGACCCTGCTGCGGCCGCGCGACCTCGGACGTTGAGTCCCTAGTGGACGCAAACCCGACCGGCCGGGTCGCGACGGCGCTGCTGGTGTTACTGATCCCACTGTCAATCCTCATCCTCGGATTGGTCACACCAGCAGCCGCCGGCGAGGCCGGGCCGGTCACCGACACCGACAGGCAGCTCCTGATCAAGGTCCGGCAGACCGGGCTGTGGGAGATGCCAGCCGGACAGCAGGCCCGGGAACAGGCCGGCAGTCAGGTGGTCAAGGACGTCGGAACGAAGATCGCGGCGCAGCACCAGCAACTCGACGAAGAGACCCGCCAACTCGCCCGCCAGCTCGGGGTCGCGCTGCCCAGCCAGCCGACCGAAGAGCAGCAGGGCTGGCTGGCCGACCTATCCACCATGTGGGGGCCGGAGTTCGACAAGAGCTTCGCCAACCTGCTGCGCGCCGCACACGGCAAGGTGTTCGCGGCCATCGCAGCGGTCCGCGCCGGCACCCGCAACGACAGCGTCCGAGCCTTCGCGTCGAAGGCGAACGACGTCGTCAAGACCCACATGATCCTGCTGGAGAGCACCGGGCAAGTGGACTTCGACGCACTACCGGAACCAACCGTCGCCGGCTCGACGCCGGTCGACGCGCCCAACGACACGGGAAACGTCGCACCTGAGCAGCACGCCAGCGTCGCGACCGCCGCGCAGAGCAACACCACCGGCGGCGGCGGCGTGGACGTGGGGCTCGTGATCGGCATCTGCCTCGTGGAGTTGGCCGCGACGGTGGGGCTGCTGCGGATCCTCCGTATGCGCTGAGCCGCGCCGGTGCCCAGCTGATGACCTGACGAAGCACACAAGTGAGGTACAACCATGGCACGACACAAGATGCCGCAGCGCACCAAACGGCGGCTGATCGCCGCCGGCATCGCGGCCGCGACTCTGATCGGGACCGGTGTGGTGGTCGGCATCTCGGGTGACGCGTTCGCCTGGGGTGGCCGAGGCCGCTCGGTCGCGGACACCTCGGTCCTGGAGTGTCTGCCGGACGACCCCGGCCAGTCGGCAAGCCAGGCGCCGCCGGCCGCGTCCGCCCCGCCGCAGCAGAGCACCTCGGCCAATCCGCCGGCCCAGCAGCCCGCGGCGAACGACCCGGGCAGCCAGGCTCCGGCCGAGGAAACCCCGGCCGAGAACCAGCCCGCTGAGCAGGCACCGGCCGAGCAGGCACCAGCCGAGCAGGCACCAGCCGAGCAGGCACCGGCCGCCCAACAGCCCGCCAAGCAGCAGCCCGCGGCCAAGCCACCAGCGCAGCCGGTCAACAGGGCCCCCTCCTACCAGGGGCTGACCGCGGCCGCCGCCTACCAGCCGCCGGCCAGCGCGGCACCGGACCCGAACGGGCCCGCGGCCACCGCGCCGGATGAAGCCGGCCCGGCCAACCCGGCCACCCCCGCGCCCCAGCCGCAGGCGCAGGACATGAAGCAGTTCACCAAGCCCAACTGCGCCGACGCCCTCGGGCCGTTCCCGGAGGACTTCGTCAACATCCGCAAGGTGACGCCGCTCAACAACACCGTGCGGCCCGCGCGTACCGGTTCCCGGGGCACCCTCACCGCCCGGTGCGGCACGAACCAGAACAACCACAACAACCCGGCCAACTTCATCGTCGCCCCCGGAAACGCCAACGGCGCGCACCACCTGCACGACTACGTCGGAAACCTGTCCACGGACGGCAACTCGACCAACGACAACCTGGCCGCGGCGGGCACCACGTGCCAGGACACCGGCGACAAGTCCACCTACTACTGGCCGGTCATCCGAGTCCGGGACAACACCGGCGGCGGCGCGGCGGACGCGGAGAACCCGCACAACATCGGCCGCTTGATCAAGCCCTCCTCGGTGTCCCTGCTCTGGCGCGGCAACGCGAAGACGAAGGTCGTCGCCATGCCGGACTTCATGCGGATCATCACCGGTGACGCCAAGGCCGCGATCAACGGTGGCGCGAACGGCAACGCGAAGTGGGGCTGCACCGGGTTCGCCAACCGGTTGAGCGCCAAGTACCCGCTCTGCCCGCGCGGCAGCCGGCTCCAGCGGGTGCTGGACTTCCCGAGCTGCTGGGACGGCGTCAACTTCGACTCCGCCAACCACCGCACCCACGTGGTGTTCCCGGCCAAGGACGGCACCTGCCCGGCGGGCACCAAGGCGATCCCGCAGCTGCACATGACGCTGACCTTCAACGTGCCGGCCCGCGCACTGTTCGCGGTGGACGCCTTCCCCGAGGTGAAGCACAGCCCGATCACCGACCACGGCGACTTCACCAACGTGATGTCGGCCCAGTCGATGAACCGCCTGGTCACCTGCATCAACGGCGACAAGAACTGCTGAATGTGATCACAAGGTGACGGCCGCGGGCCGACCCTTGCCCACCAGGACCGGGCAAGGGTCGGCCTTCGGCCAGGATTCCCGGAGGCACGCACGTTGCTGTACCAACTGGCCGTCGGTGAGGCCGAGCACGACTCTGGCGTGCTCGACATCGCCCAACTATCCGCCCGGCTGGCCTACGCCATGATGTGTCTCGCGCTCTGCTGGGGCGCCCTGACCAGCATGGGTTGGGTCAGCCGGCTCACCGGCCGGCAGGCGCTACGCAGCAGCCACATGGTGCTGTCCACCCTCACGCTGGCCTTCGTCGCCGTGCACGGGCTCGCCTTCCTCTACCTGCGGGCGCAGCCGTGGACCCTGGTGCAGGTGCTGGTGCCGTTCAACTCCGGCGCGAAGCTGCCGCAGACGCTGGGAACCCTCGCCTTCGAGGGCATGCTCGCCTCGGCCGTGGTCGTCGGACTGCGCCGCTGGCTCAGTTACTACCGGTGGCTGTGGCTGCACCGGCTGGCCTACCCGGCGTTCGCGCTCGGCGTGCTGCACGCCCTGCTCAGCGCGATGGCCAACGGCCACCTGGGGTTCCTGTGGCTGGGCGGGATCGCCCTGCTGATGCCGGCGGTGACCCTGGCCGGCCTCCGGTTCCTGCCGGCCAAGGCGCTCGCCACCACCGGACTCATCGAGGACGCACCGTGACCGCACGATCCCAGCGGCGCGGCCGGCGCCGCCCCGCACCTGGACCGCAGCTCAGCGTGGACAACGAGCGCTGCCGCCGGTTCGGCACCTGCCAGGCGGAGGCGCCTGAGCTGTTCCAACTCCTGCTCACCGGGGAGCTCCGGTACCGCAGGCGCGTCCCGCAGGACCAACTCGAGGCGGCCAGGTCGGCCACCCGCTGCTGCCCGACGCTCGCAATTGCCTTGGAGGACAAGTAAGTGACCGCTGAACGGCGTGAACGAATCGTGATCGTCGGAACCGGCGCCGCTGGGCTTCGGGCCGCGGAACGGTTGCGCGAACTGAACTTCGACGGCGAGCTGGTCATGATCAGCGAGGAGCCGTACCGGCCGTACCACCGGCCGGCGCTGTGCAAGCAACTGCTCACCGGCTCGGTCCGGCCGCGGGACATCGTCCAGCCGGTACACACCGACCTGGACGCCGTCTGGCGCTACGCCACCAGGGCCACCCGGCTCGACCCGGACGAGCACGTCGTGCACCTGCCGGGCGGCGAGGAACTGCGCTACGACGGGTTGGTGATCGCCACCGGTGTGGCGGCCAAGCACCTGCCCGGCGCGCCTCGGCACGACCCAAGGGTGCAGGTGCTGCGGACGATCGCCGACGCCGCCGCGGTCAAGCGCGCCATGGCGCACAGCCGTGGCGAGGTCGCGGTGATCGGCGGCGGGTTCGTCAGCTGCGAGGTCGCCTCCTCGGCCCGTGAGCTCGGCCGGGACGTCACCATGGTCGTGCGGGACCGGACGCTGCTGGACCGGGTGCCCGGCGCCGGTTTCGGTGCGGCGGTCGAGGGCATCCAGCGCGGGCACGGGGTGCAGGTACTCACCGAGACAACCGTGCGGCACTGGACCCCGCACGCCGACGGCATCTCGCTGCACCTGTCCTCCGGCCGGGTCGTGCTCGCCGCCTGCGTGGTGCTCGGCGTCGGCGGCGTGCCGGTGGTCGACTGGCTGCGCGGCTCCGGGCTGATCCTGGACGACGGCGTGATGTGCGACCCGACCTGCCACGCCATCGGTGCGCCGGACATCGTGGTGGCCGGGGACGTGGCGCGCTGGCCCAACCTGCGCTTCGACACCGTGCCGCGCCGGGTCGAGCACTGGCTCAACGCCATCGAGATGGGCCGGGCCGCCGCGGAGAACCTGCTGCTCGGCCCGGGGGACGCGGCGCCGTTCACCCCGCTCCCCCGGTTCTGGTCCGACCAGCACGGCATCCGCATCCAGGCCGCCGGCATCCCCGCGCTGGCGCAGGACACCGTGCCGCTGGCCGGCTCGGTCACCGTGGGCCATCGGGTCACCGGCTACGTGAGCGGCGGCAACCTGGTCGGTATCGTCGCCTGGGACAGCCCGCGCGGCATGCTCCGCTGGTCCGCCGAGCTCGACGAACAGCTCAACGCCGCGATGCGCAAGCGCATCGCCGACCGTCCGCGGCCGGCGGTCGCCTCCGCCGTCGACCTCACCGCCATCACCAACCTGGAGATCCCCGACTACGTCCCGGACATGGCATCCCTCGGTCCGGCCGAACAGAGCGTCCCCCGGATGCGTCCGGTCGAGCCGCCGCGCGAGCCCGCGATGAGCATGATGGCGGCGAGCGCGTCGCAGGCCTCCGCCCGGGTCACCGGGCCGGCGGGCCGGCGAGGCACCGGGCCGGTACCACCGGCCGGACCACCGCCGCGGCCACCCGCCCTACGGGCCGACCCGCGAGCCGCCCGAAGTCCGCAACCGCCGGCCGGACCGCGCTTCGCCGGACCGACTCCGCCCGCGCGGCAGGGAAACCACCTCGGTGCGGGCCCGATGGACCCGCCGGCTCGAGCGGCAAACCCGCGTGCCGCCGGGCCGGCTCACCCGACCGGGCAGCCGGTAGCTCCGCCGGCTGCCCGGCGTGAAAATCCGCGTGCCGGTCGAGCGGC
>JBJMIG010000034.1:0-37852 GCA_045806965.1 Labedaea sp. | reverse complement strand
GGCACACCTGACGATCGTGTTCGCCGCTCTGGCCGTCTCCCACTGGATCGAGGACACCACAGACTGGTCGGTCAGGAAGTTCGTCAAGACCGTCCGCCGCTACCGCACCATCCAGATCCAGGCCGGCGACCACCTCATCACGGCAGCCGACCCGCTACCCGACGACGTCCACCACATCCTCGAAGCGATCAAGACCCGAGCCGCTACGCACTAAATTGGCCCAACTCAGGTCCCCTTCTCCGATCGAATACCCACGGCGGGTCGAGTAACTGAACACGTTCGCTAGCCAGTCCCGTATGGGCTCGCGGAGATGTGCAGGTACACCCTCGTGCGGTCCATCAAGCGGCGGACGACCCTCACGCGCCCTTAGGGGCTCCCACGCAGTCACTGCTACTCCTCGGGTCGGTGGCCGCCACCACAGACCCAACTGAGACGGGGCAAGAGGAGATGCGCCTCGCCCCACTCTGACCTGCGCGCCCGAAGGGATTCGAACCCCCAACCTTCTGATCCGTAGTCAGATGCTCTATCCGTTGAGCTACGGGCGCATATTTAGTTGTGGCGGAGGCTCCGGGATTTGAACCCGGGAGGGGGTGTTGCCCCCAACCGCATTAGCAGTGCGGCGCCATAGACCAGACTAGGCGAAGCCTCCCGGGTGCCGGTTGCTCGCGGAGCAGCCTACTAGGTCCTCCGGCGGGCGGGCAAAGCGGTTGGGTCTAGCGGGGCAGGTGGCGGTGCGCACGGCCCAGTGTGCCTCGCTGAGCAGGGCAGACACCACCATCCACCTCACCCACGTGGGTGGGCCGGAGCATGCGCGGCACGTTGCTCTCCACATTTTTCGATCTTGTGGAATGCGGTGTGGTCGTCCGGCGGGCCAGCACCAGGTGCCCGTCGAGACAGTGGGGGCGGGCCATGAACGTCGGGACGACCATTTTGGGCATCACGGACGATACGGATCTTTCGGACAGCACGGCGTACACGCACCCTAGGTAGGTTCTACAGCGGGCAACTTGTCCAGGGCCGCGATAAGACCACTACGGTCGGACAGGTGTTCACCACACGACCTGAGCTGACCGGGACGTTCGGGATGGTGGCCGCCACACACTGGCTGGCCTCGTCGACGGGGATGGCCGTGCTCGAAAGCGGCGGCAACGCCTTCGACGCGGCGGCCGCGGCCGCATTCGTTCTTCACGTCGTCGAGCCGCACCTGAACGGGCCCGGCGGCGAGGTACCGGCCATTTTCGTCACGGCCACCGGCGGTGAACCCACGGTCCTGTGCGGACAGGGCACCATCCCGGTCGCCGCCACCATGGACCGCTTCGACGGACTCGACCTGGTCCCCGGCACCGGGCTGCTGCCCGCCACGGTCCCCGGTGCCGTCGGCGCCTGGCTCACCCTGCTCCGCGACCAGGGCACCAAACCGCTGCGCGACGTGCTCAGTTACGCGATCGGCTACGCCAGCGACGGCCACGTCCCCGTGCCGCGGGTCCGCCAGACCATCAGCGCGGTGGCCGCCCTCTTCCGCGAGGAATGGCACAGCTCGGCCGAACTCTGGTTGCCCGTCCCGGAACCGCACGGCCGGCTCACCAACCCGGCACTGGCCGACACCTACACCCGCCTCCTGCACGAGGCCGAAGCGGCCGGGCCGAGCCGAGAACGCCAGCTCGACGCCGCCATCACCACCTGGTACGACGGCTTCGTGGCCGAGGCGATCGACGAGTTCTGCCGCACCCCCGTCCTCGACGACTCCGGCGCGCGGCACGCCGGGTTGCTGACCGGAGCGGACTGCGCCGGCTGGCGCCCGAGTTACGAGCGTCCGATCAGCCTGCGCACCCGCGGCTGGACGGTGTACAAGGTCGGACCGTGGTCCCAGGGCGCCGTGCTGTTACAGCAGTTGGCCATGCTCGATGAGCTCGGCGAACTCCCCCGCTCGGGCAGTGCCGACCTGGTACATCGCACCACCGAGGTGGCCAAGCTGGCCTTCGCCGACCGGGAGGCCTGGTACGGCGACGCCGCGACCGTGCCGATCGACGAGTTGCTCGCCAGGGGCTACGCCCGGGAGCGCGGGAAACTTGTCGGCGCGTCGGCCAGTCTCGAGCTGCGGCCAGGCACCCCTAACGGGCAGCAGCCCCGGCTTCCCCGCTACCTCGTCGACGCCAGCCCGGCACCGGTTCCGCTGGTCCAGATGGGGGGCCTCGGCGAGCCGACGGTCTCGCGGCACGGCACCACCGGCGGCGACACCTGTCACATCGATGTCGCCGACCGCTGGGGCAACATGATCTCCGCGACTCCCTCCGGCGGCTGGCTGCAGAGCTCGCCGGCTATCCCGGGCCTGGGTTTCTGCCTGGGTACCAGGGCGCAGATGTGCTGGCTGGAGGACGGGCTGCCGGCGACCCTGACCCCGGGAAAGCGGCCGCGCAGCACCCTCTCGCCATCGTTCGCGATCCGGGACGGCCGGATGCTCGCGTTTGGCACACCAGGCGGGGACCAGCAGGACCAGTGGCAGCTCGGCTTCTTCCTCAACCACGCGGCGTTCGGCATGGACCTCCAGGCCGCGATCGACGCACCGGCCTGGCACACCACCGCGTTCCCGTCGTCCTTCTACCCGAGGCAGACCGTCCCGGCGGGCCTGGTCGTCGAGTCCAGGGTGGACGATCTGGAAGACCTGCGGCGCCGCGGCCACGCGGTGACCCGATCCGATCCGTGGTCGCTCGGCCGGCTCTCCGCGGTGGCGAGGGACTCCGACGGGGTGCTGCGCGCCGCGGCGAACGCCCGTGGGATGCAGGGCTACGCGGTCGGCCGCTAGGCTCGCCGAACCATCGCAGCCGGACGCGGCGGGGAAGCCGGGCGCTCGATCACGGTGCCGCCGATCACCGACAGCGGTGCCCCGTCCACCACCGCAATCACCACCGCATGCTCGGCGCCGGCATCCGGCACCGAAACGGTCACCGTCAGCCCTCCCCGGCAGTGCGGGGAGATCACCAGGCAGGGCACCCGCGGTCCGCCCGGCGGGGTGGCCGCGGTGGCCCGGATCTCGCAACGCCGCCAGTCCACGTCGGCAGCACGACCGCCGAGCCAGCGCTCGAAGGCGACGACCGAGGGTGACCGCCGGGCGGCGGCGATCGCGTCGGCCCGGTGGTAGTTGCCGGCCGACGCGCGCGGCAAGTCCACCCGGGCCAGCCGGGACCGGATCCGGCCGAGCAGCAGGGCGCCGGAGGGCCGGGTGCGCCCGCTGACCGCGACGACCGAGATCACCAGTACGACGAGCACCGCGAGCCAGGCCAGCGCGTCCCACCGCCACCAGGTCACCGCTCGGCCGGTCAGTGCCACCGCGAGCAGCGCCAGGGCGAGCACCGCGAGGGCGATCGCCCTGGCCAGTTCGGCACCGCCGGCCACCCCGTCGGAGAACGAGGTGAAACATCCGCACGAGGTGCCCTTGCGGATCGCGATCCGCACCACCGCAACGAAACCCAGGAACAGCGCGGCGCAGGCGCCGGTGATCGGGATCGACCACCAGGCACGCGGCGCCAGCCCGGCGACGGCCACGCCCATACCGAGTAGCACCTCGACCGCGCCGACCGTCCACGGCGCGACTCGGGCGAGCAGTTCCCTGCGGACCAGGTGTTTACCGAGCAGCCGGTACACCGCGTGCGCAAAAGACCTGGGCCGCAGCAACTTCAGCGCACCAGCCAGCACGAGCAGCGCGGCCAGCAGTAGTGCCGCGCCACCGGAGAAGCCGATCAACAGGCGCATCGCACCATGATGGCCCGCACCAGTCGGTCCATGGAAGGACGAGCGGGTGCACGAAAGGGCTGCCACATCCGCCCCATCCGTGAGACCGAACGGGGATGACTCGGAGCCGGCGACCTCTTTAACTTGCGATCAAGTGTCCAACTCAAGGAGAACCAATGGCGGAAGCGGAGCAGATTGACTGGGGACAGCTGCCGACGCTGAGCGCGCATTGGCAGGCCAGCGGCGATGACGCCGGCCTGCAGCAGCAGCTCGGTATCGACCCGTCCCAAGAAGGGGCCGGCCAGTCGGCGCAGATCGACTGGTCACAACTGCCAACCCTGAGCGCGCACTGGCAGGCCAGCGGCGATGACGCCGGCCTCCAGCAGCATCTCGGCATCGACATGAACGAAGAACCGGCCCAGGCCTGACCAGAGCAAGGAGAGATTTCAATGGCGTGTGAGAGCGAATGGAGCGGAGTCGGTGCTGCGCTTGCCGGCTTCGTGGCCGCCTGCGCGACGGTCGAGACCGGGATCGGCGTGATCGCCTGTGCCGCCGCGGCGTGGGCGTACTACAACGCGGTTGACGCCCTGGACAAGTGCCGTCAGCAGAACGGGCTGGCCGCCATCGATCAGTCGGTGCTCAGCAACCTCTACGCGGAGGCCGAGCACATCCAGCAGGTCGCCGACAGCGCCGGGGCGGTTGCCTGACGTTGCGTCACTCCGCTTCTCGAGGAGCCCCGGCTGTGGTTCAGCCGGGGCTCTCCGGCGCGAGCTCAAGAAACGGGCCCAACGACTCCGGGTTGGCCAGCGCATCCCGGCTCACCGCCCGCTCCGGTGCCATCCCGGCGAGGATCTTCTTCACCGGTACCTCGCACTTCTTTCCGTTGAGAGTGCGGGGAATCTCCCCGACCACGATGAACCGATTGGGCACGTGCCGGGGAGAAAGGGCGCCGCGCAGCTCGGTACGGAGCAATTTCTCCACAGTGGACAGTTCGGTGCCCGGTGCGAGCACAAGGAAACAGAGCAGCTCGCCGTCCGGCGCCGCCGCGCCCGAGGTGTCGATCACCAGTGAGTCCAGCACCGCGTCGAAACCCTCCACCACACGGTAGAACTCGCTGGTGCCCATCCGGACCCCGCCGCGGTTGAGGGTGGAGTCGCTACGTCCATAGATGATCGCCGAGCCCCGCGGGGTGACCTGAATCCAGTCGCCGTGCCGCCACAACCCCGGGTAGGTCTCGTAGTACGCCTCGCGCAACCGGGCGCCATCCGGATCGTCCCAGAAGAACACCGGCATGGACGGCATCGGCCGGGTGATCACCAGTTCGCCGACCGCATCAACCACCGCTCGCCCGTCCTCGTCGAAGGCCTGCACCGCGGCACCGAGCGAGCGGCAGGACAACTCGCCGAGCCACACCGGTACATCGGGGGCGGAGCCGACGAACGCCGTACACACGTCGGTGCCGCCGGACACCGAGCAGATCTGCACACCGGCGCCGATTTCCTCGGCCAGCCAACGAAAACCCTCCGGCGTCAGTGGGGCGCCGGTCGAGCCGACCGCGCGCAGCGCGGATAGGTCGAACTCCCTGGCCGGCCGAACCTGCTGCTTGAGGCAGGCCTGCACGTATGGCGCAGAGGTGCCGAAGTAGGTCACCCGGTGCCGCTCGGCGAGCCGCCAGAGCGTGCCGAGGTCGGGATGTCCCGGGCTGCCGTCGTAGAGCACGATCGTGGCGCCCACCAGGAGCCCGGAGATCAGGAAGTTCCACATCATCCAGCCGGTCGTGGTGAACCAGAAGAAGCGTTCACCCGGCCCGAGATCGCAATGCAACGCCAGGTTTTTCAGGTGCTCCAACACGATGCCGCCATGGCCGTGCACTATTCCCTTGGGCAGCCCGGTGGTGCCGGAGGAGTACAGCACCCACAGCGGATGATCGAACGGCACCGGCTCGAAGGCCAGCTCGCCGTCCCGGTCCAACAGCTCCGACCATGCCAGCACCGGGTGCGGGCCGGCCGGCAGGGTGGCGTCGGGCGACAGGTAGTCGATCAGCACCGTGGCCTTGAGGCTGGGGATGTCCGCCCGCAGCCGCTCCACGGTTGGCCGCACGTCGAACGACCGTCCGTTGTAGACGTATCCGTCCACAGTGAACAACACGGTCGGCTCGATCTGGGTGAACCGGTCGGAGATCGCCTTGGCACCGAAGTCCGGCGAGCAGGACGACCAGACCGCGCCGAGGCTGGCCGTGGCGAGAAACGCGATGAGTGTGCGCGGCGAGTTCGGGGCCAGGGCCACCACCCGGTCCCCGCGCCGCACGCCCAGCTCGATCAGGCCGGCTCTGAGCGCGGCCACCCTGGTGCGCAGCTCTCCGTAGCTGAGCTGGGCGGACAGGCCGTCCTCACGCTGGAACACCACGGCGAGGTCGCGGTCGCCCTTGCCGGGGCCGGGTCGCAGCGCGTGCTCGGCGTAGTTCAGCGTCGCGCCGGGGAACCAGTCCGCACCCGGCATGGTGTCGACACCGAGCACCCGCGCTGGCGGGTCGTGGAAGACCACTCCGAGGAACTCCGCGATCGCGCCCCAGAACCCGGGCAGGTCGGTGGTGGACCAGTCCCACAACGCGGCGTAGTCGGGGAAGTCGAGGCCACGCTCCGCACGCAGCCAGTTCCGAAACGCCACCATCCGACTGTCCGCGACCCGGTTCGGGTCGGGCCGCCACAAGACCTCGGTCATAACCTGTGTTTCTACACGTCGAGCCGGGTGACGAGCTCGTTGAGCCGGTGGGCCACCCGGTCCGAGCCGCCCGGTGCGCAGGTCAGCCACTGCTGACCATCCCGGCGCGGCTCGGTGTACAGCAGGTAGCGGCCGGCCTCGGTGTCGAAGAAGTTGAGCACCGGGGTGCGGGTGCGCCGGCCGACCCGGTCCATGCTGTTCGCGGCGAGCTGGCCGCCGGCGCGCCGGCCCGACTCCAGCAGGGTGCTCAGCCCGCGCAGGTCCCGGCCGGTGATCCCGCCCCGGCGCAACGCCGTCTCGAGCGCCAGGTGACCACCGCTCGCATAGGCCGAGACGGCCTCGTCGAACAGCGTGCGGGGCAGCGAGACCGCGCCGCCTGGCCCGGGCTCCGCCGCCGGGAGCAGGGCAACCAGGGCACCGACCACGTTGGTCGCGCGGACCCGTTCGATGCGAACCTCGTCGTCGGACTGCACGGCAAGCGCGCCGTGCTCACCGCCGCCCGCCGCGAGCACCCGCAGGTACCGTCCCGCCCAGAGCTGGCCGTCGACGGTGAACCGGTTGCGCACCATGAGGACCAGTAGGTCCTCCAGGCGCGGGTGCAGGTCGCGGCCATCGTGCAGGCCGCGCTCGGCCATGGTGTGCAGCGCGCGGTCGCGCAGCACGGCCCGTTCGTCGGCGGTAACCCCGAACGTCGGCACGCTGATCGGGTACGGCCGCTCGCCGAGGCGGAGCAGGTCCCACGCGATGTCGAACTCGACGTGCGAGAGGTGCACGGCGTTGGTCACCGCAAAAGGATGCCAGGCGAACTCAGTGCAGCAGCAACTGCACGATGGCGGCGACGCCGACGACCACGATCACACCGCGCAGCACAGCGCTCGGCAGCCGCCGGCCGATCCGGGCACCGAACTGCCCGCCGACGACCGAGCCGGCGGCCAGCAGCAGCACCGCCTCCCAGGCGACGTTCGCGACGAACACGAACACGATGCCGGAGACGAGGTTCACCAGCGCGGTCAGCACGTTCTTCACCGCGTTGATCCGCTGGAGGCGCTCGTCCATCAGGATGCCCATCAGCGCGAGCAGAAGAACGCCTTGCGCCGCACCGAAGTAGCCGCCGTACACGCCGGTGGCGAAGACCGCGACCAGCAGGGGGAAGCCACCGTGCGGATGCCGCTCCTCCTGCGTCGCGGCCAGCTTGGCGGCCAGCCACGGCTGCGCCACCACCAGCACCAGGGCCAGCGCGATCAGTACCGGCACGATCGTCTCGAAGGCGCTCGCCGGCAGCACCAGCAGCAGCACCGCGCCGAGGACGCCGCCAAGCGCGGACGCGGAACCCAGCCGGAACAGCCGGCCGCGCTGGCCGGTCAGCTCGCGCCGGTAGCCGACCGCACCGCTCACCGAGCCGGGCACCAGCCCAAGGCTGTTCGACACGTTTGCCACCACCGGTGGGTAGCCCACCGCAAGCAACACCGGGAAGGTGACCAGGGTGCCGGAGCCGACCACCGTGTTGATCCCCCCGGCGAACATCCCGGCCAGCACCACGGCCGCCCCCTGGAGCGGGGTCACCGCGGTTCGATCTTCCAACGTGCTGGCATGCCGGCATCCTGACACGTTCGCTGGTCGGCTGTGCCGTGACCATAGTCGCGCACGGGCGTTTCCGGCTCGGGCCGGCGCTCACTCCGGGATGGTTCCCTGGTCCTCGTACTCGTCGTGGAAGCGCACGCCCTGGCTGCCCGCCTTGGCACCGAACCCGGTGGCGCGCCCGCGCGGCTCCTCCCAGTCCTCCTGCCGGCCGAGCGCGGTCAGGTCAAGGTAGTAGTGCGTGCCGCCGATCTGCTCCATACCGCGGGCGAAGGTGGCGTAGGTGTGGAAGATTTCCTTGCCGTTACGGAGGAAGACGCTCAACCCCGGGTAGTCCCCGCGTCGGGCCGGCGACCAGTCGACCTCAGCCGCGGTGCGGTAGTTCAGCAGCACCGGTGCCACCCGGTCGTCCACGGTGGCGGCGAAGTCGTAGTTGAAGTCGCTGCCGGCCGAGGAGTACCACGGGAAGGTCCAGCCCATTCTGCGTTTGAACGGCTCGATCTTGGCCAGCGGCGCCCGGGAGACCACGACCAGGTTGGTGCCGCGGGCGCGAAGGTGCGTGAGGTCGCCGATGGCATCCAACCGGGCCGCACAGCTCGGGCAACCGTGCTCCAGCGGTGTCTCGGTGCCGTCGGCGGCAACCTCGAACGGCCACATGGCGTGGTCCACGATCAGCTGCGGCCGGCCGTCGAACAGGTCGAGCAGGCCGACCCGCCCGCGCGGGCCCTCGAAGGTGTACTCCTTGTCCACCAGGACCATGGGCAGCCGGCGCCGGTCCGCGGCCAGCGCATCACGCGCCCTGGTCAGCTCCTTCTCCTTGACCAGCAACGCGGTACGCGCGGCCAGCCACTCCTCTCGGGTGACGATTTCTGGAAGGTTCATACCTCATGGGACCGCACGACGGCGCGAAACTCATCGCGCGGCGGCGTAGGCCTTGACCAGTTGCTCTTCCGCGGTGTTGAGATAGTGCGCCAGCAGGAACTCCGCGTTGCTCAGGTCTTCCATGGTGAGCAGGTCGACCAGCTCCCGGTTGCGGGGCACGTACGGCTCGTAGATCTCCCTCGGATTGGCTATGACGTGCCAGACCAGGCGTAGCTCGGCCCAGACCCGGCGCATCAGCTCGTCGATTCGAGGGCTGCCGATCAGGCTGACAATGATCTCGTGGAACCGCAGGTTGGCGGTGCCGACATCGGGCCACCGGCCTTCCTTGGCGGCCAGCTCGGCAGCGGTCACGGCGGCGGACATCAGGTCGAGTGTCTCCCGGGGGATCGTGCGCCGGTGCCGCAACGCCGCGGTCTCGATCAGAATCCGGATGCGGTAGAGGTCGCGCAGGTCTTCGACGCCGAGCACGCGAACGAAGACTCCCCGGTTGAGCTCGTGTACCAGCAGGCGCTCGTGGGCCAACAGGCGAAACGCCTCGCGCAGGGTGTTGCGGGAGATGCCGAGACCGGAGGTGATCGCCTCCTCGGAGAGCCGCTTACCGGGCGGAAACTGGCCTTCCATGATCCGTTCACGGAGGATGCCGGCCACCCGTTCGGCTGTGCTGGTGCGGTCGAGCAGAGCACGATCCTCCGCCACCCCGATCCACTCGTCGCCTGGCACCACATGTCTCCCATCTGTTCGTCGGACAACCTAATCCTGCTATCAGTCTCTTGTCATATCGTTCAACGATCTCCTAACCTTCGGTATCACCGATAGCGATCGATTGAACGAGGTGAGTCATGAGCGAGCGAGCTTGCGAGCGAGCCATCGGGCAGCGGTCCGGCGTCGAGCCTGCGAGGCGGCGGACCCGCCAACACGGAGCTTGCGCGGGGATGTCATGAGCGCGGTACCGGAGACTCGGGAGCGGCGGCTGGCCTGGTGGCGTGACCTGCCGGTGCCCGGCCGGCGCGGGGTGGTCGGCGCGTTCCTCGGCTTCGGCCTGGACTCCTACGACTTCTGGGTGCTCCCGCTTGGCTTGGCGGCGATCGGCACCACGTTCGGGCTCACCGGCGGTGAGAAGGGCTGGCTCACCACGGCCACCCTGGTCAGCTCCGCGATCGGCGGAGTGGTCGCGGGCGTGCTGGCCGACAAGATCGGCCGAACCCGGACGCTGATGCTCACGATCATGGCCTACGCGGTTTTCACCGCGCTCTGCGGTCTGGCGCCGAACTACGAGACGCTGCTGGTGTTCCGGGTGCTTCAGGGCCTCGGCTTCGGTGGCGAGTGGGCCACCGGCGCGATCCTGGTCGCCGAGTACGCCGCCGCCCGGCACCGGGGCCGAGCGGTCGCGGTGATCCAGAGCGCCTGGGCGGTCGGCTGGCTCGCCGCCGCGCTGATGTACACGCTGGTGTTCACCATCTTCGACGACGGCACCGCCTGGCGAGTGCTGTTCCTCACCGGCGCCCTGCCCGGGCTCGCCGTGCTGTGGATTCGGCGCCGGGTGGTCGACGCGCCGGTCTACCTCGAGCACCGCGAGCAGGCCGCATCGGGTTCGCTGGCCGCGATCTTCCGCCCGGACCTGTTGCGCACCACGATGTTGCTGTCCCTGCTGGCGACCGGCTGCCAGGGCGGCTACTACGCGATCGCCACCTGGCTGCCGTCCTACCTCAAGGATCGCGGCCTGCCCGTCGCAGGAGTCGGCGGTTACCTGTACTTCGTCATCACCGGCGCGTTCCTGGGCTACCTGACCGGTGGTTACCTCACCGACCGGTGGGGCCGGAAGAATTCCTTCCGGCTGTTCGCGGTGCTCTCCGGCATCCTGCTGGTGCTCTACACCCGGCTGCCGGCCGGCGCGGGCACCGCGGTGATGTTCCTCGGCTTTCCGCTCGGCTTCTGCTCCTCGGCGATCTTCAGCGGGTTCGGCTCCTACCTCGCCGAGCTGTTCCCGAGTCGGGCGCGCGGCGCCGGCCAGGGCTTCACCTACAACTTCGGCCGGGCGGTCGGCGCGTTCTTCCCCACCGTCATCGGCTACCTGTCCGGCCACTTCGGTGTTGGCGGCGCCATGTCGTTCGGGGCGCTGGCCTACGCACTCGCCATCGTGGCGCTGATCTGGCTGCCCGAGACGCGGGGAAGCGAGCTCCACTGATGCTCACCTCGTCACCGATGTGCGGGAGACCGCATACCGCAACGGGGGCTGACAGGTACGCGGCAAGTTCCGTGGGAACCGAGATACGGTCGCGGTGTGACCAAACCGGTGCTGCTCACCGTCGATGACGATCAAGCCGTGTCCCGCGCGGTGGCACGGGATCTACGCCGCCGCTACGCCGAGGACTACCGGATCGTTCGGGCCGAGTCCGGGCCGGCCGCCCTCGAGGCGCTGCGGGAGCTGAAGCTGCGCGGCGAGCCGGTGGCCGCGATGCTCGCCGACTATCGGATGCCGCAGATGAACGGCATCGAGTTCCTCGAGCAGGCGATGGACCTGTTCCCGCAGGCCCGCCGCGCGCTGCTGACCGCGTACGCGGACACCGACGCGGCGATCCAGGCGATCAACGTGGTCGACGTGGACCACTACCTGCTCAAGCCGTGGGATCCGCCGGAGGAGAAGCTCTACCCGGTGGTGGACGCGCTGGTGGAGACCTGGCGTGCGGTCGGCGCGCCGGCCGTCGCGGAGACCAAGGTGGTCGGCCACCGCTGGTCCGAGCCCTCCTACCGGACCCGCGACTTCCTGGCCCGCAACGCCGTGCCGTACCGCTGGTACAGCGTGGCGGAGCCGGAGGGCAGGCGGTTGCTGGACGCGGCCGGGGCGAGCGAGGAGGACGTGCCGTTGGTGATCACGCCGGACGGCACCCCGCTGCGCGCGCCGACCGAGGGCGAGCTGGCCGCCGCCGTCGGCCTGTCCACCATCCCGGCCGCGGACTTCTACGACCTGGTGGTGGTCGGCGCCGGCCCGGCGGGGCTCGGTGCCGCGGTGTACGGCGCCTCCGAGGGCCTGCGCACCGTGCTGGTCGAACGGCGGGCCACCGGCGGGCAGGCCGGGCAGAGCTCGCGCATCGAGAACTACCTCGGCTTTCCGGACGGGGTGTCCGGTGCCCAGCTCACCGACCGGGCCCGGCGGCAGGCCAGCAAGTTCGGCGCGGAGATCCTGACCGCACGGGACGTCACCGGGCTGGTGGCCCGCGGCTCGGCCCGGGTGATCCAGTTCGGCGACGGCACGGAGCTGGCCGCGCACGCGGTGATCCTGGCCACCGGTGTGGACTACCGCGCGCACCCGGCACCCGGCTGCGGCGATCTGACCGGGCGCGGCGTGTACTACGGCTCGGCCACGACCGAGGCCCCGGCCTGCGCCGGCGAGGACGTCTACATCGTCGGCGGGGCCAACTCGGCCGGGCAGGCGGCGGTGTTCTTCGCCAAGCACGCCCGCCGGGTGGTCCTGCTGGTCCGAGGCCCCGCGCTGGAGGCCTCGATGTCGCACTACCTGATCCGCCAGCTCGAAACGATCGACAACGTCGAGGTGCGGACCGAGACCCAGGTCATCCAGGCGCACGGCACCGAGCACCTGGAGAAGCTGACCCTGTGCGGTCCCGGCCCAGCCGCCGCGCCGGCCGAGGAAACCGTGGCCGCCGGCTACCTGTTCATCTTCATCGGCGCCGCGCCGCGCACCGACTGGCTCGGCGGGGCCATCCTGCGCGACGCCAAGGGTTTCGTCCGCACCGGCCCGGACCTGCTTGTCGACGGTCAGCGCCCGGCCGGCTGGCCGCTGAACCGCGACCCGTACTACCTGGAGTCCAGCCTGCCCGGCGTGTTCGTGGCCGGCGACGTGCGCGCCGAGTCGGTCAAGCGGGTCGCCTCCGCGGTCGGCGAGGGTGCCATGGCCGTCACTCTCGTGCACCGGTACCTGGAGGACCAATGACCGACACCGAACGGACGCTGACCCAGGACGAGCTGCGCGAGCTGTTCCTGTTCACCGACCTCAACGAGGAGCAGATCACCTGGGTCGCGGGGCACGGCCGGGTGGTGGACGTCCCGGCCGGAACCGAGGTGGTCACCCAGGGCGCCCCGGCCACCGGGTTCTACGTGCTGCTCTCCGGCACGATCTCGCTGTTCCGGCTGATCCGCGGCGAGGAAGTGGAGCTCAATCGGACCGACCATCGCGGCTCCTACTCCGGTTCGGTGCAGTTCTACCTGGACGAGCACGACGCCGACTCGAACTACCGGGCCACCGTGCGGGCGATCACCGACTGCTCGTTCTTCCTGCTCCCCCAGGAGGAGTTCGCGGTGCAGTTCCGCCGCTGGTTCCCGATGGCGTTGCATCTGCTCCAGGGCGTGATAATCGGCGGCCGGGCCCGCGAGTCGGTCCTCGGGCCGCGGGAGCGGTTGATAGCGCTCGGCCGGCTCACCGCCGGGCTCACCCACGAGCTGAACAACCCGGCCGCGGCCGCCAGCCGGGCCACCTCAGCGCTGCGCGAGCGGGTCGCCGGCATGCGGCACAAGCTGGCCGTGCTCGCCGGGTCGAACCTGGACGCGGTGCAGCTCAAACGGCTCACCGCCATCCAGGAGGAGATCGTGGCGCGGATGGCCACGGTGGAGCCGCTGAGCCCGTTGCAGGCCTCGGATCGTGAGGACGAGCTCGGCGACTGGCTCGACGAGCACGACGTGCCGAACGGTTGGGACCTGGCACCGATCTTCGTCGGCGGCGGCGTCTCGATCGCCGACCTGACCCGTCTCGAGTCCGAAGTGGACATCGAACACCTCGGCGGGGCGATCCACTGGCTCGGCTACACGGTGGAGACCGAGACCCTGATCAAGGAGATCTGCGACGCCACCTCCCGGATCTCCAGCCTGCTCGACTCGGCGAAGCAGTACTCGCAGCTGGATCGCACCCCGCACCAGTGGATCGACGTGCACGAGGGCCTCGAGTCCACCCTGGTGATGTTCAACCACCGGCTCGGCGCGGGCGTGCAACTGGTTCGTGAGTTCGACCGGACGCTGCCCCAGGTGCCGGCCTACCCCGCCGAGCTCAACCAGGTGTGGACGAACCTGATCGACAACGCGCTGGACGCCATGGGCGAGTCCGGCACCCTCACCGTGCGCACCGCGCCGGACGGCGACCGGGTGCTGGTCGAGATCGGCGACACCGGCCCGGGCATCCCGGAGGACCTTCGCGAGCAGATCTTCGAGCCGTTCTTCACCACCAAGGAGGTCGGCGAGGGCACCGGGCTCGGCCTCGACTTCGCCTGGCGGATCGTGGTCAACCGGCACGGCGGCGACCTTCGGGTGACGTCGCGGCCCGGCGACACCCGGTTCCAGGTTCGGTTGCGCCGGACCGAACCCGTCACCGAGCACAGCTGACCGGAGACCGCGGCCATCGGTATGACGACGGCAGGCCGGTGGCTCGGTGCGCCACCAGCCTCCCGTCGCGTCGTGCTCAGGCGACCTTGGTGAAGCGGTTCTGCGGGCCGGGCGGCACCGGCGCGCCGGCGCCGAGCTTGGCGACCAGTGCGTCGATGTCGAAGCCCGGCGCGGTGACCCGGTCGGTGCCCGCGGTCAACCGGGTGAAGCCGTCGCCACCGTTGGCCAGGAAGTCGTTGGTGGTGACCCGGTAGGTGGCGGCCGGATCGATCGGGGTGCCGTTGAGCGTCAGGTTGGACACCCGGTCCCCGAGTGCCCTCGTGGTGTCGTACGAGTAGCCGAACCCCGCCGAGACCTGGAGGAATTTGGTGGAGAGCTGGCCGAGGTAGCCGACGAACTGCTGCTCGAGCACGTCCTTGAGAACCGCTCCGGTGATCGTCTGGGTGACCACCAGGTTGTTGAACGGCTGCACGGTGAAGCCCTCGCCATAGGTCACCTCGCCGGGTGCCTCACCGCCTCCCGAGAACCCGAAGCTCAGGTCGGCCCGGATGCCGCCCGGGTTCATCAGGGCGATCTGTGCGTTCGCGGACTGCGTGTAGCCGAGTTGCGCGTCGGCGATCACGTCACCGAGCGCGCTCTCCCCGGCCGGTGTGGTGGCCCTCGTGATGTCCGCGGTGATCTTGCCGACCACCCGGTTGGCGATCGGGGTGATCGCGGTGCGGTACTTGTCGGCTATCGACTTGATCGCGGGGTCGACCAGGGCGGCGTTGCGGATGAAGTTGCCCTGCGCGTCCTTGGCCCAGCTGCCGTCTGGAAGTCGCACGCCGTTCTCCACGATCGTGTTGCGGGCGGAGATGCTGGCGAACTGCCTGGTCCGCTTGTCCAGCGTGAAGTCGATGCTGGTGAGCAGCACACCGTTGCTGCCGGCGCTGGTGACCACCGAGTTGGCGCCCGAGGAGTTGGGCAGCGCGCAGCTGTAGAAGCGGTGCGTGTGACCGGAGACCACCACGCCGTACTCCGGCCGCAGGCCGGCCACGATGTTGGTGATGTCACCGGCGAAGCCGGCGCAGCCGCCCGGGTCCTGCGGGGTGGGCGGCGGCACGTTCTGCTGCCCGCCCTGGTGGATCAGGAGCACCATCGACTTGATGCCGAGCAGGCGCAGCAGCGCGGCGTAACCGTTGGCGGTCTGCACCTCGTCGAGGAAGTCCACGTTCTGGATGCCGGCCGGGTTGACGATGCTCGGGGTGCCCTTGAGCGTCATGCCGACGAAGGCCACCGGCACGCCCTGGATGAACCGGATGTCGATGGGCAGCAGGATCGGCAGGTGGGTGCGCTTGTCGACGACGTTCGCGGCCAGATACCTGAAGTCGGCGCCGGCGAAGCCGTCACCGTCCTGGCAGCCGTCCGTGGGGTGGCAGCCGCCGTGCTGGAGCCGCTTGAGCTCGGTGACACCCTCGTCGAACTCGTGGTTGCCGACCGAGGTGATGTCCAGGCCCAGCTTGGACAACGCCTCGATGCTCGGCTCGTCGTGGAACGCCGCGCTGATCAGTGGGGAGGCGCCGACCATGTCACCGGCACCCACGGTGAGCACGTCCTCGCCCTGCGAGCTGCCCTCGGCGCGCAGCCGCTTCGCCCAGGTGGACAGGTACTCGACCCCACCGGCCGGGGTGCCGTTGACCAGCCCCCCGCTGCCGGTCGGCGGTTCGATCGCCCCGTGGAAGTCGTTGAACGCCACGAGCCTGCCCTTGGCCAGACCGTGCGAGGTGTCCACGTTGTAGCTGAGGTTGACCGGGGTGAGCGGCGTCCACCGGTCCGGAGCCGGCCCAGCCGGCGCGGACATCAATGGCACCGCCAGTAAGAACCCGGCGGCTATGGCCGGTGCCACGGTGTGGCGGAGCAGGGACTTGGCACGGAACACGGTTCGCCTCCATCACCCACGAGCGCAGGACGGGTTGCATCCTGCCTCGCCACCGCCCCGTATGCATAGCCTCCGGATGACCTGTGGCTCTCCGCACAACAAACAACACGTGCTGGTCATACCTGGTTAGCGACCAACAACGCCGGGTACGTCGGTGTCGACAACCGCCGACGACACAAGTGGAGGTCGACACATGGCCGAGCGGGACAGTGGTCCGGCCGAGGGCGCGAAGGGCACCGCCGAAGGCCTCAAGGGCAAGGTCAAGGAGGCTGCCGGCGTCATCACCGGCAACGACTCACTCGAGCGCGAAGGTGCGGCGCAGCAGGACAAGGGCGAGGCACAGCAAGAGGTGTCCGCCCGGGAGGCGCAGGCCGAGAAGGCCCGCGCGGAGGCCGCGATGCACGAGGCACGCGAGCGTTCCGAGCAGTAGCCGGCTCGTGCTCCGACGACATCGGCGGCGGTCCGGGGGATGGCCGGGCCACCGCCGACTCGTCTCCAAGTCCTTCCGCGCCGCCGTACCCTGAGTCCATGTGCCGAAACATCACCATCCTGCGCGGCCTGGAACCCGCCGCGACCGCGGAAGAGATCGAAGCGGCCGCGCGCCAGTACATCCGCAAGGTCACCGGCATCCAGTCCGTCACCGACGGCACCCGTGTCGCCTTCGAACAGGCGGTCCGCGAGGTTGCCGCCGCAACCACCCGCCTGCTCGCGGACCTTCCCGAGCGCAGGCAGCCCCCCACCACGGTGCCGCCGCTGCGCCGGCCCGAGGTGCGCGCCCGCATCGCCGCCCGCCAGGCGCCCTAGCACCACCGCTGGGACGCGTACGCGGAGTCCCGGTCGCTGGATCACCCGGCCCGTTGCCGATGACCACGTCGGATCCGTATTCAAGCCGCCGCGCCCGCGGCGGGCCGACGACCGCCTCGCGTGCGTGGCTCCCGCGCGGGCAGGCGTCCGGCCCCAGTGTCGCCCGGGCATTCCGATTCGCACTCGTCCGAAACGTTTGAGGCGTGACGGCGGCAACTCGACTCCGCCGGGTTGCCACAATCCACACGTTTAGGCAATAGGTCCGCACGTTCGAGTGGTCGTCGACGGCGGGACCAATGGCCTTGGGTATCAGGACCAACGTCCTGCTGATCGCGGGCCCTTCGCCCGGTTGTGTCCGCCCGTCGCGACCGGACACAATGCAGGGAAATCCGCTCCGGCAGGGAGATGCCCGAATGAATGCGCTCGATCTGGCGAGATGGCAGTTCGGCATCATCACCGTCTACCATTTTATCTTCGTGCCGCTGACGATCGGCCTTTCGCTGCTGGTCGCGGGCATGCAGACGGCCTGGGTGCGCACCGGCAAGGAACACTACCTCAGGATGACCAAATTCTGGGGGAAACTATTCCTCATCAACTTCGCGATGGGTGTGGTGACCGGCATCGTGCAGGAGTTCCAGTTCGGCATGAATTGGAGCGACTACAGCGCTTTCGTCGGTGACATTTTCGGCGCCCCGCTGGCGATCGAGGGGCTACTCGCCTTCTTCCTCGAGTCCACCTTCCTCGGGCTGTGGATCTTCGGCTGGGACCGGCTGAC
Organism: Labedaea sp.; assembly: GCA_045806965.1. GTDB lineage: Bacteria > Actinomycetota > Actinomycetes > Mycobacteriales > Pseudonocardiaceae > DASYTH01. The sequence goes on along the minus strand of JBJMIG010000034.1, from coordinate 20,057 downwards.
GAAACGGCTGCATCTGACCTGTATCTGGCTCGCCGCGATCGGCACCATGCTGTCGGCCTATTTCATCCTGGCCGCGAACTCCTGGATGCAGCACCCGGTTGGCTTCCGGTTCAATCCGGACTCCGGCCGGGCCGAACTGACCGACTTCGGCGCCGTGCTCACCAACTCCACCGCGCTCGGGGCGTTCGCCCACACCATCACCGCCGCCTTCGTCACCGCCGGCGTCTTCGTCGTCGCGATCAGTGCCTGGCAGCTGCGGAAGGGCAAGGCGCCCGAGGTGTTCCGCCCGTCGATGCTGCTGGCCCTTGGCACGGTGCTGGCCGGCAGCGTCGGCGTTGCGGTCAGCGGCGACCTTCAGGCCAAGCTGATGACCGCGCAGCAGCCCATGAAGATGGCCGCGGCGGAGGCGCTGTACCACACGACCGACTCGGCGTCGTTCTCCGTCTTCACCGTCGGCAGCCTGGACGGCTCCCGCGAGGTCTGGAGCATCCGGGTGCCCGGCGTGCTGTCCTTCATGGCCACCGGCTCGCCGACCGGGACGGTCGAGGGCATCAACGACGTCCAGGCGGCCGAGGCGGCCGCCTACGGGGCCGGCGACTACCGGCCGAACATCCCGGTCACCTATTGGACCTTCCGCCTGATGGTGGGCTTCGGCGCGCTGATGGCCCTGCTGTCGGTGGTCGGGCTGTGGGTCTTCCGCCGCAACCGGACGCCCACCTCCCGAATCTTTTACACCTGCGCGATCCTGGCCGTCTCGTTGCCCGTGCTGGCCAACAGCGTCGGCTGGATCTTCACCGAGATGGGCCGCCAACCGTGGGCGGTCTACGGGGTGTTGCGCACCGCCAACGGCGTGTCGCCGAGCGTGCCGGCCGGCACGGTACTGACCTCCCTGGCCGTGTTCACCGCGTTGTACGGCGTGCTGGCGGTGGTCGACGGCATCCTGATGATCCGCTATGCCAAGAACGGGCCACCACCCCCGACCGATCCGGCCGATGTGGACGAGGACCGGCCCGCACCCGTGTTCGCCTACTGACGGCGGGAGAGCGTCATGGCACTGACCGACATCTGGTTCCTGCTGATCGCCGTGCTGTGGACCGGGTACTTCGTGCTCGAAGGCTTCGACTTCGGCGTCGGCATGCTGCTGCACGTGCTCGGCCGGGACAACACCGACCGGCGCGTGCTGATCAACACGATCGGCCCGGTGTGGGACGGCAACGAGGTGTGGCTACTGGTGGCCGGCGGGGCGACCTTCGCCGCGTTCCCGCTGTGGTACGCGAGCCTGTTCTCCGGGTTCTACCTGGCGCTGCTGATCATCCTGGTGGCCCTGATCGTGCGCGGCGTCGCCTTCGAGTTCCGCGGCAAGCTCGACAGTGCCCGGTGGCGCCACCGGTGGGACCTCGCCATCGCGATCGGCTCAGTGGTACCCGCGCTGCTGTGGGGCGTCGCGTTCGGCAACATCGTGCGCGGTGTGCCGCTCGACGAGCGACACCACTTCACCGGCAACTTGTTCACCCTGCTCAATCCCTACGCACTCCTTGGCGGGCTGACCACGCTGCTGGTGTTCGCCTTGCACGGCGCCGTGTTCCTGGCGTTGAGGACCACCGACGAGATGCGCGCCCGGGCGCGGGCGCTGGCCCGGCCACTTGGCCTCGCGGCCGTCCCGGTGGCCGCCGCTTTCCTGCTGTGGACCCAACTCGGCTACGGCGCGGGGTGGACCTGGATCGCGGTCGGCGCGGCGGCGCTGGCCCTGGTCACCGGCCTGGTCGCGGCCCAAACCGGTCGGGAGGGCTTGGCCTTCGCCTGTACCGCCGTGGCCATCGTGGCCACGACGATCACCCTGTTCGGTTCGCTGTACCCGGACGTCCTACCGTCCACAACGGACCCGGCGTACAGCCTCACCACCACCAACGCCGCCTCGACGCCGTACACCTTGAAGATCATGACCTGGGTCGCGGTGGTCTTCACCCCGCTGGTGCTCCTCTACCAGGGCTGGACCTACTGGGTGTTTCGCAAGCGGGTGAGCCGCGCGGCGATTCCGGCCGGTGGCGGCCTGTCGGTGGGGCCCGTGCCGATCGAGCCCGTGCCGGTCGAGCCCGTGCTGGTCGAGCCCGTGCCGATCGGTGAGCCTTGAGACCCCTGGACCCTCGACTGCTGCGGTATGCCCGCAGTGCGCGGCCGTTCGTCCTGGCCTGCGCGGCGCTCGGTGCGGTCACCGCCGGGCTCGTGCTGGTCCAGGCCGAGGTGCTGGCCACGACGATCACCCGGGCCTTCCTGGACGGTGCCGGCAGCTCCGCGTTGGGCATCCCCATCGCGGTGCTCGGCGTCGCGGTGCTCGGCCGGGCGGGCGTGTCCTGGCTGTCCGAGACCACGGCACACCGGGCCAGCGCCGGAGTACTGACCCAACTCCGCGGCGCGGTGGTGGACACCGCGTTACGGATCGGGCCGGGCCGCCGGCCCGGATCCTCGCCCGCCGAGCTGGCGACGTTGGCCACGCGCGGCGTCGACCGGCTGGACGGCTACTTCGCCCGGTACCTGCCGCAGTTGCTGATCGCCGTGGTGGTGCCGGCCGTCGTCGGCCTGCGGATCCTGCTGGCCGACTGGGTGGCCGCGATCATCGTCGGGCTCACCGTGCCGCTGATCCCGCTGTTCATGGTCATCATCGGGCGCTACACCGAGCGGGGCGTGCGGCGCCAGTGGCGCACGATGGCCGTGCTCGGCAACCACTTCCTCGACCTGGTCAGCGGGCTGGCGGTGCTCACCGCGTTCGGGCGGGCCAAGGCGCAGCGGCGAACGCTGGCCGAGATCACCGACCGGTACCGGGCGCAGACCATGCGGACACTGCGCATCGCCTTCCTGTCCGCGCTGGTGCTGGAGTTGCTGGCCACCTTGTCGGTCGCACTGGTCGCGGTGTCCATCGGGCTGCGACTGGTCGCCGGTGAGCTGGATCTGCACACCGCCCTGGTGGTGCTGATCCTGGCCCCAGAGGTCTACCTTCCGTTGCGCGCGGTCGGCGCCCGGTTCCACGACAGCGCCGAGGGAATGGCCGCCGCCGGGGAGATCATGGACCTGCTCGAAACACCGCGACGGCCGGCCGGGCGCCGGGCACCGGCTCCCGATCCGTCCCCGGTCGGGGTGCGGCTGTGCGCGGTCACCGTGTCCGGCCGGTGCGGCCCGGTCCTGGACGGCCTCAGCCTGACCGTCGCGCCGGGTGAGATCCTCGGCGTGACCGGACCAAGCGGCGTTGGCAAGTCGACGCTGCTCGACCTGCTGCTCGGCTGGTATCCGCCGGAGTCCGGACGGGTGCTGGTGGACGGCGTCGACCTGGCCGACCTCGACCGGGACGCCTGGCAGGCCCGGGTGGCCTGGGTGCCGCAGCGTCCCCGGCTGCTCTCCGGCACGGTCGCCGACAACATCCGGCTCGGCCGTCCGGAGGCCACCAGCGCGGAGGTCACCGCCGCCGCGACGGCGGCCGCGCTCGACGTCGCGCTGGACACGCCGGTCGGTGAGCTGGGCGCCGGGCTGTCCACCGGGCAGCAGCGGCGGGTCGCCCTGGCCAGGGCGCTGCTGCTGGATCGGCCGCTGCTACTGCTCGACGAGCCGACCGAGGGGGTGGACGCCGACACCGAGGCGAGGATCATCGGCCGGCTGCCCGGCCTGCTGCCCGGCCGCACGGCGGTGATCGTGTCGCACCGTCGGGCCGTGCTCGCCGCCTGCGACCGGGTGCTGACCCTGGTTGGGCCGGCCGCGCAGCGGTCAGATGTCCCCGCTCCCCCGGCTACCGGGGTGCGCGGGCAGGTGTGTCCGGACGGCGCCGAGCACCCGGACGCGCGGTCGTCAGCGAGCCCGGCGCGGGCCGGCTGGCACTGGTTGCGTAGTGCGGTGCGCCCGCACCGCGCGCGTCTGGCAGTTGCCTGCGCGGCCGGAGCCGGGGCCCTGGCCAGCGCGGTGGCGCTCACCGCCACCTCGGCCTGGCTGATCTCGACGGCCGCACTGCACCCGCCGGTACTCACCCTGATGGTCGCGATCGTGGCGGTTCGCGCCTTCGGGCTGGCCAAGGGTGTGCTGCGCTATGCCGAGCGACTGCTCTCCCACGATGTCGCGCTGCGAGCCCTGGCCGACCTGCGGGTCCGGGTGTGGACCGCGCTGGTGCGGATCGGCCCGGCGGTAACCGCCCGGATGCGCCGGGGTGACCTGCTCAACCGTCTTATGTCCGATGTGGACAATCAGCAGGATGTGTTGGTGCGTGGGCTGGTTCCGGCCGTGTCGGCGGCGATTGTGGCGGCCGCGACCGCGGCGGGCCTCGGGCTGCTGCTGCCCGAGGCCGGTCTCGCCGTCGCACTGGGACTGCTCGTGGCCGGCGGTCTCGCGCCCGCGTTGTCCGTACTGGCCGCGCGCACGGCCGAACGACGCACCGCCGCACTGCGGGCCGAGGTCGCGGCCGGAGCCGTCGAACTGCTCGGTGCCGCGCCGGACCTGATCGCGTTCGGCGCCACCCGGCACCGGCAGGCCGCGCTGCGCGCCGCGGACGCCGGACTGACCCGGGCGCTGCGTGGCTCGGCGGCGGCGCGTGGCGCCGGTGCGGCCGTCGCGACCCTCGCCATCGGCGCCACCACACTCGTCTGTCTGCTGCTCGGGATCGCCGCGCTGCGGGAAGGCCGGCTGGCCGGACCGGGGCTCGCCGTCCTCGCGCTCACCCCGCTGGCCGCGGCCGAGTTGGTGGCCGGACTGCCGGAGGCCGCGGCCCGGCTGCTCGGCGCCGGGTACAGCGCCGGTCGGCTCGCCGACCTGGACGCCACGCCGACACCGGTGACCGAACCCGTGGCTCCACAAGCCATCCGCGGCGTCAGCGAGCTTCACGCAGACCAGCTGGCGGTACGTTGGCCGGGCGCGCACACCGATGCGGTGACGGAGCTGAGTTTCCACATCGACGCGCACCGGGCCGCCGTGCTGACCGGCCCGTCCGGCGCCGGCAAGTCCACCGGCATCGCGGCCATACTGCGCAATCTCGACCCGTCGGCCGGTCGGATCGCCATGGATTCGGTGGACACCCGCAGGGCCGGCGCGGACGAGGTGCGAGCCAAACTGGCGTGGTGCGGCCCGGACACCCACCTGTTCGACAGCACGCTGCGGGAGAACCTGCTGCTGGCCCGGCCGGGAGCCGGCGACGAGGGGCTGCGCGAGGCGCTCACCCGGGCTCGACTCGGCCGGTGGCTGGACAGCCTGCCGGACGGGTTGGACACCGCGGTCGGCGCGCACGGCAGTCCGGTGTCCGGCGGGGAGCGCCAGCGCATCGGGATCGCCAGGGCGCTGCTCGCCGACCGGCCGTTCCTGCTGCTCGACGAGCCCACCGCACACCTGGATGGGCCGACCGCCGCCGTACTGGCCGCCGATCTGCGCGGCCTGACCGCGCACCGGGCCGCCTTGATCGTCAGCCACCGGCCGGAGGAGTTCCCCGGCGTCCCGGTGGTCACGCTGGCCCGCCACGCCCCGGACGACTGATGGCGACCCTGGAGTCCGAACATCGCGTTCACGGTCTTCGCGCTGCGGACCTGCGGGGAGGTCTTTCAAACTCCGACCCGCGTGTTCAACGCCTCCTGGAAATGGCCGACCTTCGGGATTGGAACAGCGAGCAGGTTAGGCCGCCTTCTGGGCAGCAGGACTGGTCCACCGGCAAGAGTGTCGGCCGGCTCAGTAGGGCAGATCTTCGCTACCAGTTGTGGAGAGCCTTGCTCGAATCTGGTGGATCTCCGTCGGCTGGTGGGACTACTTCGTAGCCAAGACCCCGAAGGACGTCGGCAGCGTCAGCCGGCATGTCGCGCACCACGGACCTCGTCTGGAGGCGCCTCCAGCGTGCTCTTCCGGCCCTGACCACCTCGGGCCATCCCGGCTTGGCGTCGAACCGACAGTCAGCTATCAGAAACTCGACGACGTCCTCCAGACATGGTCGGAACCGAGCGCCACCGACTGGTATGTGCAGGGACTGCATGCTGTGTGGTGACCGATGCTCCGCCTGTGAGAGGAGGTGTGACAACGCTCCTCGATGTCCGTGTACCTGGACGTGTGCCGTCGGCTTGCTGTGCGCCACCCGCTCGTAGTCCCACCGCATGATCGGTTCTTTATCGAGGTTAGCCAACAGCTTGAACGTCGACTTCTCGACAGCGAGAAACTTGTCCGACGAGTCCTTGCAGATACGTAGGCTTACATCGAGAGCCGCCAGTTCTTTCCGCTTGACGGACAGCGGAGCCGGCTTCTCCAGACCTATGACGTATCGTCCCTCAAGGCCCTGTTCGACCAGCGTGGGCGGCGTGTTGCTGAACGCGCCCTCCAACACCGCCGCCACCTGATCACCGAACGCTCGTACATCCGACTCGAACGCCTCGCTGGGAGTCTCGGTCATTCGCCCAGCAGGAACGCGATCTCCTGCAGGTCATCCCAAGCGGCCCATTCGTCGCCGGCTAGCTCGAACCGCTCCGCCCTGCGCGCGAGGTCGTCAAGGCTCGTCTGATGCCGCCGCAAGATCTCATTGCGTCGTGCGAGCAACTCGTCACGCGTGAGGCTGACTAGCCGCGTCATGGCCTGACCTCCTTCGATGATGCACCTGTGCACAGCTTGTGTACCTCCACGCACTGACAACTATCGCCTGGTTCAGCTCAGAACGGAACGGAATCCCAGATCGGGGCAACCTGCGACAGCCCAAACAGCTGTTCTGGCCACTATGTGTGACGCTAGCGAGTTTGAACGCAGCCTTAGATCCTCGTGCAGCGGAGGCGGAGGGATTTGAACCCCCGGTCCCGTGAAGGACTCCTGTTTTCAAGACAGGTGCATTCGGCCGCTCTGCCACGCCTCCTTGGAGGAACAGGGTAGTCGGGCTAGGTGGGCAGTTGGTCGAGATGTTTGAGGACGCGCTCGAAGACGGTGGCCATGACTTCCTGCTCGTCCTCGCTGAGGTGGTCGACGAAGTGTCGGCGCACGCCGGCGACGTGGGTGGGGGCGGCGGCGCGGAGGTGGGTCATGCCCTTGTCGGTCAGCTCAGCGAGGACACCGCGGGCGTCATCCGGGCATTCGACGCGGCGGACGAGTCCCGCCTGCTCCATTCTGGCGATCTGGTGGGACAGGCGACTCTTCGACGACACGACCCGGCCGGCCAGCTGGGTCATCCGCAGTCGGCCGTCCTCATGCTCGGACAGTTGGACCAGCACCTCGTAGTCGGCGATGGTCAACCGGTGAGCGTCGACAAGCTCCCGGTGCAGTTGCTGGCGCATCAGTTCGGTGCCCACCACGTACGCGCGCCAGGCCCGCATCTCGCTGGGACTCAGCCACCGGGGCTCGGATCTTGCAGAGGTCACTGCACAAGGCTAAGGGCGTTAACCCACAGGTACACGAAGAACCCGTTCGGGAGCAGGCAAGCGGTCAAAACCGATCGTCCGCTTCGGACAGTGGTCGTCTATTTCACCAGTTCAGGGCAGGTTCAAATGCTTGTTTAGCGCCAAGTGACCGTGCATATTGAAAGGGTGGCTAGCGATTGCGAACCGGGGCGCTACAGCCAGGGAGCGCTCAGTCGCAGTGGCCTGCTTAGAGAGGACAGGTGGTGCCTTGGAAGAGCAGTATACCGAGGTAGTGGCTGACGATCGGCCGCAACCCCGCGACTGAGCCGAGAGTATCGACTCAGTCGTGATCGCGAGCAGCGGGCACGGTCAGGTCTACGAGTGCACAGGTGCGCCCACGTATCTCTCGTGCACGTCGACGATGTTGAACCCACTTCCAGAGGCGGCTCAGCCGTCATGGGTGGGCTTCCACGCCGGCCTGGTCTCCGGGGTTGGCCACTACAAACTTCACACCACCTGGGTGTGGCTGCCGACGCGAGGCGCCACACCTGGGTGCTTTTTCGCTGTCAAACGCGGACGGACGACCTCGCCTAGAGTTGACCAGGTGGAGTTCAACGATGACGTCTCGCTGGATACGTCCCAGGTCCAGGACATGCGCGGCGCCGGCGGGGGCGGCGGTTTCGGTGGTCGGGTGGCGCTCGGCGGCGGTGGGCTCGGCATCGTCGGAGTGATCATCTACTTCGTCCTCTCCCAGCTCGGCGGCATCGGCGGCGGCGGAGTCCCACTTGGCACCGGCGACGTGGGCAACGGCCAGCAGGTCAGCAACAGCGACCTGGCCAACGAGTGCAAGACCGGCAAGGACGCCAACACCAACCACGACTGTTCCATCGTGGCGATCATCAACTCGGTGCAGATCTACTGGACCGACGAGTTCGCCCGGTCGAACATGACCTACCGGGAAGCGCCGACCAACTTCTTCCAGGGCGGCGTGAGCACCGGCTGCGGCAGCGCCACCTCCGACACCGGCCCGTTCTACTGCCCGGCGGACTCCGAGGTCTACATCGACCTGTCCTTCTACCAGGAGCTCCGCAGCCGGTTCGGCACCGAGGGCGGCACGTTCGCCGAGGCCTACGTGCTCGCCCACGAGTACGGCCACCACGTGCAGAACCTCCTCGGCACGTCAAACCGGGTGAAGGGCGGCTCCGGAGCCACCTCCGGTTCGGTGCGCCTCGAGTTACAGGCCGACTGCTATGCCGGGGTCTGGGCCAACCATGCCACCACCACGCCCGCGACCAAGGGCGGCAAGCCGCTGATCCGCAACGTGACCGACGACGACATCGCCCGGGCGCTGGACACGGCTGCCAAGATCGGCGACGACTACATCCAGCGCGAGCTCGGCGGCGGGCGGGTGGACCCCAGCCAGTTCACGCACGGCACCTCGGCCCAGCGCGAGAAGTGGTTCCGCACCGGTCTCGGCAAGGGCCGGCCCGCCGACTGCAACACCTTCGACGCCAACAACCTGGGCTGACCCGCGTTGCTCCCGGCCGGGCCTGGCGATCGGCACGAGGACAACGCGAGGGACAGGACGCCGCAGTGCCGCCCGAGGCAGTGGCACACCCCGGACGGCATCCGAGCGCCGGCTAACTCACCGCTTCGTCGGCGACCGCGGGCTTGCCGGCCTTCAACGTCTTCACGGTCGCGGTGAAGCGCGCCTTGGCGTTGGCGTTCTTCGCCTTGGCCAGCGCCGCGGCGGCGCCCTCCGGCGGCACCCCGTTGATGTCCTCGGTGCTGATCGCGTAGCCGGCGAGCACCCAGGCGACCGCGTCGGCGTTGCTGTCCAGCACGGTCCGGTCCAGGTTGCCGAGGTTGTCGCAGCTCTGGTGGTAGCAGGCGTCGTAGGCCGCTCCGGCCACGCCGCCCCACTTGTCCGCCTGGGCCTCGGTCTTCACGCCCTCCGCGCCGGTGAACAGTCCGCCGGACGGGATGCCCTGGGCGATGAAGCCGCCGTAGTCCGAGCGACCGGTGAAGTCGGTGCCCTCGGTCTCGATGCCGGTCGCGCCGAGGAAGTCGACGAACGCCGACTCGATCTGGGCCGAGCCGAACGGTCCCGGCCCGGCGCCGACCGCGTCGGAGTTGTCGCCGTCGTAGACGAACCGCGCCGCGTTCGGCGAGGCGATCATGTCGAAGTTCAGGTACAGCGCGATGTTGAGCTGCTCCTCGAAGTCGAGCGAGTTGACGTAGAAGTTGGAGCCGAGCAGACCGAACTCCTCCGCGCTCCACCACGCGAACCGCACCGCGTTGTTCACGTGCGGGGTGCCGCCCAGTTGCAACGCGGTCTCCAGTAAGGTGGCCGAACCGGAGCCGTTGTCATTGATGCCGGGGCCCTCCGTGACGCTGTCCAGGTGCGAGCCGGCCATCACCACGTTGTCGTGCCGGCCCGTTTGCGTCTCGGCGATCACGTTGTAGCTGGTCCGGTCCGCGGAAAGGGCCCGCAGCTCCAGCCTGGTGCTCGCACCCGCCCGCGTGGCCAGCGCCGTGCCGTCGGCCTGGGTGATGCCGCCGGTCGGGATCCGGCCCGCGGCCGGCGAGCCGAGTGTGCCGCCGAGCGTGCCCGGCACGTTGTTGTAGATGATCGCGCCGACCGCACCGGCATCCGCCGCGGCCGCCTGCTTCTGCGCGAAAGAGCAGTTGCCGCCGCGCTGCACCAGCACGATCTTGCCGGTCACATCGGGGTAATCCGCCACCGTGCAGCCGAAGTTCGGCACGACCGCGAGCGGCGCCGTGATGCCGCCGGTCGGGGTGGACGGGCTGTACCGCATGATCGTGATCGGCGTCGCGGCACTGTCCACGGAAAGGCTCTGCGCCAGCGTCTTGGTGAAAACAAACGGGAACTCCTGGCGGCTCACCACGAAGCCGGCGGCCTCCAGTTTGCCGGCGATGTACTCGGCCGACTGCCGGTGGCCGTCTGTGCTCGCGGCGCGGGTGCCATCCGTGCGGTCGGCAAAGCGTTGCAGCGCGATCAGGTGCCGGTTGATCCCGGTCACGGTGACCTTGCGGACCAGGTTCCGGGCCAGCGCCGGCCCGTCCGGCAGGTCCGAGGTGGCTGCGGGGCCCGCGGACGCGACTGGCGGGCTGAACGCAAGCCCAACGGCGGCCGCGAGGATGGCGACCGTCATCCGGCGCGTTGTCGTGGCGGACGGCATGTGGCTTCCCTTCACATAACGGGACGGGCGCCGGTGGTCGACCGCCCCGATCCCGATCGCCACAAACCGGCGAAAGCAACCCTTTCGGCATAGTCGCGGCTGGTCAATACCCCCATTCGTACTGTTATGCCCGGCCCGCGGCTAGGGTCGTGGCATGCGGGCGATCACCATGCGCGAACCCGGAGGTCCGGACGTTCTGGAATGGACCGCGACGCCCGACCCGGAGCCCGGCCCCGGCGAAGTGTTGATCGAGGTCGTGGCCAGCGCGGTGAACCGGGCCGACCTCCTTCAGCGGCAGGGCAGCTATCCGCCGCCGCCGGGCGCATCCGACGTGCTCGGGCTGGAGTGCTCCGGCACGATCGCGGCGCTCGGCGACGGGGTGAGCGGCTGGGCGGTCGGCGACCCGGTCTGCGCGCTGCTGGCCGGCGGCGGATACGCCGAGCTGGCCGTGGCGCCGGCGGCGCAACTGCTGCCGGTTCCGTCGGGAGTGGACCTGGTGACCGCGGCCAGCCTCCCGGAGGTGGCCGGCACGGTGTGGTCCAACGTGGTGATGGCCGCCCAGCTCGGGGTTGGCGAGGTGCTGCTGGTGCACGGCGCCGCTGGCGGGGTCGGCACGCACGCCATTCAGGTGGGCAAGGCGATCGGCGCGATGGTCGCGGTGACGGCCGGCTCGGACGAACGGTTGGCCCGGTGCGCCGAGCTCGGCGCGGACGTGCTGGTCAACTACCGGGAGCAGGATTTCGTCGCCGAGGTGCGGGAGGCCACCTCCGGCGCCGGCGCGGACGTCGTGCTGGACAACATGGGCGCGGCGTACCTGGAACGCAATGTGGACGTGCTGGCCCGGCACGGACGCCTGATCATCATCGGTATGCAGGGCGGCATCAAGGCGACGCTGAACGTCGGCGCGCTGCTCGCCAAGTGCGCCAGCATCGCGGCGACCGGCCTGCGCTACCGGCCGGTGGCGGAGAAGGGCGTGATCGTGGCGGAGGTCACGCAGGCGCTCTGGCCGCTGGTCGAGGCCGGCGAGGTGCGGCCGGTGGTGCATGACGTGCTGCCGATAGCGCGCGCCGCCGAGGCGCACCGGCTGATGGAACAGGCCCACCCGTTCGGCAAGGTGGTGCTCCAGGTCCGTTAGGCGGCCAGGTCGGCCAGCGCGTCGACGAGCTGCTCGACCTCGCCCGCGGTGGTGTAGTGCGCCAGACCCACCCGCACCGCGCCGCCGACCTCGGTCACGCCGAGCGCGGCCAGCACCCCGGTCCTGGTGTCGTCGGCGAACGCGCAGATCCCGCGGTCGGCCAGGTGTGCGCTGGCGGTTCCGGCCTTGACGTCGGCGACAGTGAAGGCCAGCGCGGGAATCCGGCGCATCGCGTCGCCGATCACGTTGACCTTCGGCACCGCGCGCAGCTCCGAGATCAACTTGCCCAGCAGCCCGGCCTGGTAGGACTTGACCGAGCCGAGCGAGGTCTGGAGCCGCTCGCGCCTGGTGCCGGACGCGGCGTCGTCCAGTCCGGCCAGGTACTCCACCGATCCGACCAGTCCGGCGAGCAGCGGGTAGGCGTGCAGACCGAGCTCGAGTCGCTCCGGTCCGGCTGGGTTCGGGTCGAGCGCGCAGGCCGGCAGCCGGTCGAGCAGGGCCGGGTCGGCGAAGGCCAGCGCGCCCACCGCGGGGCCGCCCCACGCGGTGGCCGAGACCGCGATCACGTCGGCGCCGAGCGCGGTGATGTCCAGCGGCACGAACGGCGCGGCCGCGGTGGCGTCCAGCACCACGAGGCCGCCGGCCGCCCGGGCCAGCGACGTGATCTTGTTGACATCCGGGCGGGTGCCGACGGTGCCCGACCCGGCCGTCAGCGCCACCACCTTGGTGCGGTGTGAGACAAGACTCTCGTACTGCCAGGCGGGCAGCTCGCAGGTCTCGATGTCGATCTCCGCCCAGCGCACGGTCGCGCCGGTCCGCTGCGCCGCGCGCAACCACGGTGTGGTGTTCGCCTGGTGGTCGAGCCGGGAGACGACGACCTCGTCACCGATCAGCCAGCCGCTGCCGAGGGCCTCGGCGAGCCGTTGGAGCAGCACCGGGGCGTTGGGGCCGAGCACTACGCCGGCCGGATCACAGCCGACCAGGTCGGCCACCGCGCGCCGGGCCGCGTCCACGATCGCCTCGGCCCGCTGCGAGGCGGGAAACTGTCCGCCAGGGCCGGACACCGGGGCCCGCAGCGCGGTGGACACCGCGGTCGCCACCTGCTCCGGAACCTGCATTCCGGCCGGCGCGTCCAGGTGAATCCACCCGTCACCCAATGCGGGGAAGAGCCCCCGAATCCGAGCGACGTCGAACGCCATGCGTCACACCGTAGAGTGGCACTGAACGCCTGCGCTTCCTGGGTCCGCCCACGCTCCAGGCGCATATCCCCAGTCCCCAACCCAGTCCCGGATGGAGTCGATGAACCAGCCCAACGAGGGCATTGAGCAGTCGCAGCACGTCGTGGTGGTGGGGCCGGACGGCACCCCGCTCGGCACCGCACGAATCCCCGGGCCGGACGGCGAGGCCGGTGAGACGCCCGGGCGGGAGTCGGTCGGCGACATGGTCGAGCAGCCCGCCAAGGTGATGCGGATCGGCACGATGATCAAGCAACTGCTCGAGGAGGTCCGCGCCGCACCGCTGGACGACGCCAGTCGCAACCGATTGCGGGAGATCCACAAGCGCTCGATCAGCGAACTCGAGGACGGTCTCGCGCCTGAGCTGCGCGACGAGTTGGAGCGGCTCTCCCTTCCGTTCACCGAGGAGGGCACGCCGTCCGACGCGGAGCTGCGGATCGCCCAGGCCCAGTTGGTCGGCTGGCTCGAGGGACTCTTCCACGGCATCCAGACCGCGCTGTTCGCCCAGCAGATGGCGGCCAGGGTGCAGCTCGAACAGATGCGCCGCGGCCTGCCGCCGGGCAGCGGGATGAACCCTGGCGAGATGCCGGAGACCTCGGGAATCCGCGGTACCGGGCAGTACCTGTAGCCCCACGCCCTGAAAGCCGCCTCCGCGAGGCCAGGTAGAGCGGGGAGGCGGCCTTCAGGGCACCTCGATGCCGAGCGCTAGGACGCCCGCCAGGTAGCGTCGAGCTGCTCGGCCAGTAGGTCACCGACCAGTAACAGGCAGGCCATGCAGCGCCGGCCGACGTCGGTGCAGGTGATCTTGGAGTTGGGCACACTGTGCTCGCACAGCGCCTCACCAAAGTGCTTGTTCGCCTGCTCGGGGCGGAAGGCGTGGACCTGACTGTCGTACCCCGACAGCCACCACTGAACGTCCACCATGCCCGCCTCCACGCCTCGAACGCGCGATCCCTAGGCACAGTAGACACGAGGCAAGATAGATCTTGCACTGGGCTATGACGAAATTGCGGTGTCGAGAATTTAACAGTTGATACCGCAAGTGTTAAGGATTAACAGCAGGTTAACAGATTTGGGTAGCCAGACCGTAGCAGTCCGTCGTCCCCGGTGGTAGCCCCTGCACCGCCCCGATCGACGACCCCACATCACCCGATAGGTACTGTGGCTAGCCGTGCCAGCAACCGCCACCACCGACCCCTCGCCGACCGAGTACGGCCAGATGCCAGCCTCGAGCCGCACGTTCGAGCGCGCCGTCACCGACATCATCGGCGGCTGGCACGAGCGCGAGCTGTGGAGCCATCTCGGCTGGCTGGACATCAAGCAGAGGTACCGCCGCTCGGTCCTCGGGCCGCTGTGGATCACGATCAGCCAGGGCGTGCTCGCCCTCGCCCTCGGACTGCTCTACTCCACGCTGTTCAAGCTGCACCTACAGACGTTCCTGCCCTACATCGTCGTCGGGTTCATGGTCTGGACGTTCATCAGCGGCTGCCTGCTGGAGGGCATGGAGACGTTCATCTCGAACGAGGGCCTGATCCGGCACCTGCCGGCCCCGCTGACCGTGTACGCGCTGCGCACGGTCTGGCGACAGGTCCTGCTGTTCGCCCACAACATGATCATCTACGCGATCATCCTGGTGGTGTTCTTCGGTGCGCTCGATGAGCCCTACCAGCTCAACACCGGCTACTGCGTGGCGGACTCCGCCGCCATCTGCCACCCCGGCCTCGGCTGGTACTCGCTGACCGCCATCCCGGCATTCCTGCTGCTCGCCATCAACGGCGGCTGGGTGGCCCTCTTCCTCGGGGTGATCTCGACCAGGTTCCGCGACTTCCCGCAGCTGGTCAGCTCCATCATCCAGCTGATGTTCTACATGACGCCGATCGTCTGGCCCATCGACCAGCTCAACGCCGGCGGCGGCCGGGACTCGGTGTCCTGGGCGCTTCCGTTCGTCTACCTGAATCCCTTCTATCATTTTGTGCAGATCATCCGTGCGCCGCTGCTCGGCCAGGCCGTCAGCGTCTGGAGCTGGGTGGTAGTGGTCGGAACAACAGTGGTCGGCTGGGCACTGGCGCTCGTGGTAATGCGCAACTACCGTTCCCGCGTGTCCTACTGGGTTTGAGTGAGGCATTTCGACATGGTCAGCATCAACGTCTGGAACGCCTCCGTCGACTTCCCGATCTTCGACGCCAAGTCCCGGTCACTGAAGAAGAACGTGCTCGGCAAGGTCGGCGGCAAGATCGGCACCGACAGCCGGGTGCCGATCATCGAGGCACTGCACGACATCACCCTCTCGCTCAAGGAGGGCGACCGGGTGGGTCTGGTCGGCCACAACGGCGCCGGCAAGTCCACCCTGCTCAGGGTGCTCGCCGGAATCTACGAGCCGACCAGGGGGTCGTCGCGGATCCAGGGCCGGGTGGCCCCGGTCTTCGATCTCGGCGTCGGCATGGACCCGGAGATCTCCGGCTTCGAGAACATCATGATCCGCGGCCTGTTCCTCGGGATGAACCGCAAGGAGATGATCAAGCGGGTGGACGACATCGCCCAGTTCACCGAGCTCGGCGACTACTTGCAGATGCCGCTGCGCACGTACTCGACGGGCATGCGGGTTCGGCTGGCGCTCGGCGTGGTTACCTCCATCGACCCGGAGATCCTGCTGCTCGACGAGGGCATCGGCGCGGTGGACGCGGCGTTCCTGAACAAGGCTCGGGACCGGCTGGTGGATCTGGTCAAGCGCTCCGGCATGTTGGTGTTCGCTTCGCACCAGGACGACCTATTGTTCGAGCTGTGTGACACGGCGATCTGGATGGACGAGGGCCACATGAAGCTGCGCGGCTCCCTGCGTGAGGTGATCACGGCATACAAGGGCAGGGATCCGCTCGCCCATTTCGACCAGGCGACGCTGGAGCGCCTCGGCGCCTCCCCCGCGCTGAGCTCGGACAGCGGCGAGGCCTGATGGACGGGGCGGCCGCTCTGCCGGCGAACGCCGTGGTGGCGGTGGTGGTCACCCGGCATCGCAGAGAACTGCTCGCCGACTCGTTGAAGATGATCGCCGCGCAGACGACGCCGCCGCAGCATCTCATCGTGGTGGACAACGGTCCGGACGAGCCGGCCCGCGACCTCGTCGAGTCCTGCCCGGTTCCGTCCACCTACCTTGTGTCGGCGCGCAACCTCGGCGGCGCGGGCGGGTTCGCGCTCGGCATGCTTCACGCGCTGTCCCTCGGCGCGGAGTGGATCTGGTGCGCGGACGATGACGGCCGGCCGGCGGACGAGACCGTGCTCGAGACGTTGCGCACCGAGGCCGACGCGCGCGGGCTGGCCGAGATCTCCCCGCTGGTGGCCAACATGGACGCCCCGGAGCGGCTGGCCTTCCCGCTGCGCCGCGGCTTGACCTGGAAACGCCGCACGGCCGAGCTGGGCACCGACTTCCTGCCCGGGATCGCCTCCCTGTTCAATGGCGCGCTGTTCCGGGCATCCACCCTCGACGTCGTCGGGGTGCCGGACTACCGGTTGTTCTTCCGCGGCGACGAGGTCGAGCTGCATCGCCGGCTGGTCCGCTCCGGCCTGCCGTTCGGCACCTGTCTGCGCGCGGTCTACCTGCATCCGGACGGTTCGGCGGAGTTCAAGCCGATGCTCGGCGGCCGGCTGCACGCCCAGGACCCGGAGAGCGACGTCAAGCGGTACTACACCTACCGCAACCGGGGCTATCTGCTCTCCCAGCCGGGCCTGCGCCGGATCGGCGCGCTCGAGCTGGTCCGGTTCGGCCTGTACTTCCTGGTCACCAAGCGCGACCCGAGGGCGTTCCTGGACTGGCTGCGGCTGGTGCGCCAGGGCCGCAGGGAGCACTTCTTCAGGCACTGAGCGGCATGCGGTACACCAGCGAGTAGCGCCAGTACATGATCGCGAGCACGCCGCCGGGGTCACAGCTTTCCCAAGGCGGACAAGGCTTTCCGCGAAATCATCTCGGCCGAGCGGTCCACCGCGTCCACCGTCGTGGCCCGGGTCGTTGTGGTTGAAGTAGTTGGGCTTGACCCGTTCGTGGGCCACCTGGTCACGGCCGGCATGGTTCATGCGGCGAAGACTCCCCCTCGGTCATCCGGCGACTGCGCCCTGAGTGAACCGTGTTGCGCGCCACGCTAGCGCACCGGTGTGCCGCCGCCCGGCCGGGCGTACGGCGCGGTGTCTCGCCGGGGACGCGGCTTCAACGCCTCGTTGGGTCATCCCCGCCGCATCCGGGGCGCCGTGATGTGACACTCTCTCGAGACCGTAGGCGCCGTAGTAAGGGGTTGCGGGTGACGCCCGAGGAGTGGCTGGCCGGCTTCGAGGCCAAAATCGCCGAGGTGCAGCAGAAGGCGGCGGAGTTCAAGGAGAATCTCGAGGCCGCCGGGGCGACCGAGGCCAACGCCGACGGCACGCTGCGGGTGACCGTGGCGCCCAACGGCGCGCTCACCGACCTGACCATCGAC
Source organism: Labedaea sp. (assembly GCA_045806965.1). Taxonomy (GTDB): domain Bacteria; phylum Actinomycetota; class Actinomycetes; order Mycobacteriales; family Pseudonocardiaceae; genus DASYTH01. Next base: position 2,699 of record JBJMIG010000034.1, on the reverse strand, counting down.
GACGCGGCCCTGCGCGGCAACGGCGGCGAACTTGCCGGACAGATCATGCGCCTGGCCCGCAAGGCGCAGCGGGCGGCCGCGGCGCACGTGGTCGAGGCGTTCGCCCCGCTGGCCGGCGAGGACTCCGAGTCGCTGCGCATGGTCACCGGCTACCGCCCGCCGGAGGAGGAGGACGAGGAGCCAGAGCCGGACGAGGGCCAGGGCTACACCTTCACCGGCACCCTCGCCGGCGAGCAGCCGGATCCCGAACCACCCGCACCGCCGGTGGAACCGCCCGGCCGTCCCAACCGTCCACGGTCCAGCACCCACGACGACGATGAGGACTTCGGCAATGAGCAGATCTTCGGTCGCCGGGACGACGAGTGGTGAGCGGGAGGCAATGAGCCATGCCTGAGGGTGTCGCCACCTCCGTCCAGCCCACCACCACCGCGACCACCGGTGCGGGCATCGTGGACAGCTACGCCGGCTTGGTCACGTCGATCACCAGCGACTCGGAGTCGGAGGGCGAGCGCTGCGTCGACATCGCGCTGAGCGCCACCGGGGTGGTGACCGACACGATCGGTTTCGCCATCGACCCGCTCGGCTCGGTGCTCACCGCCGGGGTCGGCTGGCTCCTGCAGCACATCAGCTTCCTGCGCGAGCCGCTCGACGCGCTGCTCGGCAACCCGGACGAGATCAACGCCAACATCGACGCACTGAAGTCGGCGGCCGCCGAGATGCGCACCATCGCGGAGGAACACCGCCAGGACCTCAGCTCGGTCACCGACTGGACCGGTGACACCGCCAATGCCTACAACGCGAGCATGCGGCAACTGGCCGAGGAGCTCGACTCGATGGGCATGACGCTGGACGGCACCGCCGCCGTGGTCGGCATCTCCGGCATGCTCGTCACGACGCTGCGCGGCATCGTGTTCGACCTGATCTCGTCGGTGATCGCCGAGCTGATCAAGGGCGCGCTGATCGCCCTGGCCTCGGCCGCGGTCACCTTCGGCGGCTCCGTCGCCGCCTACTGCGGCTACGCCGGCACCCGCGCCGCGATGACCGCGTCCAAGATCGCCGCCAAGATCAGCAAGCTGCTCGGCGGCCTCGGCCGGCAGGGCGGACGCCTGGCCAAGCTGGCCGAGGGGATGCAGAAGCTCTCCGACGGGCTGGGCCGCTTCGCCATGGCCGGCGACCTCGCCTACGGCACCTACCAGGCGGTCAAGCCCTACGACACGCCGCAAGCGGAGCCGACGGCATGACCCCCCGGCCGCGCACCCACCACGACCCGACCAGCACGCACCACTCGACCGGTCACGCCCCGACCAGCCACGGCGGCGGGGACGGCGGCAGTGACGGCACCCGCCCGCACGGTGGCGGCGGCCGCGGGGTCGGCACGCACATCGAGGGCATCGAGACCATGGCCGGCCGGCTGGACGCCACCCGCGGCCGGCTGGACGGCGTGGCCAGCACGGTGCGCGGGGTCAACGTCGGCCCCCAGAGCATGGGCCTGATCGGGTCCGGCTTCACCGGTGCCGCACAGGCCCACCTGCGCGCCGCCGAGGAGCACGTCACCCGCACCACGCAGGCCGTCGACCAGGCACAGCGGGGCACCCGGGGGACCGCGCAGGCCTACCGGGACACCGACGCGGCCAATGCCTCGGCGCTCTCCGCGATCGACTCGACCACCCGGCCGCCCACCCCGCACGCGCCGGCCGGCAGCACCACGTCGACGGCCCCGGCGAGCAGCACCGGGGCCGGCACCACCGCGCCGAGCGCCCCGCCCACCACGCACGGCGGTGGGGGCCCCGGTGGCCCGCCTGGTACCGGCGGCCCACCCCCGCCGCTCCCGCCCGGCGGTCCGGGCGGCGGTCCGCCGCCGAGCCACCCGACCGCGGGCGGTTCGTCCGGTACCCCGGTCTCCTGGCGCGACGACCTGCGCAACCACTTCACCCCGGACGAGCTGCGCGAGCTGGACACGGCCATGGGCAAGATGGCCGCCGACCCGAAGCGCGGCGAGGTGCCCGGCTCCGGCCAGCTCACCCAGCACGAGCGCGAGTTGCTGGCCCGCGCGCAGCAGTTGGTGGTGATCACGCCGGACACGCTGATGCAGAAGGTGATCCCGCCCGGCGCGCTGGACGAGTACCTGGCCGGCACCGTGCGCACCGATCCGGGCAACCGGTTCGACGCCAACAGCGTCGGTGGCTTCGTGGCCAGGCAGCAGGACGCCACCCATCTGCACACCCCGGAGCAGATCATCGACGGCAACCGGCTGGACTACAAGGACACGCTGTTCACGGACAAGACCCAGCCGATCCACGTGATGGAGTTCCCGGCCGGTACCGCCGACTACGTCACCCCGTACGGCGCGCCCTTCGGTGGCGGCAGCGGCACCCACTCGACCTGGGGCCAGGTGCAGCGAGCCGCCGACGACATGATCACCGCGGCGGACACCACCGGCGCGGCACCCGGCTCGTACCGGCGGGACGTGACCAGGTGGCCGTTCTCCGGGGTCGGCCTCACCGCGCACGACACCCTCGGTGTGCCGGAGCGAACCACCCCGTACCACCAGATTCCGGCCGGCGCCCAGATCTACGAGTACAGCCCATCCGGCACCAAGGTCCTGGTGGCCGAATACGGCGGCGCCGCCCGGGGCTGGCAGGACATGAGGACGACCCCGTGACCGCCGCCGCGAGCCATCCACGCAACGAGATCGTCGG
>JBJMIG010000033.1:0-94479 GCA_045806965.1 Labedaea sp. | reverse complement strand
CGGCACCGCGGGTGCGACCGGCTCGCGCGGCACCGCGGGTGCGACCGGCTCGGCCGGCACCGCGGGTGCGACCGGCGCGGGCGGCGGCTCGGCCGGGGGGTCGGCGATGCGCTCGAGCCGGTCCCGGACGGCGGCCATGGACGGGCGCCGCGCCGGGCCCGGGCTCAGCATCTCGACCAGCAGGTCGGTGATCGGCCCCGCTCTGGTCGGCGGGTCAAGGTCTCCTGATGCCGCGCGGTACAGCACGGCCATCGCATTGTCGGCCGTTCCGGCGGGAGGTTTGCCCTCGACCGCGGCGTACAGCGTGGCGCCCAAGGAGAACACGTCGGACTGGTAGGTCGCGGGCTGACCCTGCGCGACCTCGGGGGACAGGTAGGCCGGAGTTCCGGCGATGAGGCCCGTCGCGGTGGCTGTCACGTCCTCGACCGCGCGGGAGATGCCGAAGTCCGTGATCTTCACGGTCCCGTCCGGGCCGAGCAACACGTTGCCGGGCTTGACGTCGCGGTGCACCACACCCGCCGCGTGTGCGGCGGCCAACGCATCGGCCAGTTGGGCGCCGATGGCGGCCACCTCGCGGGGCGGCAGCGGCCCCCGCTCCGCCAGTACCTGGGCCAGACTGGTCGAGGGCAGGTACTCCATGATCAGGTAGGACTGCCCGTCGTCGTCGAGCACGTCGTACACGGCGATTGCCTGCGGGTGCTGTAACTTGGCCGCGATCCGACCCTCGCGCATCGCCAGCCGACGAGCCTGGGCGGTCTGCGGCCCGGTCAGCTCGGCGGGCATCAACAACTGCTTCACCGCGACCTTGCGGTGCAGGCGCTCGTCGTAGGCCTGCCACACCACACCCATACCGCCGCTGCCCACCTGCCGCACGAGCCGGTAGCGCCCGGCGATCAGTTGCTCGGCACCCATTACAACGGAATTGCACGCGACGCGCACACCGAAACCTGCGTGGTGGTGGGCTCCGGCACATCCAGCCCCTCCGTAGCTGCTGGTTTGGTCGCCGGCAGCACGGTTATGTTTGCGTCGTGGACAGCGGGCCGGGGCCGGTCGCGGTGGGGCCTGGCGCCGAGGCCGCCGACGCGGTGGTGATCGGCGCCGGCCACAACGGCCTGGTCGCGGCCAATCTGTTGGCCGACGCGGGCTGGTCGGTGATCGTGCTTGAGGCGGCCGACGCGCCAGGAGGCGCGGTGCGCACCGCCGAGCTCACCGCGCCCGGCTTCCACAACGATCTGTGCAGCGCCTTCTACCCTCTCGCGGCCGCGTCCCCGGTGCTGGCCGATCTGGCACTGGACCGCCACGGATTGCGTTGGCGGCACGCTCCCGCGGTGCTCGGACATGCCTTTCCGGATGGCCGGCACGTGCTGATCTCCCGGGACCGGGAGCGTACGGCCGGCTCTGTGGCCAGCTTCGCGGCCACGGACGCGGCGCGCTGGCTGGCCGAATGTGAGCGCTGGCAGGCGATCGGGAGCGTGGTGCTGGCGGCGATCCTGCGGCCGTTCCCGCCGGTGCGGGCCGCCGGGCGGTTGGGCCGCCGGTTGGGAACGGCCGAACTGTTGCGGCTGGCCAGGTTCATCACGTTGCCGGTGCGCCGGCTGGGACAGGAGCTCTTCGCCGGCGAGGGCGCCCGGATCCTGTTGGCCGGCAACGCCTTGCACACCGACCTCGGACCGGATCAAGCGGGCAGCGGGATATTCGGCTGGCTACTGACCATGGTCGGTCAGGATCTGGGCTTTCCGGTGCCCGAGGGCGGCGCAGGACGGATCACCGAAGCCCTGGTCAGGCGCCTGCGCGCGGCCGGTGGGCGGGTGGAGTGCGGCTGGCCGGTGTCCTCGGTGCTGGTCGCGAGTGGCCGCGCGGTAGGCGTGCGGGGCGCCTCGGGTGAGCTGGTGCGGGCCCGCCGGGCCGTGCTTGCCGATGTGCCGGCGCCGGTTCTCTACCGCGACCTGGTCGCATCCGGGCACCTTCCGGCCCGATTCCGGTCCGATGTGGACCATTTCGAGTGGGACGACGCGACGGTGAAGGTGGACTGGGCGCTGTCCGGGCCGGTGCCGTGGTCGGTCGCGGAACTGGCCGGTGCCGGCACCGTGCACCTGGGTGCGGACCTGGACGGGTTGGCCGGCATCAGCACCGATCTGGCCTGCGGGCGAGTGCCCAGTTCCCCGTTTCTGCTGCTCGGGCAGATGACCACGGCGGACCCGAGCCGCTCGCCGTCCGGCACCGAAGCAGTCTGGGCCTACACCCACGTGCCGCGCGGGCTGCGCTGGGACACCGACCGCCTGCGCCGGCAGGCAGATCTCATCGAGCGCACGATCGAGCGGCACGCGCCGGGGTTCACCAGCCGCATCCTGGCCCGCGCGGTCGCGGGTCCGGCCGAGTTGGAGCGGCGCAACCCGAGCCTGGTGGACGGCGCGATCAATGCCGGCACGGCGGCCATCCATCAGCAGCTCATCTTTCGGCCGGTGCCGGGCACCGGGCGCGCGGACACCCCGGTCGAGCGGCTCTTCCTGGCCAGTGCCTCGGCCCATCCCGGCGGGGGTGTGCACGGCGCACCCGGCGCCAATGCCGCGCGCGCCGCACTCGCCAGCGCCGGACCCGCTGGCTGGCCGTACCGGGCCGCGATTCGGGCGATCAACCGGAGGCTGTACGGCTCACTCGACGAGGCCCAGTGACGCGACATGGACGCGAAGCGGTGACGGCCGGGCCGCTGGCCGCGAGGGCGCAACCAGCAGCCCGGTCCGCAACGGCCCGGTCCGCCCCTGCATGCGGGCCGGGCAACGAAATCTGTGTGCCCGGGGTCGCGCGGACCCAAACCACGATTCCCGGCTCGAGGACGATTTGTTCGTGCGGTGCCGGGTACGCCTGTTACCGCGTCAAGAAGCCGGCGTGACGAGTCACAGCACATGTTGGTGCGGAAGCGCCGCGTATCGGCGAGGTCGACCGCGCGTACCGCACCGGCGGACAACTGCCGGGAGGAACCGTGGGATCTATTAGCTTCCACGAAGTGGACATGTCGCCCGAGTCTGGCCGCCCCGCGCGGGATTGGCAGGCGCTGTGCGACGAGCGGGCCCGCGCGGTTCGAACGGTGGCCGCCGCCGCCACTGATCCGACCGAGTGCGCCATGCTGCTCGACATGCTCGGACTGCGGGCGAAGGAAGGCGTCAAGGACGGCGGGCCGGCCGCGGACTATCGAGCGTCCTAACCGGACACTGGCCGCCGGCGGCGGCTACCGGGTGAGTGCGGGGATCACTTCCGCCGGCGTCGGAAGCGCGGCTATCTCGGTGGCGAACTGTTTGGCGACAACGCGTTGCGGACCGTCCTGCAACAGTGTCGCTACGGTGGCGGCGATCGCGCCAGGGACCAGCGCGTCGCCCCGCAGCGCGCTACCCGCTCCTGCCCTTTCGACCAGGGTGGCGTTGAGCGGTTGGTCGGCCCCCTGCGGCAGGACGAACTGCGGCACGGCACTGGCCAGGGCGCCGAGCATGGTGCCGGCGCCGCCGTGGTGCACGACCAGGTGCACCCGCCGCAAGACCTCGGCCTGGGGCACGAACCGGGCCAGGTACACATTCCGCGGAAGCTCGCCGAGCGCGGCCGGATCGCCGTCCGGCCCGACCGCCACGAGCACGTCGACGTCGTGCGCCGCGGTCTCGGTCACCGCCCGGCGCAGCACGTCCACCGCGCCGTAGGCGACCGTGCCGAGCGTCACGTACACCCGAGGCCGTCGCGCCGGGCCGGAAAGGATGGCCGGCAGCGGCGCCGGCTCCGACCAGGAGACCGGACGCACCGGGAGCCGGTTGGGCGGCGGCAGCGGCCAGTCGCGGTACAGCGACCGGGGCACCGGGTCCAGGTAACCGCCGGGGTAGGACGCGAGGTCGCCGGGCCGGCCGCTGGCCCACCGGTCCCGCTGGTCCTCGACCGCGATGCGGTGCCAGTCCTGAAAGACCTCCGTGGCCGCGCCGACCCCGAACGCGACCGCGCGGATGCCGAGCAGGTCGGCCGCGATCGCCGCGCCGACGTTGTTGCACTCGTAGACCACCAGATCCGGTCGCACGCGGGTGAGCACGTCCAGCAACACGGGAACCACCGCCCTCGGCAGGGTATGGCCGAACATCCGCCCGCCGAACTCGATGATCCCGTCGATCGTCGAGGTGTCCAGCTCCGGATGGTTGTGCCGGGTGAGCTCCCGCAACGCGGGCATGGTGCTCTCGGCGGGCAGCAACGGCACGGTCGGCACCGGCAGCCGGTCCAGGAACGGTGCGCCGGTCGCGACCGTCACCTCGTGCCCGGCCTCGACGGCGGCGAGGGCCAGCGGCAGCAGCGGGTAGAGATGTCCGTAGGCGGGCGGGCTGGCGAAGACGATCCTCATGTCCACCCCATCGCGCGGCAACCGTTCGGCGCGACCGCACCGGCCAAACATGGGCAGCGCCGGCGCAAAAGATGGGCAGCACCCGGCGCGTGGGCGCCGGCCGCACCTGCTGGAACGCGGAACTCAGTTGCCTGAGCGCGGAACTCAGTTGCCCGAGGGCGAGACTCGCGGCACCGGGCCGCTGGTTCGGTGTGGCGTGCGTCCCATCCCCGTCACGATCGTGCGTCGGCTTCGAGAAGTCAGGGCAGGACGGACAGGATGAGGTGGTTGGGGCATGGGGACGGGAATGCTGCGCGGGTTGGTCGGGCTCGCCCTGCTGATCGGGATCGGAGCCTGCGATGGCACGGCCGAGTCCAGCGCCCGGATCGGCGTGAACAACACCAGTGCCGGGTCGAGCGCGACCACCCCGCCAAGCACCGCCGTGCCGACGACCCCGGCCACCGGGAAGACCAGCGCGGCTCCTACCACCCGGCCTCCGGACCCCCGATCGGCCGGCCCGGTGTCCGGCGCGGTGTCCGGCCCAGCGGCGCCATCGGTGAGCCTGTCCGTGGCGCGCCAACCGACCTGTCCGGTGCGGGGCACTCCCGACGCGCCCTTCTCCGCGCCCGGCACCGATGTGATCATCCAGTGGAAGGTGACCGGCGCCTCCGGTGCCGCGGTCGCCGTCGACAACCCGAAGGTCTACGGGGCCTACGGCTCCTATGAGGCCGCCGGTCAACTCTCCCTGGCGTTCCCGTGCGCCGACACCGAGGGCAAGACGACGCACACCTACACCGTCTGGCCGGCCGGGAACAAGAACGTCTCCAAAACCATCTCGGTAAGCGCCCAGAACAACCCCTGAGCGATGCCTAGATTCGGCCCACGCCGGCACCCGCGGTGACCAACGCCTTGACGTTGTCAGGGTTTTGCGCGGTGTAGGAGTAGGGCACGCCGCCGACGGTGCCGCCGGTGGCGCAGGTGCCGGAGTTGACGAACACATTGTTCACCGCGCGCAGCGCGCCGGCCGGGGAGCTGGCCTGGCCGAGCTCGCAGGGAGACTCGGTGTCCTCGAAGGAGTTGCCCTCGACGAGCACCGCGCTCTGCATGGTGGACGCGACCCCGTAGTCGTCGACCGCGGCGTAGTAGTTGTTCAGCACGTGCACCACGTTGCCGAACCGGGTGCGCGGGTTGCGCTGGGTGGTGTTGTCGAACCAGTTGTCGTGGTAGGTCACGTGCAGCCGGCCGCTGTCCTGCGCGGTGTCGCCGTCGTCGCGGCCGAGCAACATCGTCTTGTTGGTGCCGACGAAGTGGTTCCAGGACACCGTGGCGAAGTCCGAGCCGCGCTTGATGTCCACTGAACCGTCGAAGGCCGGCCGGAACTCGTTGTGGTCGATCCACACGTGGTGGCTGAACATCTGCACGTTGACCGAGTCGTCGCTGGCGTTGGTGAAGATCAGGTTTCGGATGATCACGTTGTGCACCGCGTTGGCCGGCGGTGCCGTGATGTTGTCGTCGATCGCGAGCCCGACGTTCAGCCCGCCGCCGCTGATGCCGGAACCCGATCCCAGCCCGACGATCGTCTTGTCCGATGCCACGTCGTACATGCCGGCGGCCACGGTGATCAGGCCCTGCACCTGGATGGTCCTCGGCCCGGCCGCGGCGATCTCGCTGATCAGGGCGGCCGAGGTGGTCACGGTGACGGTGGGACCACCCGCGCCGCCGGTGGTGCCGTTCTGCCCGAGCGCGTTGATCGTGGCGTAACCGATCAGCCCACCCGGTGGCGGCGGTGGCGGCGGTGGGTTCGTGGTCGACGTGGTTGTCGAACTGGTTGGCGGGGTCACGGTCAGCGTGTCGACGAGCACGTCGTCGAAGACGGCGCCGGCGTTGAAGGTGGCCAAACCGGCCCGCCCGGCGGCGAACTGGGTGTCGGTGGCGCTACCGACCAGGCTGCCGTTCACGAATCCGCGCAGCGTGCTGGCCGACACCTCGAGCCGCAGTGTGTAGAACGTGCCGGTGGTGACCGAGAAGGACGCCGAGAACAGGGTCGTGGACGAACCGCCGACCAACTTCTTGAGCTGGACCGTGTTGCTGTTGCGCAGGGTCAGGTAGTAGTAGCTGGTCGAGCTCTGCGCTCGGGCCAGCACCGCGATGAACCGGTCCGATCCGTTGAAGGACAACGCCTTCGCTCGGGCCTGCACCGCGTAGTCGGTCCAGCTCGCCTGTCCGGCAAGCATTCTGGCGTCACTGCTGGTGCTGCTCTGCCTGGCCGCCCTGGTCCCGTCGGTAACCACCGACCAGCTGCCGCCCGAACGGGCCCAGCCGTCCAGGTTGCCGTCCTCGAAGTTGTCGCTGAACAACGTCTCGGCCCTGGCGGCCGGAGCGGCGACGACGAACAGCGCGAACACCACGGCGCCGATCGCCGCGAGGATCGCGGTCACCGTGCCGCGGCGGCCGATCGTACGGCCATTGTTTGTTGTTTCGGACATGGGGGAGCCTCCCGGCAGTCCTCTGTGGACACAGAAGTCACCTGTCGGGTGCAGAGTATGGACAGGCAGGTGGACTATCGGGGACGCCGTGTGGACTTTGCTGGCCCTGGCCGGAATCGTCCACGAGGTGGCCGGCATCGTGCACGTCGTCGCGGCGACAGTGGCGACATGCCATCTACATCAGCCCGGGTACGTCGGCTGCTCACCGCTGTCGCCGCACTGACCGTCGCGGTGCCCGTCCAGGCCGCCGCCGGTCAGGCCCCGATCGAGCCGGCCCTGTCCGTGGCGGACGCCCCGGTGGGATTCGCCGCGGTGAACGCGCTCGGCCAGAACGGGACGACCGGCGGCACCGCGGGTCCGACGGTAACCGTGACCAACGCGACCGACCTCGCGCACTTCGCCGGACTGAACACGCCGTACACCATTCTGGTCTCCGGCCGCATCACGTTCGATGACATGATCACGGTGGTGGCGAACAAGAGCATCATCGGGGTCGGCGCCACCGCGGAGATCTCGGGCGGTGGCCTACAGATGGGCTCGACCACCGGGCCCGGCAACAACGTGATCGTGCGCAACCTGAGGTTCAGCAACGCCTCCGACGACTCGGTCAGCGTGACGAACGCCGCGCATCACGTCTGGATCGATCACAACGACTTCTCGAACGGCTTCGACGGCCTACTGGACATCAAGCGGCAGTCGGACTTCGTCACCGTGTCCTGGAACCACTTCCACGAGCACAGCAAGACCGCGCTGCTCGGGCATTCGGACACGTTCACCCAGGATGTCGGGCATCTGCGGGTGACCTACCACCACAACTTCTTTGACGGCACCGACCAGCGCCACCCGCGCGTGCGGTTCGGCGACCCGGTGCATGTGTTCAACAATTACTACCTCAACAACAGCCTGTACGGTGTCGCGTCCACCATGAACGCCGGCGTTGTGCTTGAGGGGAACTACTTCCAGAACGTCGCGCATCCCACCTTCATCGGCTTCGAGAAGAGCGGTCCGGGCAGGTTGGTGGAGCGCAACAACATCTATCAGAACTCCGGTGCGCCGCAGACCGCCGGAACGGTGACCGAGCCCCGCACCTTCTACGCCTACACCCTCGACAACCCGGCCGACGTGCCGTCGATCGTGCGGTCCGGGGTCGGGGCCGGCAGGGTCGGTACGCCGGCCACCGTCGCCCCGGCCGAGGCGGCCGTCGGTGCCGCGGCGGCGAGCGCGCCGGACGGCTTCGCCAGCGTGAACGCGTTGGGCCAGAACGGAACCACCGGTGGCGCGGGCGGCGCGGTGGTGACCGTTGCCACGACCGACCAACTGCTCCGCGCCATCGACACGGTCGGCCCGCTGATCATCCAGGTGCAGGGGCGGATCTCGATCGAGAGCAAGCAGGGCGTGCGGCCCAACAAGACCGTCGTCGGTTTGGGCACGACGGCGGAGATCACCGGCGGCGGCCTGGACTTCCACCGCTCGTTCAACGTGATCGTCCGCAACATCCGGTTCACCAACGCGGACGACGACTCGGTCAACGTCGGCCAGAACTCCCATCACATCTGGATCGACCACAACGAGTTCTCCGGTGCCCTGGACGGCTCCGTGGACATCGTCCGCGGTGCCGAGTACGTGACCGTGTCCTGGAACTGGTTCCACGGCACCGACAAGACCATGCTGATCGGCCACTCCGACGGCAACGCGGCCGAGGACACGGGCCACCTCAAGGTCACCATCCACCACAACTTCTTCGACGGCTCAACCCAACGGCACCCACGCGTCCGGTTCGGCGAGCCCGTGCACGTGTACAACAACTACTTCCGGGCCAACACCCTCTACGGCGTGGCGTCCACGATGAACGCCGGAGTTCTGGTTGAGGGCAACTACTTCGAAAGCGTCGCCTTCCCGTGCTACTCGGCCAGCGGTTACGCCGACTCCGGTCCGGGGCGGCTGGTGCAACGCAACAACGTCTTCACCGGCTCGGGTGGTTGCGAGGTCGCGGGCACCGTCACCGAGCCTCGTACCTTCTACCCATACTCGGTGGACAATCCGACCACTGTGCCGGCGCTGGTACGGGCGGGTGTCGGCGTCGGAAAGGTGTGAACTTTGGGTGGTCCGTGTTTGCCCGGTGGTCCGGCGGGGTAGTACCGGATGGCGTCAAGCAGCCGGCGCTGGTCACGAGTTCCCGATCGGGGAGCGGGCGAGCGGAGGTGCTGGCGCATGGACCTGGAGTTCGACGGATTCGCCGCGCAGGGTTTGCGGCGTTATGTCCGTGACGTTGCCGAGGCATGCGGGCTCGGCCCGGACTCGTCCGTCGTCGAGCCGGACCGGCCGATGTGCGCCTACCTTCCGGTGGACGGCCGGCTGCCACTGTTCCCGAACCAGGACCTCGCGCTGTGGTGGCACGAGGAGAACGGCTGGGCCGCCGGTCTCGAGGTGCATTCCGGAGTGGACCTGATCCCGCTGTGCTACCTCGACGGCGACCTGCTGCCCGCGCCGCAGGCGGTCGCGCGCTTCCTGGCGGACTTCCTCGCCGGCACGCAGCCCGGTCAGGTCGTGCCGCCCGTTCGGCGGCGCCAGGAGGATCTGCTCACCAGGCTGGGCGGACGCAGCCGGTTATCCGCGGATCGCGGCGACCCCACGTTGGCCGCTCCGACCCTCAGGGAATGAGGACGAGCTTGCCGAGCGCGCCGGAGCCGAGAATCCGGCGGTGCGCCTCGGCGGCCTCGCGGAGCGGGAGTTCCACCCCGACGACGGGGGCGAGGGTGCCGCTGCGGAGCTTGGCCGAGACCCCGGCGAGCGCGGCCGCGTTCTCGGCCGGGGTGGCGTTCCACAGCGCGGTGCCGAACACGGTCGCCTCGGTGCGCATGGTGAGCCGGGGCGTGAAGTCGAGCGTGCCCCGGCTGCCGACGATCACCACCCGCCCGCGCATCGCCAGCACCTCGAAGTCGCGGGCCAGGTTGACGTCGGCGAGCATCTCGATGATCACGGAGACGCCTTCGCCTCGGGTGATCCGGGCGACGTCGTCGAGGTAACCGGCCGCGCGGTGGTTCAGGACGTGGTGGGCGCCGGCGGCGCGGACCAGGTCGGTGCCGGCCGGGGTGCCCGCGGTGCCGATCACGATCGCCCCGGCGTCGCGGGCCAGTTGGGTGGCCGGGATGCCGACCCCGCCGCTCGCACCGTGGATCAGCACGGTCTCGCCCGCGGTCAGCCCGCCCTTCTGGAACAGCGCCCGCCAGGCCGTCGCGCCGGGAACGCCGACGGCCGCGCCCTGCGCGTAGGACAACTCCGCCGGCAGCGGATGCACGTCGGACCCGGCGGCGACGGCGAACTCCGCGTAGGCACCGGAGAACCCCGGCGTGCCGAGCGCACTGACGAAGACCCGGTCGCCCGGCGCCGCCGAGGTCACGCCGGCACCGACCGCGTCGACCACGCCCGCGCCGTCGAACCCCGGCGTGTAGGGCGGCTCCGGTCGGAAGAACGCGTACTGCCCGGTGCGGATGTAGGTGTCGGCCGGGTTGACGCCGGCCGCGTGCAGCCGAATCCGGACCTGGCCCTCGGCCGGCTCTGGCACCGGCAGCTCGGTGTAGTCGAGCACGTCCTCGGCGCCGAACCGGGACACCTGGATCGCGTACACGTCAGTCCTGCTGGTTGGGGACCTGCTTGCGGGCGTGCTCGAGCAGCGAGCGGCGCGGCGGGGTGAACACGTCGATCTCGTAGCAGGTGCTGTCCACCGTGTGCGCACCGTGCGGAACCCAGGGCGGGATGACCGCGACGTCGCCCGCGCGCATGGTGCGGGTCTCGCCGTCGAGGGTGAACTCGAACTCGCCGTCGAGCACGATGGTGATCTGCTCCTCCTCGTGTACGTGCAGCGGCGCGGTGGTGTTCGGCGCGAACGTCACGAAGTTGGCCATCGCGTCCTCGCCGAGCACGGCGCGGAACTCGAGGCCCTCGACGAACTCGATCGGCTCCACGTCGCCGACCTTCACGAACCGGCCTGGCGCGGTCGGCGTGCCCTTGGCTTCGGTGCTGAAGTGCGGGACGCCGTCGGTGCTGGTCATCGCTCCTCCTGGGTGGGTGTGATCAGGTGGGTCAGAACGCGCTCGGCGAAGTTGTCCGGAGTGAAGCCGTAGAGCACCAGTGCGGTCTCGGTGTGCCGGATGCCGGGCAGGGTGAGCACTTTGTCGAAGTAGACCTCGTTGAGGTGGGCCTGGTCGCGCACCCGCAGCCGAACCTGGAGGTCCACCGTGCCGGTCACCAGGTCGACCCGCTCCACCTCGGGGATCTTGAGAACCTGTTGCGCCAGCTCACGCTGCCCGTGGCTGCGCTCGGAGGAGATGCCGACGACCACGGTCAGGGTGCGGCCGAGCAAGTCGTAGTTGAGCTGCGCGCGGTAGCCCTCGATCACCCCGACCGCCTCCAGCCGGTTGATCCGGTCCGCGACGGCCGGCGGGGACATTCCGATCGCCCTGGCGATCGCGCGCTGGGACAGCCTGGCGTCGTCGGCCAGGTACTTCAGGATCGCCACGTCCGTCTGATCGAGACGGGGCGGAACCGGCACGGGCAACCCACTCCCATCGTGGGAATCGCTTGTCAGTTGAGCCATCGGCCACCCATCATAGGCTGGCAAACGTAAGCCGCAAGATGGCTGTTGCCATCCGATTGCGAGGAGGGCACATGAATCTGGGGTATGCGAGCCGGATGAGTCTGGTGGCCCCCTCCGCGATCCGGGACCTGCTCCGGCACGGCGCGGACCCCGAGATCATCTCCTTCGGCGGCGGGTATCCGGACCCCGCGCTGTTCCCGATGGCCGACCTGCACGAGGTGTTCGACGAACTGCTCGCCGGTGACCCGGTGAACCTCCAGTACTGCCCGTCCAACGGACTTCCGGTGCTGCGCGAGCAGATCGCGGCCCGGCTCACCCGGGACGGGCTGGTCTGCGGCGCGGACGACGTGCTGATCATCCAGGGCGGCCAGCAGGGCCTCGACCTGGCGGCCAAGCTGGTGCTCGACCCGGGCGACACCGTGATCACCGAGAATCCCACGTTCCTCGGGGCGCTGATCGCGTTCAACCCGTTCGAGCCCGGCTACGCGCCGGTGCGCATCGACGGCGACGGCATGGACACCGACCACCTCGAGCACGTCCTGGCCGGTGCGCAACGGGCCAAGCTGATCTACACCGTGCCGGACTTCCAGAACCCGACCGGGATCACCATGAGCCTGACTCGCCGGCACCGGCTCATCGAGCTGGCCAACCGATACGACCTGCTGGTCGTGGAGGACACGCCGTACCGCGAGCTGCGCTACGACGGCGCCCCGCTGCCCACCCTCAAAAGCCTGGACACCGAGGGCCGGGTGCTGCACCTCGGCAGCTTCTCCAAGATCCTTGCGCCCGGGATGCGGCTGGGCTGGGCCGTGGCGAGCCGCGAGGTGCTTGAGAAGCTCGAACTGCTCAAGCTCGCCGCGGACACCCAGTGCGGCACCCTGAACATGGCGGCCACCTCGGCCTACCTGGACAAGTACGACATCGACGCGCACATCGAGGTGGCCCGCGCCGCCTACCGGCGCAAGCGCGACCTGATCCTGCGGGCGCTCGCCGCGACCTTTCCCGCCACCGTCCGGCACACCACGCCGCGGGGCGGGCTGTTCACCTGGCTCACCTTTCCCGACGGGTTCGACACCGCCGCGTTCATGCGCGACGAGGCGTTGCCCAAGGCGAAGGTCGCCTACGTCCCAGGGGCCACGTTCTTTCCCGCCGCCCCGGAGGCCAACCACGCCCGGCTGAGCTTCTCCGGCCTCCCGGACGAGCGGCTCACCGAGGGGATCACCAGACTGGGCGCGCTGCTGCGCTGAGGATCAGCTTCTCGTCGACCAGGCCGCGATCTCGTCGATGCTCAACACGTCGTTGGCGGTGATGAATCGCAGGCCTCTTGTGGTGCCGTTGACGCCGATGATCGCGGCGGAGGAACCGGGGTGTTCCTTGGTGTTGACCCAGACGGTCCACGGGCTGGCGATGGCGAGCAGCAGCGCTGATTCGGCGGCGTCGGTCGCACCATTGTCCGCCGATTTCGGTGCGGTGCCGGCGAAGGCGTCGGCGACCGGGAGCCGGCTGCCAAGGAATGCCGCGGTGACACCGGCTCTGCCCTCGGTGCGCGCCACCGTCGCGATGGCCCTGGCCCGCAGGTCGGCACTGACGATCACGGCGATACTCACCACGATTGCCACGGCCAGTGCGCCGCCCGTGGCGATCAGCGCGCAGACCACCGGGCCGGGCACCTCGAGACCACGCACGAAACCGCCGATGGCGCCGGCGACAACGGACAGTGCGGCGGCGCCGCCACCGATGGTTCGGGCCCATTTTGTCCACTGTTTTGTCAGTTCGACCGTGCCGGACTTGATGACCTGCAAGGAAACCGGCGTATCGCCGTCCCATTTCTTGACATTTTCGTCGGTGAGCTTGGCGCGATCGGTGTCGTTGCCAAGAAGTTGGATCTTCCGGAGGAGTTCGCCGAGCTCTTCCGGCGTTCTCGGCAAGGCCGGCGAATCGAGTGACGTCATGGTGCTCCTCACGATTGGGCGCCCATTCTTACGTCATTTCCTGCCGGCCGGATAGGGCCTTAGTTCTCCGCGTGCGCGGGCTTTCCCGGCCGTTCGGCGGCGACGCCGAGGCTGGCCATGGCGACCGCGTCGGCGTCGGCCAGAATGACCGAGTTGACCCCCGGCCGGATGCCGGCGGCGGTTACCCAGTGCACGGTTTCGGTGGGTACCCCGAAGGCGAACCGGCGCGGGTGTGCGGTGCGGTTGGCGTCGAGCAGGTTGTATGGCCGCGGGGTCACCGCGAGCCCGCCGGTCTGGTAGAAACCGCCGCCGCGCAGCGCGATCCGATGCAGCGCGCACTCGCCGCAGGCGAGCAGACCGCTGATCAGCGGGTCGGTGGTGATGCGGATGTCCGGGTCGGGCATCCGGGCCTCGATCAGCGTGTCCGCATGGTGCACCGGCCGCGGTACCCGGCTGGACCGGGCGAGGAAGCCGGAACCGTCGGCCAGTGGGTCCACCGACATGCCCGGACCGAGCACCGTCACCACACCGGCCTCGATCAGCGCGATGAGCTCCTCGATGCGCCGCACCGGCGGGCCGATCGAGACGAACGCGTTGAGCGGCGTGTACCAGCCCTGTAGATCGCGCCGGTAGGACTCGCCGGTGATCCCGCCGTGATCGACCACGAGCCGGATCTCGTTGCGCAGGTCGCGCATGATGTCCAGCGCGGCCTTGACCGGGCTGCGCACGTTGCCCCGCTTCGCCTCCCGCACGTCGCCGGCGAGATAGCCGATCAGCCAGTCGTGATAAGCGTCCCCGTCGGCGAACTCCCGGTCGCCGTAGGGCGCCCCGATGGCGTGCCAGTCCCAGCGCTCGTCCGGGCCGATGTCGAACCCGGCGAGAAGGTCGCGCTCCGCGCCGGTCTCGGCCATGCCAAGCGGATCCCCGTCCGGCACCGGGAACGGCCGGCCCGCCCACAGCGACCGGTAGCGGTGCATGAACGCCTTGCCGTGCCGCTCCCCGGACCGCGCCGAGATCAGCCGGGCGTAGTAGACCGCGCGCACGTCCCGGTCGATCATCGGCCAGACCCGGTCGCGGAAGTCCACCGCGTTGCCGGCGTCCGCCTGCGCGCGCAGCTCGGTGATCACCTGCGGGGTGAGGAAGGACAGCCCGTAACGGCCGAACGGACCCTTCTGGTTCTCGCCCCTGGCGTGGTACGGAACCCCGCGCCGGGAGCCGGTGACGATCAGGGGCTCGCGGCCGGAGGGGTGGTACACCAGCCGGTCGTCGAGGTTCCTGGTGAACCCGCCGCCCCTGCCGATGGTCAGCAACGCCATGTAGTCGAA
The DNA here is from genome assembly GCA_045806965.1 of Labedaea sp. GTDB lineage: Bacteria > Actinomycetota > Actinomycetes > Mycobacteriales > Pseudonocardiaceae > DASYTH01. The sequence continues at coordinate 79,774 of JBJMIG010000033.1, read as the reverse complement.
GAAGTTCAGGCCCATGCCGCGCACGATGACCGCGGCGCCGGGCCGGACCGAGTCCAGGCTCACCTCGGCCGGGTTGACCGGCGGCACGTAGCGCAGCCCCGAGGCCGCGGCGAAGCCGGCCAACTCCGCATCGACTCCGACGATCTTCGACGGCAGATGGCCCTGGGTGAGCACGACCGCGTCCAGCCCGGACAGCGCGGTGCCGTCGGAGAGGGTCAACTCCTGTCGCCCGTCCGGCCCGTCGGAGAGCCCGGTGGCGTACACCGGATACAGCGTCACCTCGATGTGCGCGGGCGCGGTGCGCAGCAGGTGGCGCAGCACCCACTGGAGGTAGTGCCCGTAGAAGGCGCGGGTCGGGTAGTCGTCCGGGCCGAGGCGGGCCCCCTCGTGGCGCACCCACTCCGGCACGTCGTCGTCGAAGGAGTCGAACTGGGCCAGGAACCGGGCCCAGTCGAACAGGCTCGGCCCGGGCACGACCGGCCCCGCGCAGTCCACCGACTCGTCGGCGAACATGGTGATCTGCGAGGCGACCGTGTTCATCAGCAGGTCGCGGGCCTGGCTGGTGCGCCACACCGCGCTGCCGTCCCGCACATGCCGGTCGATCAGCCGCACCCGCAGCGACCCGGCCGCGCGGTCCCCGGCGATGGCCAGCAGCCGCTCGAGCACCGAGAGCCCGCGCGGCCCCGCCCCCACAATGCCGACATCCATGCCGACGTCCATGCCGACGTCCATGCCGCTGTCCATCTCAGGTCGTCCCGTTCCACGCCCAACACACGTTCCCGAGCAACTTAGTCGCAGCGCGCCGGGCGAATGTCACGCCGGCCGGCCGGATTCTCCGAACATCGTGCAACCGCCCGGCCGAGCGAGGTGTGCAACCGGGTGCGTCTGGGACGCGGAAGCGACGACGAGGAGCGGTTTCGGTCCGTGCCGCCTACGCCATGGGCGGCGGCGGTTTGGCCGTTGACGGTGCCGGCCCGCGGCGGGCATGGTGACGGGAACCGGCTTGGCGTTGGACACCGAGGTCCAGGAGGCCCGCATGGCTCGCCGTCTCACCGTCGTCGTGGCCATGGTCGCCGCCACCCTGCTCGGCGCCACGTGCACCGCGGCGGCTGGGGACGAGACCGACTCGTTCGGTTCGCGAGGTGAGCTTCGGCTGGAGATCCTGTCCGGCCCCGCCCGGTACGTCAGCGGCGGAGCGGCGCGGATCCGGGTGGTGGTCCCGCCATCGGTGCCGCTCGCCGCGACCCGGGTCGCGGTGAACGGTACCGACGTCAGCGCCGCCTTCGTCCGTGACGACCGGGCCTCGCACGCGCTCGAGGGGGTGCTCCGCGACCTGCCGCTCGGCCCGAGCACGGTGCAGGCGCGGGTGCCGCACCGCGGCCGGGACGACCGGGCGGCGCTGCGGCTGGTCAACCATCCGGTCACCGGGCCGATGTTCTCCGGCCCGCGGCAGCCCGACTTCTTCTGTTCCACCCCGGCGCACCTGGCCGGCTTCGACCTCACCGGGCCGTTCCTGGACAGCGACTGCTCACTGGCCACCCGGGTGGATTACTACTACCTGACCACCAGCGGCGCCTGGCGGCCCTACGACCGGACCGCGCCGCGCCCGGCCGACCTGAGCCAGACCACGACCAGCGACGGCGCCACGGTGGACTTCGTGATCCGCTGGGAGCGCGGCACGATCAACCGGTTCATCTACTCGATCGCCGTACTCGACCCGGAGGCCACCGGACCCGCCACGCTGCCGCACTGGAACCGCAAGCTCATCTACTACTTCGGCGGTGGGGTGGCGATCGGCCACTACCAGGGCTCCAACAACCAGAGCGAGTCCCGCTACAGCTACGGCCTCGGGCAGGGCTACGCGATCGCCTGGTCCACCGGCACCAAGACGAACACGCACTACAACCTGGTGCTCGGCGGTGAGACCGCGCTGATGGTCAAGTCCCGGTTCGTGACCGAGTACGCCGATCCCGAGTACACGGTCGGACTCGGCGGCTCCGGCGGCGGCATCCAGCAGTACGTGTACGGGCAGAACCACCCGGGCCTACTCGATGGCGCGGTGCCCCAGTACTCCTACCCGGACATGGTCACCCAGACCATCCACGTCGGGGACTGCGAACTGCTCGAGCGCTGGATGGACCTCAAGGTGCGGGCGGACCCGAGCTCGAGATGGCGCACCTGGACCAACCGTTCGCTGCTCGAAGGTATGTCCTCTTCGGACACGGTGGTGAACCAGTACCAGCCGCTGACGCCATGGCTGGCCGCACCCGGTTCGACCGAGTGCGTCAAGGGCTGGCGGGGCCTGTCCCCGCTCGCGCTCAACCCGAAGTTCGGCACCGCACCGGGCATCACCCCGCAACAGCAGGCCGCGGTCGAGTGGACGCACTGGAACGACGCGGTCAACGTCTACGGCCGCGACCAGGAGACCGGCTTCGCCCGGTCCACCTGGGACAACGTCGGTGTGCAGTACGGCCTGCAAGCCTTGCTGCGGCACGACATCACACCCGCGGAGTTCCTCGACCTGAACGCGGCCGTCGGCGGGTGGAAGCCGCAGCCGGACATGGTGCAGGAGGGGTGCCCGTTCGTGAGCGCCGCATGTCCGTCCGATGTGGACGTCTGGAGTGCCAGGAACATGACCGCGCCCGGGCCGGACGGGGTGGCTCCGCGCACCGAGGGCAGCATCCCGGCGATGCAGGCCGGTTACCGCTCCGGGCTGATCTTCGACGGTCGGATCAGCATCCCGGTCATCGACTGGCGGCACTACCTCGACGCCGAACTGGACATGCACAACGCCCGGCAGTCCTTCGCCTCCCGGCAGCGCATGATCGATGCGCAGCACAGCGCGGCCAACCAGGTGGTGTGGTTCACCGACGCCCGACCGGCGCGGGCCTTCGACCAGACCCCGATGGCGCTCGCGGTGATGGACCAGTGGCTCGGCAACCTCAAGGCGCACCCCGAGCGCGGCGCGGCCGGCACGAAGCCGGCACTGGCCGTGGACAGCTGTTTCGGCACCGACGGCACGCTGCTCTACCGGGGCGACGACGCCTGGCGCGGGATCCTCGACGCCGGCCAGGCCGGCCCGTGCACCCAGCGGTTCCCGATCCACGGCACCTCGCGCACGGTCGCCGGCGGCCCGTTCGACGAGCAGCTCTACAAGTGTGCGCTGCAGCCGATCGCGGCCGCGATCGCGCACGGCGGCTACGGGTCGTGGCGACCGAGCCGGGCCGAGGTGGAGCGGCTCAAGCAGATCTTCCCGACCGGAGTGTGCGACTACAGCAAGCCCGACGCCGGTCGCCCGCACGGCTTCTGAGCGCCACCGATCGAACGGCGCGATGTCACCGAGTGCCGGGCCGCCTGAGGTTCCAGCCGAGGGCGGCCGAGGCGACGAGCAGCGCGGCCACCACGACCGCGGCCGGGAGCACCGCGGCGAACGGCGCCGTGAGCAGCGGCAGCGCGATCATGGCCGCGCTGAGCACCCAGCGCCGGGTGTCGCGGGTGAGCATCGTGATCACGAGCAGGTAGGCGGTCGCGCCGGCGCAGGTGAGCCAGGCGGTCGCGGCGGGGAGGTGTTCGGACGAGGCGCTGGCCGCCGTACCGAGGCCGGTGGCGATGGTGGTGATCGCGGCGATCGCGGCGAAGTGTGCGGGCAGCTCCAGTCCGGGCGGGATCCGGGCCTCCTCGGCGAACCCGTATTGGACGTTGAGCCACCACAACATGATCAGCAGGAAGAAGCCGGCGGCGGCGGTGAGCAGCAGCACGACGCCGTGTCCGCCGCCCGGCCACCAGTCCTCGATCGCCGCGACCGCGCCGACCAGTTGCAGCATCGCCTCACCGAGCACGATGATCACGAACAGGCCGAGCCGCTCGTCCAGATGTGCGCCGTGGATCTTCGCCGCGACCAGCGTCGGCCGCGCGGCCGGCTCCGCCCGCTCGTCGCCGCGGTCCCGCCGGGTTCGTCGGGACAGCCGCTCGTTGAGCGAGGCGAGCAGCTTGTCGCCGTCCTGGCGCTCGCTGACGATGCTCGACCACAGGGTCATGCCGAGGCCGAGCGACCAGAGTGCGAGCTTCCACCAGGGGTCGTGCACCCAGAACGCCACCAGCCAAGGCACCAGCCCGGCGTTGCGGGTCGCCGCGTTCCAGGACAGCAGAATTCGCCCGGACCGGGTGAAGGCCGCGGACCCGACCGCGCTGGTGGCCAGGTAGGCCGCCGCGAACACCCCGGACCGCCCGTCCATGACCTCTGGCACCGCTGCCGCCATGGTGGCGATCCCGGCCATCCCCAGGAACATCGCGGGCTGCCGCACCCGCTCGGCGAGCACGTTGGAGTAGAGCGTGAACGTCGTCCACACGAGCCAGATCGCGAGGTACATCGCGAAGAACATGGCGATCGCCAGCCCGGCCGGACCATCGTGCCCGGCCCCGTGCAGCAGGTGCGCGAGCTGATCCACCGCGACCACCACAACCAGATCGAAGAACAGCTCAAGCCAACTGACGTGCCGCTCGGCCGTACCTTCAACCCGGTTCATGCCACGCAACCTAACCGCAGCGGCCGCGTTGGGCGCGCCAAGCGGCGCTGGTGCACGCGGGCACCAGCGCCGCTTGGCCGGGCTACAGGACCAACAGCGTTCCGCTGCTGAGCGGGAGGTCGGTGGTCGTCGTGCCGGTCCAGTCGGCGGACAGGAGCAGGCGGTTGTCCTGGAACAGGGTGATGCCCACGGTGTCCTGGCTGCTGAACAGTCCGGCGTCGGTCCCGGTGATCCGCAGGGTCAACCCGCTGGCGACCGTGGTGGGACGCAGTGCGTTGGTGATCTCGACCAGGGCGGCCCTGGCGCGCAGGTCGAGCGGATGTGGGCGGGCGGACACCTTGGCACCGAACGACTCGATGCTCGTACCGACGATCTGGTAGACCCGGCCGCCGGACTGGAACGTGATGGTGGCCAACCCGGCGTTGGTTCCGTTCGCCCTGCTGTGGTTGACCAGTAGCGCGACGGCGGCCCGCGAGCCGGCGTCGGCCGGGAACGCTCCGCTGGACCGGTTCGGGGTCACCGTCGCACCGGCGATCACGGTCCGGTTCTCCGAGCGGAGCACCTCCGGCCGGCCGGACGTGCGGCCGGTGTAGTTGCCGCCGACCGCCACGGTGACGTCGGCGGTGCCGGCCGGCAGGGTGGCGCTGCAACTGGCGGAGGCCACCGTGGTGGCCGTGCCGAGCAGGCCGAGCGCACCGGTGCACAGCGGCCGGCCGCCCGCCAGGAAGGTGACCGTGCCGGTGCGGATGTCACCGGGTGTGGTGTCGGCCGCCCTTGGCACCACCGAGCCGTCCCGCAGCGTGGCACGAAGCAGCACGGTCGTGTTGTCCCGACCGAAGGCGAGCGCGTCGCCGGTATAGGTCGCCTCGGCGTCCTCCGGGGTCACGCTGAGCGTGAACGTCGTGGTGCTCACGATCCCGGCGTCGTCGGTCACCGCCACGGACACCGGGTAGTCCCCGGGCGCCGCGGTCGTGGTGCCGGTGACGGTCCAGCTTCGGGTGCCCGGCCGAACCTCGGTGTCCGAGGTGGTCCCGGCCGACAGGCCGAGCCCGTCTGGCAGGCCGGTCGCCACGGCCGAGAGCGCCGGGCCGGCGCTGTCCGGGTCGCTCGCGCTGACCGTCACGTCCGGGGTGTCGCTGTACTGCACGGTGGCCGGGCCGGTGTTGGCCAACCGAGGCGACGCCTGGATGGTCAGGTCGGCGTCGTTGAGGTCGAAGAACACGTTGCCGACCGCCTCGACCTTGATCCGCGCCTTGGTCGTGGCCAGGTCCGGCAGGGTCACCGTCTCGCTGCCGTCGTTGGCGGTGCGCTCGGCCAGCACGTACGGGAAGGTCGCGCCGCCGTCGATGGACAGCGAGAGCTTCACCTCGGCCGCCCCGACCGGCGCGGCGGTGGTGCCGGCCACGTCCCAGGTGACCGGCACTGCCGAGCCGCCGTGGAACACCGCGGCGGTGTCCTGTGAGGTGAGCAGGAACGGCCCGGCGTCCGGCGCGAGCACCAGTGCGGTGTCCGCGCTGCCCACCCCGCCGCCGCCCAACCGGATGTCCCTTGCGGTGAGCCGGAAGTGCATGGTCCTGGTGCCGTCGATGCCGACCCAGTCCCTGGTCGGCAGGAACTCCGAGTAGCAGTCGACGACGTCGGCCGGCACGGAGGCCGGCGGCGCCGGAGCCGCCGGGCATACACCGGCCTTGGCGTTGGTGTTGTTCGCCGCGATCTGCGTCAGGTCCGGGAACACCCGGGTCGGGTCGGCGGTCACCGTGTTCTCGCCGGGCGAGTAGTACTTCAGCGTGTCTTCCTGGCTGACGATGGCCGCGGTGCCGAACTGGCGGAACAGCGGGCCGTTCGCCTTGGTGTTGTTGACCAGCGCGGTGCCGGCCGCGGCGCCGCGGTCGTTCTGCTCCCACAGGTAGGCGAGCCCGTCGCCGTCCGAGTCGGTGGCGCCGCCGGTCAGCGCGAACGGCGTGCGGACCGGGATGGTGTACGACGCGGGCGCGGTGACCACGGGTGCGTGGTTGGCCGTGTCCTCGACCCGGTTGCCGCCGTTGTCCTGCGCGCCGCCTTTGACCGTCTCGCCGACGAAGCCGGTGACGCCGGTGGTCGCGTCGAGGCCCAGCGCGCCGACGTTGGTGGCCGCGACCGCTCCGCCGTTGAACGTCACCTGGAATCCGGTGTCGTCGAACGCCGCGCCGGCGAACCCGGCCACGCTCACCGTGGCGCCGGCCGGCCAGTCCGGGATCGCCTCGATGGCCGCCTTGATCCCGGCCGCGGTGTAGTTGCCGCCGCGCACGATCGGCGCCGACCGCGCCCCGCCGAAGGTCAGCGCGAACGTGTCGCCGTTGGTGTCGAACTCGCGCAGCGCCACGTTTTGCACCTCGTTGATCGCCGGGCGGTTCGACGACACGTAGGTGGTGATCTCGGTGTAGCTGCGGTGCGACCAGTACGGGTCGCTGTGCGGCTGGAGGTTGTCCTGCTGGCAGATGCCGGCGTAGGCCATGATCGACGTGCCGCTGCCGGGCTCGTAGGAGTTGGCCGCGCTGCGGTTGCCGCCGGAGCAGTTGAGCTGCGTGCCGTTGAACGTGTGGTTCCCGCCGAACTGGTGGCCGACCTCGTGCGCCACGTAGTCCACCGCGTAGAAGTCGCCGACCGGGGTGGGCAGTCCGGTGCAGCCGCGCGCCTTGGTGGCGCCGCCGACCACGCCGAGCCCGGCGACGCCGCCGCCGTTGACCCCGAGGCCGATGTGCCCGTCGTCGTAGCTGCTCGCGCCGACCAGTTGGCCGAGCACGATCTGGTTTCGGGTCAGCGTGCTGCCGGCGCAGCCGGTGAGTTGAGCTGCGGTGAAACAGGCCGCCGCACCACACGGACCGTTCGGTCCGGTCGCCGCCTCGGCGGTGTTCAGGTTGGTCCGGTCGGTGTCGTTGATCAGCACCAGGCGGATCGCGGTCTCGTCCTCGTAAACCTGGGTGACCCGGTTGACCAGCGTGACCTTCGCGGCGGTGACGTTCTCGGCGCCGAAGAAGGTGGCGTAGGACGGATCGGTGACCAGCGCCAGCCGGTAGGTGCGCAGCCGGACCACCGGCTCCGCCACCGGCCCGAGTTCCTGCGCGAGTTGCTCGATCTGCTCGTGCTCGACCAGCGGCCCCTCCGGGTTGGTCAGATCATGGCCGTAGTAGCTGGCGTAGAGGCTCTGGTCGGCGTGGTAGTAGGGGTCGACGAACCAGGAGCCGAGCTTGGACCGCACCGAGGCGTGGAAGCCGAGCGGGGTCAGGTCCGCGCGCACCGTCGCGGTCGGGTCGTCGATTCCCTTGCCGGCGTACGTCTTGATCTCCGGGTGGGCCGCGGCCAACCCGGCCTCCATCACCGGGGAGTCGACCAACTGGAAGCGCTGGAACTCACCGGCCGGGGTCGGCAGGGTCACTTCCGACAACGGGGCCGCGGCCACCCGGTCCAGCCCGCTCTTCATGGCCGGGCGGTTCAGGGTGAACCCGGCGAAGTGGGTGGTGCGGATGTCGGCCGGCCGCGCCGAACGGCTGGCCACCGACGGGTTGTCGACCTTGGTCCACGGGTTGCCCTGGTCCGGCGCGGCGCTCGCCGGAGAACCCGGGTTCACCAGCACGATGACCAGGACGGCGACCGTCAGTGCGGCAACGAAGCGCGCGAACGACCATGGGCGAGACGGTGACGAGGGCACGGCCAACGGAGGCCTCCTTGGGGACGACGAGCCGGCCGAGCGCACGGCGCGTTGGGCCCCTGCATTCTGGTCAGAAGTGGGTGGTCGGCGATATAGGCGAAAGTAGCCCGGGCCAACAACTTGCGCGGCGTCGGTCGGGTCGGGGGCGGCCGGCTCAGTCGACCGAGAACTCGCCCAGTTGTGACCAGTCGTCCTGCTCGAGGGTCGCGTTGATGATCCTCGGGGTCTCGACGAGATGCGCGGTGAGCGTCTGCTGGGCCGTTCGGAAGTGGTCCGAACCGACGTGCGCGGCCCCGGCGGCACCGTCCCGGAACGCCTCCACCAGCACGTACTCCGTGGGGTCGTCGAGGCCGCGGGACCAGTCGAACCACAGGCAGCCCGGCTCGGCCCTGGTCGCCGCGGTGTACTCCGCGGTGATCTCCGGCCACCGATCCGCGTCCTCGGGCCGGATCCGGAACTTGGCGGTGATGAAGATCATCAGACGGTTCCTTTCTGAGCGGCCGAACGGAGTTGCTGCCACCCCGCCAGACGCTACCGACCCAACCGCCGGCTCGGGCCTCGTGGTGAGCGAAGGCGATTGGGCCCGGTGCGGGCGCGGGTTACCATCGCGGAAAAGGGTGATCACCGGTCGGGAGGGACGCGCGTGGACTCGCACCTGGACGTGCTGATCATCGGTGCCGGCGTCTCGGGGATCGGCGCGGCCTGCCACCTGGTTCGGGACTGTCCCACCAAGACGTTCGCCATCCTGGAGCGACGCGTGGAGCTCGGCGGCACCTGGGACCTGTTCCGCTATCCCGGGATTCGCTCCGATTCGGACATGTACACCTTCGGCTTCGACTTCCGGCCATGGCACGACACGAAGGTGCTCGCGGACGGCACGTCGATCCGTGAGTACGTTCGGGCCACCGCCAAGGAGCACGGGGTGCTCTCCCGGATTCGCTTCGGTATCAGGGTGGCCGGCGCGAGTTGGTCCACCGAGCGCGGCCACTGGACGGTGACCGCGGTCGAGGAGGCCACCGGCGCGGTCACCGAGCTGACCGCGAACTTCCTGATCGGGGCCACCGGCTACTACGACTACGACAGTGGGTACCGGCCGGCCTTCCCCGGTGCGGAACGGTTCTCCGGACCCGTGGTGCACCCGCAGCACTGGCCGCAAGACCTGGACTACGCCGGCAAGCGGGTGGTGGTGATCGGCAGCGGCGCCACGGCGGTGACCCTGGTGCCCGCCATGGCCGAGCGGGCCGGGCATGTCACGATGCTCCAGCGCTCGCCGACCTACATCGTCTCGTTGCCGGCCCAAGACAAGATCTCCGCTGTGCTACAACGGTTTCTGCCGACCCGCGTGGTCTACCAGCTCGGCCGCGTACGCAATGTCGGCTTCCAGCGGGCCATCTACGCGCTGGCCAAGCGCTATCCGCGGTTCGTGCGCAACCTGGTGGTCAAGGGCGCCGAACGGCAGCTTCGCGGCGCGGCCGAGCTACGGCACTTCATGCCCAAGTACGACCCGTGGGATCAGCGCCTGTGCGTGGTTCCGGACGGCGACCTGTTCCGCGCCATTCGGGACGGCCGGGTCGGCGTGGTGACGGACGAGGTGGAGACGTTCACCGAGACCGGCATCCGGCTGCGCTCCGGTGCCGAACTGGACGCCGACGTGATCGTCGCGGCGACCGGACTGAACCTGCGGATGCTCGGCGGCGCCACGCTCGAGGTGGACGGCCGGCCGGTCGAGGTCAACCGGTTGCTGACCTACAAGGCGGTACTGCTGGAAGACGTGCCCAACGCCGCGTTGGTGTTCGGCTACGTCAACGCGTCCTGGACGCTCAAGGCGGACCTCGCCGCGCGTTATGTCTGCCGGTTGCTCAACTATCTGGACGACCGCGGTCATACCCAGGTGGTGGCCAGGGCGGCGGCCGCGGACCGGACCGAAGAGTCGGTGCTCAGCGCGCTCAACGCCGGCTACGTCCGGCGTGGCAACGACATGCTGCCCCGGCAGGGCACGCACGGCCCGTGGCGGGTCACCAACAACTACCTGCGCGACGCGCGGATGCTGCGCTACGGCCCGATCGCCGATCCCGCACTGCGCTTCACCACCAGCCCGGCCACCGCACCCGCGCGAGTCTCGCGCTCGGGCAAGCGAGTCTCGCGCTCAGGCAACTGAGTGATGCGCTCAGGCAAGGGAGTACGCGCGGACGCCCATCCCGCGGGGGTCGGGCGGTCAGTCCGGCAGTTGGCCGCGCAGCACCGGGAGGTAGACCTCGTCGATGAGCTCGGCGATGGTCTCGTTCGGAATGGGCGCGCCGCACATCATCGACTCGCTGCGGATCAGGTCGAGCGGGAGCCGGGCCACCCGTTCCGGCAACGGGCCGGGCCGCAGCTCGCCCCGGTCCACCGCGCGCCGCACGATCGACCCGACCGCGGCCGGCAGTGGCGCGTTCTTGAGCCGTTCCTGGAGCAGCGCGACGACCTCCGGGTCGCGGAACGCATCGGCCAACACACCGGTGATCATCTCCGTCACGATGTCGTCCGCCCGGCGCGCGATCCGGGTGAACAACGCGAGCAGGTCGGAGCGAAGTTCGCCGGTGTCGATCGTCTCCGCGCTCATCGGCACCTCGCGACTCCACGCGGCGAGGACCAGTTCGGCGCGGTTCGACCAGCGCCGGTAGATCACCGGCTTGCTGGTCGCGGCCCTCGCGGCCACGGCCTCGATGGTGAGCCCGCCGTAGCCGACGTCGCGCAGCACCGCCCACACCGCGTCGATGATGGCGTCCTCGAGTTGCGCGCCGCGGCGGCGGGACTTGGACTTGGTCTCGGTCAACCGGTCCCTTAAGATACGTTGCGTTTCTTAGTGCTCTAGTCTACCTTGGCCTTGACCATATTAGATACGACTGGTTTCTTCACAGGGGGCTCTTCTTGTTGACTCGCCTACTCCGCAGCTACCTGCGGCCATATCGGCGCGACCTCACCGCGGTGCTCGTGTTCCAGCTCATCGGCACGCTCGCCTCGCTCTATCTGCCGAGTCTCAACGCGGACATCATCGATCAGGGCATCGCCAAGGGGGACACCGACTACATCCTGTCCACCGGCGGCCTGATGCTGACCGTCACCGTGCTCCAGATCCTGTGCTCGATCGGCGCGGTGTACTTCGGCGCCCGCTGCGCGATGGCGTTCGGGCGTGACGTGCGATCCGCGATCTTCCACCGGGTGGGTGAGTTCTCCGCCCGGGAGGTGTCCGGCTTCGGGCCGCCGTCGCTGATCACCCGCAGCACCAACGACGTCCAGCAGGTTCAGCTGCTGGTGGTGATGGGTTGCACCATGCTGGTGACCGCACCGATCATGTGCGTGGCCGGCATCGTCATGGCGCTGCGCGAAGATGTCGGCCTGTCCTGGCTGCTGCTGGTCTGCGTGCCGGCGCTGCTGATCGCCATCGGGTTGATCGTGATGCGGATGGTCCCGCAGTTCCGCCTGATGCAGGACCGGATCGATCAGGTCAACCGGGTGCTGCGCGAACAGTTGTCCGGCATCAGGGTGGTTCGCGCGTTCGTCCGGGAGCCGGCCGAGACGCGCCGGTTCGGCGAGGCCAACACCACGCTGACGGACACAGCACTACGGGTCGGCCGGCTGCAAGCGATGATCTTCCCAACGGTGATGCTGATCCTCAACGCCTCGTGCGTGGCCGTGCTCTGGTTCGGTGCGCACCGGGTGAACACCGGGGAGATGCAGATCGGCGCGCTCACCGCGTTCCTCAACTATCTGTTGCAGATCCTCATGTCGGTGATGATGGCTACCTTCGTGTCGATGCTGATCCCGCGCGCCGCGGTGTGCGCCGAGCGGATCAACGAGGTGCTCGACACCGAGCCGTCGGTGCACCCGCCGGCCACCCCCGTGCGCGAGTTGCCGGCCCGCGCCGAGCTCGAGTTGCGCGGCGTCGGGTTCCGCTACCCCGGCGCGGCCGATCCGGTGCTGCGGGACGTCTCCTTCCGCGCCGGGCCGGGCGCGACCACCGCGATCGTCGGAAGCACCGGGGCCGGCAAGAGCACGCTGCTCTCGCTCGTCCCGCGGCTGATCGACGTGACCGACGGCAGTGTCCGGCTCAACGGCGTGGACGTCCGCGAGCTCGACCCGGACGTACTGCGCCGGCGGATCGGCCTGGTGCCACAGCAGGCATACCTGTTCACCGGCACCGTGGCGAGCAACCTGCGCTACGGCAATCCGGACGCGACCGACGAGCAACTCTGGCAGGCGCTGGAGATCGCGCAGGCCCGGGACTTCGTCGAGGAACTGCCCGATGGGCTCGGCGCGACCATCGCGCAGGGCGGCACCAACCTGTCCGGCGGGCAGCGGCAGCGGCTGTCCATCGCGCGGGCCCTGGTCCGGCGCCCGGAGGTGTACCTGTTCGACGACGCGTTCTCCGCACTCGATCTGGCGACCGACGCCCGGCTGCGGGCGGCGCTGCGCCCGTACACCCAGCAGGCCGCGGTGATCGTGGTCGCGCAGCGGGTCTCCACCATCCTCGACGCGGACCAGATCGTGGTGCTGGACAACGGCGCCGTGGTCGGCATCGGGACGCACCGCGAACTGCTGGACACCTGCCCGACTTACGAGGAGATCGTCCAGTCCCAGCTGACTCCGGAGCAGGCGGCATGAGCACCACGAGCACGAGTCCCCGCCCGCAGGGCGGCCCGCTTGGCCGCGGCCTGCCCGGGATGGGCATGCCGGTCGGCAAGGCGAAGACCTTCAAGCCGTCCGCGCTTCGGCTGGCCCGCCGGATGCACCCGGAGCGGATCACCTTCGCCGTGGCTGTCGCGCTCGGCGTGACCAGCGTCGGGTTCTACGTGGCCGGGCCGAAGGTGCTCGGGCAGGCCACCGACATCATCTTCAACGGGGTGCTGGCCCAGCTGCGGCACGTGCCGGGGGCGAGCATCGACTTCACCGCGCTCGGCCGGGTGCTGAGCTGGGTGCTGGTGCTCTACGTTGCGTCGTCGGTGTTCGGGCTGGCCCAGGGCCGGCTGATCAACGGCATGGTGCAGCGTGTGGTGTTCGCGCTCCGCGAGGATATCGAGGCGAAGCTGCACCGGTTGCCGTTGCGCTACTTCGACGGCCAGCCCCGCGGCGAGCTGCTGTCCAGGGTTACCAACGACATCGACAACATCGCCACCACCCTGCAACAGACCCTGAGCCAGCTGCTCACCTCGGTGCTCACCGTGGTCGGCGTGCTGGTGATGATGGTGACGATCTCCCCGCTGCTCGCGTTGATCGCGCTCGCGGTGATCCCCCTGTCGGTGCTGATCACCGGCCAGATCGGCAAGCGCGCGCAGAAGCTGTTCATCGCGCAGTGGAAGCAGACCGGCGCGCTCAACGCGCACATCGAGGAGGCGTTCACCGGGCACCACCTGGTGAAGGTGTTCGGCCGGCAGCAGGAGTCCGAGGCCGAGTTCCGGCGCCGCAACGAGGCGCTGTTCGGTTCGGCGGCCGGCGCCCAATTCATCTCCGGGCTGATCATGCCGGCGATGATGTTCCTGTCCAACCTCAGCTACGTGGTGGTCGCGGTGCTCGGCGGACTGCGGATCACCTCGGGTGCGATGACCCTCGGCGAGGTGCAGGCGTTCATCCAGTACTCCCGGCAGTTCACCCAGCCGCTGACCCAGGTCGCCTCGATGGCGAACCTGATGCAGTCCGGCGTCGCCTCGGCCGAGCGGGTCTTCGAGCTGCTCGACGCCGGGGAGCAGGAGCCCGACCCGGCGGACGCCGAGCTTCCGGCGCAGCGCCGGGGCCGGGTGGAGTTCGAGGACGTCAGCTTCGCCTACCGGCCGGAGCAGCCGCTGATCGAGCACCTCTCGCTGGTCGCGCAGCCGGGCCAGACGGTGGCAATCGTCGGGCCGACCGGGGCGGGCAAGACCACCCTGGTCAACCTGATCATGCGGTTCTACGAGCTGGACGGCGGCCGGATCACGCTGGACGGGGTGGACGTCACGCGGTTGCGCCGGGAGGACCTGCGGGGGCAGATCGGCATGGTGTTGCAGGACACCTGGCTGTTCGGCGGCACGATCCGGGCCAACATCGCCTACGGCAAACCGGACGCGACCGAGGAGGAGATCCTGGCCGCGGCCCGGGCGACGTTCGTGGACCAGTTCGTGCGCAGCTTCCCGGACGGCTACGACACGGTGCTCGACGACGAGGCCACCAACCTCAGCGCCGGGCAGAAGCAGCTGCTGACCATCGCCCGCGCGTTCCTGGCCAGTCCCGCGCTGCTGATTCTCGACGAGGCGACCAGCTCGGTGGACACCAGGACGGAGTCCCTCGTGCAGCACGCGATGGCCGCGCTGCGTTCGGCGCGCACCAGCTTCGTGATCGCGCACCGGCTCTCCACCATCCGCGACGCCGACCTGATCCTGGTGATGGAGTCGGGCCGGATCGTCGAGCAGGGCACCCACGAGGAGCTGCTGGGCGCGCGTGGGGCCTACCACCGGCTCTACGCCGCGCAGTTCGCCGCCGCTGGCTGAAAGTACCCGATGATTTAACGCAACTTATGAGCAGAGTAATGGATATTGACAGCAACTGCTTGTGAGATCCGGGTGTGGGTCCTATCGTCACCTCATGTCACGGAGCAGCAACGGGGCTGCCGCACGGCGCTCCAGCAGGCAGTCGCGATGGGTCGCCGCAGCGACGGCGGCGGTCACCGGGTTCGCCCTCGCGGTGAGCGCGACCCCGGCGGCCGCCGCCGGGGCTCCGGTGGTGACCCGGGCCGGCCTCGATCCGGCGCTGGTGCAAGGCCGGGGCGCGCGGGTGGCCTTCGCCGAGCAGGAGGCGGAGCACGCCGTCACGAACGGCACGGTGATCGGGCCGGACCGGGCGGCGTACACGTTGCCCTCGGAGGCTTCCGGCCGGGCGGCGGTTCGGCTGACCCAGCGGCAGTACGTGGAGTTCACCCTGCCCGGCGCGACGAACGCGCTCACCGTCCGGTACAGCGTCCCGGACGCGCCGCACGGCGGTGGCATCACCGCGCCGCTCGACGTCACCGTCAACGGCGGGCACCGCAGGACGGTCACCCTCACCTCGCGGTACGCCTGGCTGTACAACCAGTACCCGTTCAGCAACGACCCCGACGCGGTCCTGCTGCACCCGGACTGGTGGATCACCGAATGCTCGTGCGTGCCACGGGACACCTCGCCGCCGCCGGTGATCACCAAACCGTTCCGGCCGACGCACTTCTACGACGAGCAGCGCATCCTGCTGGACCGGACCTACCGCGCGGGGGACCGGGTGCGGCTCACCGTGCCGGCCGGCAGTCCCGCCGCCTGGACCGTCGTCGACCTGCTCGACTCCGAGCTCGTCGGCCGCCCGCACGTCGAGCCGGTCGCGGCGAACGTACTGCTGTTCGGTGCGGATCCGACCGGGCGGCGTGAGTCGGCCGACGCGTTCGACCGGGCCATCGCGTTCGCCGGGCGCCACCACCTGACGGTGTACCTACCGCCCGGCACCTACCAGGTGAACAGGCACATCGTCGTCGACGACGTGACGATCGTGGGCGCCGGCAGTTGGTACACCGTGGTCAAGGGCCGCGAGGTGGCGCTGGAGCGCCCGGCCCCGGACGGCTCGACGCACACCGGGGTCGGCTTCTACGGCAGGTACGTCTCGGCCGGCGGCAGCCGCAACGTCCACCTGTCCGGCTTCGCCGTCGAGGGCGACGTGCGCGAGCGCATCGATCTCGACCAGGTCAACGGAATCGGCGGCGCGCTCAGCGACTCGAGCGTCGAGGGCCTCTACCTTCATCACACCAAGGTGGGTCTGTGGCTGGACGGTCCGATGTCCAACCTGCGGGTGACCGGCAACATCGTCACCGACCAGATCGCCGACGCGCTCAACTTCCACACCGGGGTGACGAACTCGCTGGTGTCGAACAACTTCGTGCGCAACACCGGGGACGACGGCCTGGCCATGTGGTCCGAGCGGACCGAGAACGCGAACAACACCTTCGACCACAACACCGTGCAGACCCCGGTGCTGGCCAACGGGATCGCGCTCTACGGCGGCACCGACAACACCGTGTCGAACAACCTGGTGGCCGACCCGGTCCGGGAGGGCAGCGGCATCCACCTCGGTTCCCGGTTCGGCGCGGAGCCGTTCACCGGACATGCGTGGATCACCGGAAACACCACGGTGCGGGCCGGAACCTTCGAGCTGAACTGGAACATCGGGCTGGGTGCCATCTGGATCTACGCGCTGGAGCGGAACATCGACGCGGACATCCAGGTCGCCGGCGACCACTTCCTGGACAACACCTACAACGCGATCATGCTGGTGAGCGACTTCCCGGTGAAGGACCTGTACTCCATCACCAACGTCGCTTTCGCGGACATCAGGGTGGACGGCACCGGCACGTCGGTGCTCAGCGCCAGGGTGGCCGGTTCGGCCTCGTTCCGCAACGTGGACGCGCGCAACGTCGGCGCGGTCGGCGTGAACAACTGCGGCTCGTTCCACTTCACCCCGGCCGGCTCGGAGTTCTCGCTGACCGATCTGGGTGGCAACGACGGAGGCGGCACGACCGGCCCCTGGTTCGCGCCGTGGGAGCTGCCGAACACGATCACCTGCGACGACCGCCCGCCGGTCGTCCCGCCGCCGCCGCCAACTCGGTGGTGAGCGCCGGCGCAGGAACGTACAGCGGAAGGTGACATTGCGCTGTACGCGGGGAGCGGGGCGCGGCCCGTTACGGCGCAAGGTGACATTGCGCTGTGGGCAGCGGAATGTCACCTTGCGCTGGGTACGGCCGGCGAGCCTGTTCGGTTAGCGGTCGAAGTGGCGTTGGGTCTGGACGTTCAGCTCACTGAACTTGACGCCGCGGGCCGGGTTGGTCCTCGAGTCGTTCAGCTCAACCACGTCGAAGCCCTTGACGATGTCCGAGCCGAAGATGAAGCCGTTGTACCAGTAGACCGACCACTCGCCGCCGACCTCGCCGTCAGCAAGCGGGCCGCGCTCGAGGAAGCCGATCTCCTGGGGATGGGCCGAGTCGGTGAAGTCCCACACCTGCATGCCGCCCTGGTACCAGGCTTGCACCATGATGTCCTTGCCGCGCACCGGGATCAGTGATCCGTTGTGGGCGACGCAGTTCTCGTTGTCCGCCTGGGTCCTGGAGATCTTGAAGTAGCTGCGGAACTCCAGCTGCCGGGCGTCGCCCTGGCCGACCACGTCGTAGACGCCGTCCGCGCCCTTGAGCGGGCCGATCTGGGGGTTGCAGGTGGCCGCGCCACCGCCACCGAGCTCGTCGGTGAAGATGACCTTGGTGCCCTCGTTGTTGAACGTCGCCGAGTGCCAGAACGCGAAGTTCGCGTCGTCCTCGACCCGGCTCAGCGTGCGGGGCGCCTCGCGGTTGGTGATGTCGAACAGCACGCCGTCACCCATGCAGGCACCGGCCATGAGGTTCTTCTCGGGATACACGGTCAGGTCGTGGCAGCCGGAGGTGGTCGAGGTGCCGTTCGGGAACGGCTGTCCGTCGCCGGGGTTGCCGCCGTCCGGGAACAGCACCGGCTTGGCGATCACGCGCGCGGCGGCCGGGTTGTCCACCGGCACCTTGATGATCGAGATGTAGTCGTGCGGCGGCTGGCAGCGGGGCAGCGCCGCGTTCGGTGAGTACGAGGAGACGTAGAGGTAGACCGTGCCGCTGTTGGCCACCGAGTCCGGCACCAGCGTGTGCGTGTGCGAGCCGCAGTCGGTGTCGATCGACTGCACGTACCGCGGCGCCCGCTTGTCGCTGATATCGAAGATCTTCATGCCCTCCCAGTACGGCAGCGCGCCGTTGTTCTGGGGCACCGAGTTGCACGAGTTGTCACTGCGCCGCGAGTCGGTGGACAGGAACAGCAGGTTCCCGGAGACCGACACGTCGTTCTGCGAGCCGGGGCAGAGCACCTGGCTGACAATCTTCGGCTTCTTCGGATTCTTGATGTTGTAGATGGTGACGCCGAGATAGTTGCCGACGAACGCGAAGTCGCCCTGGAACGCCATATCGGTGCCGACCGACGCGTCTCCGGCGAGCGGGTCCGTCGGTGGCAGATGGGCGACCATGGTCATGTTCGGGCTGCTGACCACCTCATCCTCGCCAGGGAAAGCCTGTGCACCGGCCGAAGGTATTCCAGCCAGCCCGGTCAATACCAACGCCACCGTTCCGATGGCTGCGGTCGTCACCCTCCGGCGCCGACTCCATAGGGTGGAGCTCACGGCGGATACCCCTCTCATGGGATAGCGGAAACCCCAGTATTACGTTCGAGGGCACTTGCCAACCAGCGCCTTTAGGCGGTTATTTTCGCCAGTTGAGCGGAGTTGGATGATGGTCGTGCGGACACGGGCATGGGGTAGACGCATCGGGTGCGGGCTGGCCGTTCTGGCGACGGCGGCGGCGCTCGCCGGCTGTACCGGGCAGCCGGCCGAGGACCCGCCGCCGCTGATCGTGCCCGGCCGGCCGGGTGAGCCGGCCAGCACCGTGCCGAGGAACCAGGTCTCCGTGCCGGTCACCCCGCCGAGCCCGGCCGACGTCCGGTTCGTCCAGGACATGATCGTGCACCACCAGCAGGCGGTCGAGATGACCAAGCTGGTGCCGGACCGTGCGGCCAGGGACGAGGTCAAGCGGGTGGCGGACCGGATCGCAGGCGTGCAGGGCCCCGAGATCGACGCGATGAACAACTGGCTGCGCGGCCACGGTCAGCCGACCGTTGACCCGGAGCACGCCGCACACCAGGGCCACGACGCGGCCACGATGCCGGGGATGGCCACGCCGGCCCAACTCGACGAGTTGCGCGCGGCCAGGGGAGCGGACTTCGACGCGCTGTTCCTGCGGCTGATGGTCACCCACCACGAGGGCGGGGTGAGCATGGCCGGGCAGATTCAGCGGACCGGTTCCGACATCCGGGTGCAGGAGATCGCCGAGGACGTGGTCGCCACGCAGACCGCGGAGATCAACCGGATGAAGGGCATGCAGGGCCACTGAAACCCGCAGGCCAGCCCCGGGGGCGGCTCGATACCATCGGTGCGCGCACACCGCGTGAGTCGTCGATCCACAAGGAGTTCCCGTGGTCCAGTCGTCCGCCCAGCCCACCGCACCCGCGCCGCGCGTGGTGGTGCCGGCTGGCACTACGGCGGGCACCGCGGTGCGTGAGGCGGGGCTGCCCGGCAGGGGGCCGGACGCGATCGTCGTGGTGCGCGATGCCGAGGGGCGGCTGCGCGACCTGTCCTGGACGCCGGAGGGGGACGCCGAGGTGGCGGCGGTGGCCGCGAACACCGACGAGGGCCGCGGTGTCATCCGGCACTCCTGCGCGCATGTGCTGGCCCAGGCCGTGCAGCAACTGTTCCCGGACGCCAAGCTGGGCATCGGCCCCCCGATCAGGGACGGCTTCTACTACGACTTCGACGTCGACCGGCCGTTCACGCCGGAGGACCTGCGGTCGCTGCAGAGCCGGATGAAGCAGCTCATCAAGGGGGCCCAGCGGTTCTCCCGCAGGGTGGTGGAGTCGGTCGCGGCGGCCCGGGAGGAGCTGGCCGGCGAGCCGTACAAGCTGGAGCTGGTCGACCTCAAGAGCACCGACGACCGCGCAGGAGACGTGGACCAGACCGAGGTGATGGAGGTCGGCGCCGGCGAGCTGACCATCTACGACAACCTCGACCCGCGCTCCGGCGAGCGGGTGTGGGGCGACCTGTGTCGCGGACCGCATGTGCCGACCACGAAGTACATCCCGGCGTTCGAGCTGACCAGGGTCGCGGCGGCGTACTGGCGGGGCAACGAGAAGAACCCGCAGCTGCAACGGATCTACGGCACGGCCTGGGAGTCGCAGGAGGCCCTTGACGCGCATCTGGAGCTGCTCGCCGAGGCGGAGCGGCGCGACCACCGCAAGCTGGGCGCCGAGCTGGACCTGTTCAGCTTCCCCGACGAGCTCGGCTCGGGTCTCGCCGTGTTCCACCCGAAGGGCGGCATCGTCCGCCGTGAGATGGAGAACTACTCGCGGCGCCGGCACGAGGACGCCGGCTACGAGTTCGTGAACACGCCGCACATCAGCAAGGGCGGCCTGTTCCACACTTCTGGTCACCTGCCGCACTACGCCGACACCATGTTCCCGCCGATCAGTTTCGAGGGCGAGGACTACTACCTCAAGGCCATGAACTGCCCCATGCACAACCTGATCTTCCGGTCGCGCGGGCGGTCCTACCGCGAGCTTCCGTTGCGGCTGTTCGAGTTCGGCACGGTGTACCGGTACGAGAAGTCGGGCGTGGTGCACGGGCTGACCAGGGTACGTGGCCTGACCATGGACGACTCGCACATCTACTGCACCCGGGAGCAGATGCAGGGCGAGCTGCGCTCCTTGCTCACCTTTGTGCTGGACCTGTTGCGCGACTACGGATTGGGCGACTTCTACCTCGAACTGTCCACACGGGACGACTCGCCGAAGTTCGTCGGCGAGCTGTCCGAGTGGGAGGATGCGACCGAGGAGCTGCGCGCCTCGGCGGAGGCGTCCGGCCTGGAGCTGGTGCCGGATCCCGGTGGCGCGGCCTACTACGGACCGAAGATCTCCGTGCAGGCGCGGGACGCCATCGGGCGTACCTGGCAGATGTCCACCATCCAGGTGGACTTCCAGATGCCGAAGCGGTTCGAGCTCGAGTACACCGCGCCGGACGGCAGCCGGCAGCGGCCGGTGATGATCCACCGCGCGCTGTTCGGCTCCATCGAGCGCTTCTTCGGCGTCCTCACCGAGCACTACGCGGGCGCGTTCCCGGCCTGGCTGGCGCCGGTGCAGGTGGTCGGCATCCCGATCGCCGATGAGCACGCCGAACACCTGCGTCAGGCGGCGAAGGCGTTGCGAGCCAAGGGAGTCCGGGTCGAGGTGGACACCAGCGACGACCGCATGCAGAAGAAGATCCGGACCCACACCACGCACAAGGTGCCGTTCATGCTCCTGGCCGGGGCCAAGGACGTGGAGGCCGGTGCGGTGTCGTTCCGGTTCCGGGACGGCAGCCAGATCAACGGCGTGCCGGTGGACGCGGCGATCGCGGCCGTCGAGGAGTGGATCAGCCGGCGGGAGAACGCGTCGCCGTCCGCGGAAACCTTTTCGGTGGACGGCTGAGATACCTCTCTAGTATCGACGCATGACCGCTGGTGGTTGGTCCGGGCAGCCCGAGCTCGTGGCGCAGGAGGGTGTCGGGGTACCGGACGCCCTGCAGCGGCTGTGGACGCCGCACCGGATGGCCTACATCCTCGGCGAGAACAAACCGGACCACGACGAGTCCGAGGGCTGTCCGTTCTGCCGGCTGATCGGCTTGGAGGACGCGGACGGGCTGATCATCGCCAGGGGCGAGCTGGTGTACGCGGTGCTGAATCTCTACCCGTACAACCCGGGCCACCTGATGGTGGTGCCCTACCGGCACGTGGGTGACTATCCCGAGCTCACTCGGCAGGAGACCGTGGAGCTGGCCGAGTTCACCCAGCGGGCGATGTCGGTCGCCCGCCGGGTGGCATCGCCGCACGGCTTCAACATCGGCATGAACCAGGGGGTCATCGCCGGCGCCGGGATCGCCGCGCACCTGCACCAGCACCTGGTCCCCCGGTGGGGCGGGGATGCGAACTTCATGCCGGTGATCGGGCACACCAAGGTGCTGCCCCAGTTGCTCAGTGAGACCCGCTCGCTGCTGGCCAAGGCCTGGTGGGACCGGGACTGACCGGGCGCCCCGGTCCCCACCTGACTCGGGCCGGACCTATTCCCCGGCCGGCGCGTCCGCGCGCAGCGTGGCCTCGACGTCGACGACCAGCTCGATCTTGTCGCCGACCACCGCGATGCCGTCCGCGACGCCCTCGAAGCTGACGTTGTAGTCCTTGCGGTTGATCTCACCCTTGGCGGACAGTCCGAGCCGGGTGCCGCCCCACGGGTCCTTGGTGAACCCCTCCAGCTCGAAGGACAGCGAGAGCGGCCGGGTGACGTCCTTGATGGTCAGCTCGCCGTCCAGCACGAAGTCGGCGCCGTCCTGCCGAACGGCGGTGGACCGGAAGGTCATCCGCGGGTGGGCGTCGCTCTCGAAGAAGTCGGCGGAGCGCAGGTGGTTGTCCCTGGTCTCGTTGTTGGTGTTGACCGAGGCCAGGTCGACGTTGACCTCGACGGTCGACTCCAGCGGGTTCTCGGCGGTGACGATGTGGCCCTCGACGTTCTCGAACCGGCCGCGGACCTTGGTCACCACCATGTGGCGGACCACGAACCCGACGTAGGTGTGGGCCCCGTCGAAGTCCCAGGTCCCAGTGACGTAGCCGGGGATCTGCAGTGTCGTCCCGCTGGTCATCGACATCCTCCTTGTTGATTGAACTCTCAACGTCAAGGTACACCATCGATTGAGCGCTCAACCATGGGGTACATTCTAGGGTGATGACGGAGCAGACCCGGTGGCTTTCCGAACGCGAGCAGGCGGTGTGGCGCGCGTTCATCACCGCTGTCCAGGGCCTGCTCGACCAGTTCGACCGGCAGCTCCAGCACGACTCGTCGATGCCGTACACCTACTACGAGATCCTGGTCGCGCTGTCCGAGGCGCCCAACCGCACGCTACGGATGAGCGCGCTGGCCGGAGCAAGGGGCTCCTCGCGCAGCCGCCTGTCGCACGCCGTCGCCCGGCTCGAGGACGTCGGCTGGGTCCGCCGCCGCACCTGCCCGACGGACAAGCGCGGCTCGTTCGCCGAGCTCACCGACGCCGGCTTCGCCGCCCTCGAGGCGGCCGCGCCCGGCCACGTCAACGCGGTCCGGCAGAAGCTCTTCGACGCGCTCAGCCCGGAGCAGGTCGCGGCGCTCGGCCAGATCAGCGAGGCGGTGCTCGCCGGCCTCAACTGCACCGCGGAGCAGGGTCGGCCGGACGCTTGTTGATGCCGGTCGGCGGCCCGGCGCCCGCGGCTGAGCAGGGCGTAGCCGTCCGAACGAGCCGGCGGAGCGAGTAGTCCGGCAAGGTAGGCTGCGGGGCCTGTTGTCGTCTTCCGGTGAGGCATACCTGACTTCCCCATGCTGAACATCTTCGCCAGAGCCTCGATATCCCGCGTCACCGATCCCGTTGGGGCGTGGCTGGTCCGCAGTGGCCTGACGCCCAACGCCGTGACGTTGATCGGCACCGCGGGCGCGGTCGCCGGCTCGCTCTGGTTGTTTCCGACCGGACACCTGCTCGCCGGCACGTTCGTGGTCTGGGGCTTCGCGATGTTCGACCTGCTCGACGGCGCCATGGCCAGGGCGCAGGGTGGTGGCACCAGGTTCGGCACCGTGCTGGACGCCACCTGCGACCGGATCGCCGACGGCGCGCTGCTGGCCGGCATCACCTGGTACGCCTTCGTGGTCGCGGACAGCCGGCCGATGGCCGCAGCCGCGCTCACCGGCCTGGTACTCGCGCAGGTGATCTCCTACATCAAGGCGCGTGCCGAGGCCACCGGGCTCGGCGCGAACGTCGGCCTGGTCGAGCGCGCCGAGCGGTTGATCATCACGCTGGTCGGCACCGGCCTGAGCGGCTTCGGCGTGCCGCACGCCATCGACGTCGGCCTCTGGCTGTGCGCCGTGCTGTCGCTGGTCACCGTCGTGCAGCGAGTACTCGCGGTACGTCGTTCCGCGCAGCAGCTCTCCGATGCGGGGGCATCGTGACCGACCTCGCGGGCCGGTGGCGGCATCGGGTTGCCGACCTCGGGTTCGCCGCGGGCTGGGGACTGGTCCGGCGGTTGCCGGAGGGCCTCGCCACCTCGGTCTTCCAAGCGGGCGCGGACCTCGCGGTGCGGCGGGACGGTCCGGCGGTCGCGCAGCTGCGGCGCAACCTCGCCAGGGTCGTGCCGCAGGCCAGCGGGGCCGAGCTGGATGAGCTGGTGCGCGGCGGCCTGCGCTCCTACGCCAGGTACTGGCGCGAGACGTTCCGGCTGCCCGGCATGGACCACCGGGAGATCTGCCGTCGGGTCGAGGCCGAGTTCGTCAACAAGTCGATGCTCGACGAGGCGCTGTCCCGCGGCAAAGGCCTCGTGCTGGCGCTGCCGCACACCGGGAACTGGGACGTGTCCGGCATGTGGCTGGTCAACCACTCCGGCCGGTTCACCACCGTGGTTGAACGGCTCCGTCCGGAGTCCCTCTTCCAGCGCTTCGTCGCCTACCGCCAGTCGCTCGGCTTCGAGATCCTGCCGACCTCGGGCACCGACGTGTCGTCCTACCGGCTGCTGATCGAGCGCCTGCGGCAGAACCGGGTGGTGTGTCTGCCGGCCGACCGGGACCTGTCCCGCCGCGGCATCCCGGTGACCTTCTTCGGCGAGCGGACCAGGATGCCGGCCGGGCCGGCCCGGCTCGCCGCGATGACCGGCGCCACCCTGTTGATCGTGAACCAGGCGTTCACTCCCGACGGCTGGGCCGTCGGCGTGCACAGCCCGATGATCGTGCACGAGCGTGAGGAGATTCCGGCGGTGACCCAGCGGATGGCCGACGGCTTCGCCGCGGACATCGCCGCCAACCCGGTGGACTGGCACATGCTGCAACCGCTGTGGCTCGCGGACCTGCCCGACGACCGGCAGCGGGCGCTGGCCGAGTCCCGGGAGCGGACGTGAGGATCGGCGTCGTCTGCCCGTACTCCTTCGAGGTGCCCGGAGGGGTGCAGGCGCACGTGCTCGACCTGGCCAGGGTGCTGCGCGGGCTCGGCCACCAGGTTGAGGTGCTGGCGCCGGCCGACGAGGAGACCCCGCTGCCCGACTTCGTCCACCCGACCGGCCGTGCGGTGCGCATCCCGTACAACGGCTCGGTGGCCCGGCTCTCCTTCGGCCCGGTGTCCTTCACCCGGGTGCGGCGCTGGATCCGCGACCACGACTTCGACGTGCTGCACCTGCACGAGCCGACCGCGCCCAGCCTGTCCATGCTGGCGCTGATGATCGCGGACGGTCCGATCGTGGCCACCTTCCACACGTCCACCCCGCGCTCCCGCACGCTGAGCGCGTTCCAGGCGGTGCTCCAGCCGTTCCTGGAGAAGATCACCGCCAGGATCGCGGTGTCCGCGTTGGCCCGCCGAGTCCAGGTGGAACATCTGGGCGGGGACGCGGTGGAGATCCCGAACGGGGTGGACGTCGGGTTCTTCCAGCGGGCCGAGCCGCTGCCCGGCTATCCGCGCCCGGGCGGCACGGTCGGTTTCGTCGGTCGCTACGACGAGCCGCGCAAGGGCATGGCCGTGCTGCTGGACGCGCTGCGCCTCCTCGACGCGGAGCTGCCGGACCTACGGCTGCTCGTGATCGGCCGTGGCGACGGCGACGAGCTGAAGCTGCGCGCCGGTCCCGAGCTCGCCGACCGGGTGGTGCTGCTCGGTCAGGCGGACGAGGCGACCAAGGCCGCCGCGCTGCGCAGCGTCGACGTCTACTGCGCGCCCAACACCGGCGGCGAGAGCTTCGGGGTGATCCTCACCGAGGCGATGTCGGCCGGGGCGCCGGTGGTGGCCAGCGACCTGAACGCGTTTCGCCGAGTGCTCGACGACGGCCGGGCGGGTGTGCTGACCCCGGTCGGGGATCCGGTGGCGCTGGCCGCCGCGCTTCGTCAGCTGCTGGCCGATCCGGACCGCAGGGCCGCGCTCGCCGCGCAGGCCCGGCGCCGGGTGACCGCCTTCGACTGGCCGGTGGTGGCCGGCCAGGTACTTCGGGTCTACGAGCAAGCCATCGCCGCCAATCCGCGGCGGGTGCGGGAACTGGAGTGACATCCTCATGAGCCTGCTGGTCACGCTGCTGATCGTGGTGATCGTACTGGCCCTGGTCGTTGGTCCGTGGCTGGTCGGCACGGCGAACCGGCTCGACCGGCTGCATGTGCGCACCGACGCGGCCTGGGCCGCGTTGGACGCGGCGCTGGCCAGGCGGGCCGTGGTGGCCAGGACGGTGTCCGCGGCCGGGCTGGCCGAGCGCACCGGGGCGGACACGCTGCGCGCCATGGCCGAGCGGGCTGAGCAGGCGCCGCGGATGGACCGGGAGGCCGCCGAGAACGACCTCACCCTCCAACTCGCCGCGGTTGACCGGGCGCACCTGCCGTTGGCGCTGGCCACCGAGTTGGTGGACGCCGAGCAGCGGGTGGTGATCGCTCGCCGGGTGCACAACGACGCGGTGCGCGACACGCTGTCCCAGCGCAGGCGCCGGGCGGCGCGGTGGCTCAAGTTAGCCGGCACGGCGCCGCAGCCGGAGTACTTCGAGATCGTCGAACCGGCGCTGGCCGGTGAGCCGGACGCCGCGCCGATGCCCCGCCCGTCGGCCAGGGTGGTGCTGCTCGACGGCGACGGCCGGGTGTTGCTGTTCAACGGCCACGACCCGCGCCGGGCCGAGGACTCCTGGTGGATCACGGCCGGCGGCGGCGTCGAGCCGGGGGAGAACCTGCGCGCCGCGGCCGTTCGGGAGCTCGCCGAGGAGACCGGGATCGCGCTGTCCGAAGACCAGCTGGTCGGCCCGATGTGGCGGCGCCGCGTGGTGTTCAGTTTCGACGGACGCAGCTACGACAGCGAGGAGTGGTTCTTCCTCGCTCGGCTGGCGAACACGAACGGCAAGTCCGTGGAGCTCACGGTGGACACCTCAGGCTTCACCGACACGGAGCGCCGCATGGTCGACGGACACCGGTGGTGGCGCCCGGACGAGCTGAAGTCCACCCAGGACACGGTGTACCCCGTGCAACTGGCCGAGCTGCTGCCCGCCCTGATCTCCGGTCAGTGGGACGGCACGGTCCGCACCGTCCGCTGATTCTTCTGCCGTCGCTCGCAAGCTCGCTCGGGCGGCCGCTCGCTGATTCTTCTGCCCTCGCTCGCAAGCTCGCTCGGGCGGCTCGCGGCCTCGTGCCCGGTGTCTTCCCTCCTGCGCTGCTCGCTCGCTCGTTCCTCGCTCGCTGCGCTGCTCGTCGGTCCAGACACCGGCGGCCGCTCGCACACCTTCACCACACATCACCGCACTGCTCAAATCGCGAGTTCTGCGCTCAGGCAAGCGAGTGCTGCGCTCAGGCCCGCGAGTGCTGCGTTCGTTAGTCCTTGTCCTTGGCCAGGGCGTGCGCGGCGAGGGAGTCCGGCAGCGGGTCGAACCGCACGAAGCTGCGGGTGAACGTGGCCGACCCGGACGTCATCGAGCGCAGGTCGATCGCGTAGCGCAACAGCGAGGTGGCCGGCACCTCGGCGCGCACCCGGCTGTATCCCGGGCTGTCCGCCTCGGTGCCGAGCACCCGGCCGCGGCGGCCGGACAGGTCGCCGAGCACGGTGCCCAGGTGGTCGTCCGGCAGCCGGATGAGCACCTCGTCGATCGGCTCGAGCAGCGAGATCCGGCCGTTGCTCGCGGCGTCCTTGAGGGCGAGCGAGCCGGCGGTCTGGAAGGCCGCGTCTGAGGAGTCGACGCTGTGCGCCTTGCCGTCGAACAGGGTCACCCGGATGTCCACGACCGGGAAGCCGGCCTGCAACCCCTTGGTGAGCTGGGCCCGCACGCCCTTCTCGACGCTGCCGATGAACTGGTTCGGCACCGAGCCGCCGACCACCTTGTCCAGGAACTCGAACCCGCTGCCCACCGGGAGCGGCTCCACCTCGATGTCGCACACGGCGTACTGGCCGTGCCCGCCGGACTGCTTGACGTGCCGGCCGTGCCCCCGAGCCTTGCCGGCGAACGTCTCGCGCAGCGTCACCTTCATCGGCTCGGTGTCCACGTCGGCGCCGCCGGCCCGCAGCCGGGCGAGCACCACGTCGGCGTGCGCCTCGCCCATGCACCACAGCACGAGCTGGTGGGTCTCGGCGTTGCGCTCGAGCCGCAGCGTCGGGTCGCCGGCGACGAGCCGGTTCAGGTTGCGCGACAGGGCATCCTCGTCGCTGCGGGTCTTGGCCACGATGGCCACCGGCAGCAGCGGCTCCGGCATCTGCCACGGCGTCATCAACAACGGGCGGTCCGGCGCGGAGACGGTGTCCCCGGTCTCCGCCGTGGTGACCTTGGTCAGCGCGCAGACGTCGCCGGCCACGCAGAACGGCACCTCGCGCAGGTTCGCGCCGAGTGGGGAGTAGATGTGCGCCACCCGCTCGTCGGCGTCGTGGTCCTCGTGCCCGCGCTCGGCCATCCCGTGCCCGGAGACGTGTACCGGGCGCTCCGGGCGCAACGTGCCGGAGAACACCCTGACCAGCGACACCCGGCCGACGTAGGAGTCCACCGAGGTGCGGATCACCTCGGCGGCCAGCGGGCCGTTCGGGTCGGCCCTTAGCTCGCCCTGCGCGTTGCCCAGGGTGTCGGTGACCTGGGGGATCGGGTGCTCGAGCGGGGAGGGGAAGGCTCCGGAGAGTGCCTCGAGCACCTCGGCGAGGCCAAGTCCGGTGGCCGAGCAGACCGGGATCACCGGGTGGAAGGAGCCCCTGGCCACCGCGGTCTCCAGGTCGGCGATCAGCGTGGCCGCCTCGATCTCCTCGCCGCCGAGGTAGCGGTCCATCAGGGACTCGTCCTCGCTCTCGGCGATGATCCCCTCGATCAGCTCGTTGCGCGCGTCGTTGACCGACTCCAGCTCGCCGGCCTCCGGTTCGGTTGGCTTGGGCGGATAGCCGTCGGTGTAGTCGAGGAGCCGGCCGGTGATCAGCCCGATCAGCCCGTTCTTGCCCCCGGGCGCGGGCAGGTAGAGCGGCAGCACGCCGGCGCCGAAGGCCTCCTGGCAGGCGGCGAGCTCGGCGGCCAGATCGGCGCGCTGGTGGTCCAGCCGGCCGATGACGACGGCCCGGGGCATGCCCACCGCGGCGCACTCCTCCCACAGCGCGGTGGTCGCGGGGTCGACACCCTCAGCGGCGCTCACCACGAACAGGGCCGCGTCGGCGGCGCGCAGGCCGGCCCGGACGTCGCCGACGAAGTCCGCGTAGCCGGGGGTGTCGATGAGGTTGATCTTGACGCCGTCGTGCATCAGCGGTGCGACCGCGAGGCCGACCGAGCGCTGCTGGCGGACCGCGGCCGGGTCGTGGTCGCAGACCGTGGTGCCTTCGGTGACGGAGCCGGCCCGGGAGATCACTCCCGCCGCGGTGAGCAAAGCCTCGGTCAATGTGGTCTTGCCCGAGCCGGAGGGGCCGACCAGCACGATGTTTCGCACCTTGGCGGGATCGTCTACAGCGACCGCCGCTCCGCCGTCACCGTTGTCGGTGCTCTTAGCAGCCATGACAATCAACCTCCCGAACGAGACAGCGCTGTCTTGGGAACTTCGGGCGAACAGGGCCCGACCAGCGATGTGGTCGATCCCACACCGTACGCCTGCTGAGGACAAGGTTTGGGCCGGCGCACCACTCGCACGTAGCAATGCGCGCACGGCTCGATAGTGGCCTGGTGAGAACGTCCAGGATTGGCCCGGTTGACGTGTCCACGTCGGCCGTAACATGAGGTCAGCGGAATCCCACACCCCAAGTATCGGAAGGTCGAAACGTGTCTGACGTTCAGTCGCATGAAGCCCGGACCGGCACCGCGCGGGTCAAGCGCGGCATGGCGGAGATGCTCAAGGGCGGCGTGATCATGGACGTGGTCACCCCGGAGCAGGCGAAGATCGCCGAGGATGCGGGCGCGGTGGCGGTGATGGCGCTCGAGCGGGTACCGGCCGACATCCGGGCACAGGGTGGCGTGGCGCGGATGAGCGATCCCGACCTGATCGACGGGATCATCAACACGGTGTCCATCCCGGTGATGGCCAAGGCCCGGATCGGGCATTTCGTCGAAGCCCAGGTGCTTCAGGCGCTCGGCGTGGACTACGTCGACGAGTCCGAGGTGCTCACCCCGGCGGACTACGCCAACCATGTGGACAAATGGCAGTTCACGGTGCCGTTCGTGTGCGGCGCGACCAACCTGGGCGAGGCGTTGCGGCGGCTCACCGAGGGCGCGGCCATGATCCGCTCGAAGGGCGAGGCCGGCACCGGCGACGTGTCCAACGCGACCACGCACATGCGGCGGATCCGCGCCGAGATCCGCCGGCTCACCTCGCTCTCGGAGGACGAGCTCTACGTCGCGGCGAAGGAGCTCCAGGCGCCCTACGAGCTGGTTCGCGAGGTGGCCGCGCTCGGCAAGCTGCCGGTGGTGCTGTTCACCGCGGGCGGCATCGCGACCCCGACCGACGCCGCCATGATGATGCAGCTTGGCGCCGAGGGCGTGTTCGTCGGCTCTGGCATCTTCAAGTCCGGCGATCCGGCCCGGCGCGCCGAGGCGATCGTGAAGGCCACCACGTTCTTCGACGACCCGGACGTGCTCGCCAAGGTCTCCCGCGGGTTGGGTGAGGCCATGGTCGGCATCAACGTCGACGAGATCCCCGAGCCGCACCGGCTGGCCGAGCGCGGCTGGTGAGCCGCCGGGTGCCTCAGACGTGCTCGGAGATCAACACCGCGGCCGTGCCCGGCTGGAGTGCTTGGAAGACGTGCTCGACGTCGCCCGGGTAGGCGATGTAGTCACCGGGCGCCAGCTCGACCGGCTCCCCGGTGAGCCCGGCCATGGCCCGGCCGCTGGCCAGCACGACGTGCTCGACCACGCCGGGCAGGTGCGGCTCGGACTCGCGCGCGGGTCCCGGCTCGGCGGTGATCAGGTAGATGTCCCGCCGGGCGTTCGGCGGACACGACGCCAGCAGGGTGGCCACGTAGTTGGCCCGCTCGGAGAACACGGCGGGCCCCTCGCCGGCCCGGATCACCTGCACCCGGGGCCGGGGTGGGTCGACCAGCCGGCTGAACGGCACGTCCAGCGCCACGGACAACGCCCACAGGGTCTCCACGCTCGGGTTGCCGGCGGCCGACTCGAGCTGGGAGAGCGTCGACTTGGCGATGCCGGCGCGCTTGGCCACCTCGCTCAGCGAGAGGCCGATCCGGGCGCGCTCCCGGCGCAGCGCCCGCGCGATGACGTCGAGCGGGGCACCGCGCGGCGGCGGACGTTCGGCAGACAAGTCCATTCGTTCTCCTTGACGAACGCGGACGGCTTCGTTCATTGTAGAAGCCATGCGTTCGATCTGGCGAACCATCGACCGGTCCCTTGTTCGCGACGTGCTGGCCATCGCGGCGGCCACCGGGGTGATCGGCGCCTCGTTCGGTGCGCTCGCGGTGACCTCGGGCCTGCCGTGGTGGCTGCCGGTGGCGATGTCCGCGCTGGTGTTCGCGGGCGGTGCGCAGTTCCTGGCGATCGGCGTGGTCGCGGCCGGTGGCGGACCGGTCGCGGCGGTGCTCGGCGCGTTGCTGCTCAACTCCCGGCTGCTGCCCTACGGCCTGGCGATCGCCGGCACGATCGGCCCGGGCCGGCTGGCCCGGCTGGTCGGCAGTCACCTGATCACCGACGAGACCGTGGCCTTCGCCATCGGGCAGCGCGGCGCCGGGCGCGGTCGGGCGGCGTTCTGGCTGTGCGGGATGACCCTGTTCGGGTGCTGGAACCTCGGCACCCTGACTGGCGTCCTGGCCGGTCGGGCCATCGGCGACCCGGCGGTGTTCGGCCTGGACGCGGCGTTCCCGGCGGCCCTGCTCGCGCTGGTGCTGCCCAGCCTGCGCGGCGCCGGCACGATCCGTCCTGCCCTGGCCGGCGCGGCGCTCGCGCTGGCCGCGAGCCCGCTGCTGCCACCGGGAGTGCCGCTGCTGGTCGCGCTCGCCGGCCTGGCGCTGGTGCCCCGCCGGAGCGGGGTGCCCGGGTGAACCTGCTGGCCGTGCTGGTGCTGGCGGTGGGCACCTACGCGTTCCGGGTGGCCGGGCCGGCGCTGCGGGGCCGGGTGGCACTGCCGGAGCGGGTTCGCGAACTGCTCGGCACGGCGGCGGTCGTGCTGCTGGTCGCGCTGGTCGCGACCGCGTCGGTGATGGACGGGCGCCACCTGGCCGGCCTCGCGTTGCCGGCCGGCGTGCTGGTTGGCGGGGTGCTCGCCGCCAGAAGAGCCCCGTTCGTCGTGGTGGTGCTCGCCGCCGCGGCCGGCACCGCCCTGTTGCGGCTACTCGGTGTGAGTTGAGGAAGGGGAGCGGCATGAGCCGACCGTTGGTGGGGGTGCTCGCCCTGCAAGGCGACGTCCGGGAGCACGCGCGCGCCCTGCACGAGGGTGGGGCGAGCTTCGTCGCGGTCCGCCGGGAGTCCGAGCTGTCCGAAGTAGACGGTCTGGTGCTGCCCGGCGGGGAGTCGACCACCATGTCCCGGCTGCTGGACACGTTCGACCTGCTGGAGCCGCTGCGCAAGCGGATCATCGACGGGATGCCGACCTACGGCTCGTGTGCCGGGATGATCCTGCTGGCCCGCGAGGTGCTCGACGGCCGGCCGGACCAGCACCAGCTCGGCGGGCTGGACATCACCGTCCGGCGCAATGCCTTCGGCCGGCAGGTGGACTCGTTCGAGGAGGACCTGGAGGTCAGCGGGGTGACCGGCGGGCCGGTGCGGGCGGTGTTCATCCGCGCGCCCTGGGTGGAGTCGAGGTCGCCCGAGGTCGAGGTGCTCGCCACGGTGCCGGACGTGCCGGGCGCCGCAGGGGCCGCCGGTAGGATCGTTGCGGTTCGGCAGGGGTCCATGCTCGCTACCGCGTTCCATCCGGAGCTGACCGGTGACATCCGGGTACACCGCCTCTTCGTAGACATGGTCCGCACTGCCGCCTGACTAGCGGGAAGGTTGACGGAGGAGAGATGAGCGGCCACTCAAAGTGGGCCACCACGAAGCACAAGAAGGCCGCCCTCGATGCCAAGCGTGGCAAGTTGTTCGCGAAGCTGATCAAGAACATCGAGGTGGCCGCGCGGACCGGCGGGGGTGACCCGGAGGGCAACCCGACGCTGTTCGACGCCATTCAGAAGGCCAAGAAGAACTCGGTACCGCAGGACAACATCGAACGGGCGCGCAAGCGCGGCGGCGGCGAGGAGGCCGGCGGCGCCGACTGGCAGACGATCATGTACGAGGGCTACGCGCCGAACGGGGTCGCGGTGCTGGTCGAGTGTCTGACCGACAACCGTAACCGGGCGGCCGGCGAGGTACGCACCGCGATGACCCGCAACGGCGGCTCGATGGCCGACCCGGGCTCGGTCGCGTACCTGTTCAACCGCAAGGGCGTTGTGATCCTGCCGAAGAACGACCTGTCCGAGGACGACGTGCTGATGGCCGTGCTGGACGCCGGCGCGGAGGAGGTCAACGACCTCGGGGACAGTTTCGAGGTGGTCTCCGAGGCGACCGACCTGGTCAGCGTGCGCTCCGCGCTGCAGACCTCCGGCTACGACTACGAGTCGGCCGAGGCGAGTTTTCTGCCTTCGGTGAGCGTGCCGCTGGACGTGGACGGCGCACGGAAGGTGTTCCGGCTGATCGACGCGCTCGAGGACTGCGACGACGTACAGAACGTCTACGCCAACTTCGACGTGTCGGACGAGGTCATGGAGGCGGTCGGCTAGTGCGGATGCCGAGCCGGTCCGACGACGAGGAGCGCCTCCGGCAGTGGTTGTTCGACCAAGCCGAGGAGCACGGCAACGCCACCGTCGAGGTGGCGCAGGACGAGCACGGCGCGGGGTATGTGTTCACGGTCGGCGCCTGGCGGCGGTTCGGCGTGCCCGAGGCGGTGGTCGTCGGCCTGCCGGACGGCATGGGCTCGGTGCTGGTCAACGCCTACGTCCGCCGGGCCAGCGCGGGGGAGCGGTTCGCCCTCGGCCGCCCCTACCTGGACTTCTTCGACGGCACACCGGTGGTGTTAGAGCGGGTGGCCAAGGGCCACTACCTGGAGTTCCTCGGCAGCGCCCTGCTGCTGTACCCGAGCGGGGACTTCCCCGCCGTGCAACTGATCGTCGCCACCCCCGAGGGCGCCTGGCCCTGGCAGCCCGACGCCCCGGCCGGCTTCGCCGACTGGCAACCCGTCCTCACCGCGAGCGGCAGCCCGGAAAGCTGGACGCCCGGAACGACCGGACCTTGATCCGGGCCGCCCGGCGGTTCGGCGGGCCGGCCGGGATGACCATTAATCCGCGTATCCACCGATTCGCCGAATAGCGCTACTCCAATTCGCCCATGCCACCTGCCGTGCCGGCGGGGCACGCGCTTGGTCTGGCGTGAACGTCCGTTACGGCGCACCATCGACTGGGGTCCGTCCTATGCAAAACATCGCGGGCGGCTGAACCGTTTCGGGGTTCCAGTCGTAATGCCGTCGGTGGCTAGTCGGTGAACTGGGAGGCGGCTCATGGTCACGAGAACGGACTACCTGGTCATCGGAGCCGGGCCGGCGGGCTTACAACTCGGATACTTCCTGGAACGGGCTGGCCGTGACTACCTCATCCTCGAGGCTGGCGCCACCGCGGGCACCTTCTTTAGAACCTTTCCAAGACACCGGCAACTCATCTCCATCAACAAGGCGCACACCGGGTCCGACGATGCCGAGCTGAATCTCAGGACGGACTGGAACTCGCTGCTCTCCGACCGAGACAGGTTGTTGTTCACCAAATATACGGAAAGCTACTTTCCGAATGCGGACATAATGGTTCGCTATCTCACGGATTTCGCCGAGGCGCTCGGGCTCAACATCCGCTATGGCACCCGGGCGGTGCGGGTCAGCCACGGCGATTTCTTCCGGGTCGTCGACCAGTACGGCGACACCTATGAGGCGCCGCTGCTCGTCGTTGCCACTGGTCCGGCGAAGCCTTACGTGCCAACGATTCCAGGCATCGAGCTGACGGAGCTGTACGGCACGGTCACGGTGGACCCGCACGCCTTTCTGGACCAGCGGGTACTCATCATCGGCAAGGGCAACGCCGGTTTCGAGACGGCGGAGAACCTCATGGAAACGGCCGCGCTAGTCCACATCGCCGGGCCCGGCGCGGTCCGTACCGCGTGGCAGAGCCGGTACCTCGGTCACCTGCGAAACGCCTTGCTGGACGGGCACATTCTCAACATCGCCCGGGAGGGCGACGACTACCGGGTGACCGTGCGGCTCTCCGGTGCCACCGCCCCGGCGACGGTCCGCGACCTCCGCTACGACCGGGTGATCAGCTGCACCGGGTTCCGGTTCGACGGCTCGATCTTCGCCGAGGACTGCCGCCCGGAGCTGGTGATCGACGACCGTTTCCCGGCGCAGACCTCGGCCTGGGAGTCGGTGAACGTCCCGGACATGTACTTCGCCGGCACCCTGATGCAGGGCCGTGACCTGTACCGGTCCGCGACCGCGTTCATCCACGGTTTCCGGTACAGCATCCGGGCCCTGCACCGGCTGCTCGAGTTCCGCTACCACGGCATTCCGTGGCCGCCCCGGGGTCTGCCCGCCGACGCCGAGGCGCTGATGGTCGCCGTGCTGTGCCGCGTCAACCGGACCTCCGCGCTCTGGCAGCAGTCCGGCCTGCTCTGCGACGTTGTGGTGCCGGAAGGGGCGGAGGCCGCCTACTACGAGGAGCTCCCGGTCGAGTACGTGCACGAGACCCGGCTGGCGGTGAGCGAGAACTACTTCACCATCACCCTCGAGTACGGCCGCGCCCTCGAGGACGTCGAGCCGACCCATCCCCATCCGGTCGTCCGCCACTACAGCGACGGCGTGCTCGTCGCCGAGCATCACGTGGCGGAAAATCCGGAGAACGACTGGTCCAACCCGGAGCTGCACCGGGTTCCGCTGCGTGCCTTCTTCGCCAGGGAACTCGCCCCGGACCGCAACGGCGCGCAGGTGTCCTAGTCCTGAGGCCGGTCCGCACCACGGTCCGGAGCGGGCGTGGACCGGTAGCCGCGCAGCCGGCCGAGGACCGCGAGGGCCGCCAGCACGGCGCGGACCACCGGGGCCGCCGGGGTGCTGAGCCGGAAGACGTCGCGGTACTCGGCGAGCAGTACGGCGAACGCGAGGATGCTCGGTGTGCCGTCCCGGCCGACCCGGCCCTGCCGGTGCAGCGTGTCGATGCCGCGGAACCAGTGTTCGGTGCGGCCACCGGGGCGGATCTGCCAGCGCACCCGGGCCGGCGCCGGGCCCGGGTTGCCGAACTGGTGCACGGCGCCGCTCGGAATGTCGATCCGCTCGCCGGCCGCCAGCGTCCGTTGGACGCCGTCCACGCGTACCTCGACGCTGCCCTCGAGGACCTCGAAGTGCTCGTCCTGGCTGGGGTGCCAGTGCTTGGGCGGCCGGTGCCGGCTCGGCAGGTAGGTCGCCTCCAGCTCGAGTAGTTCGGCCGTGCTGGTGCGGACCGTGACGTGTTCGGTCGGCGAGATGGTCAGGGTGTCGTTCACGTGGCCTCCAAAGTAGCTTGACATCAAATTACTTTGAATCAAGCTATATGGCAATGCCATCAAGTAACTTGACGCCAAGCTAAACTGCTGCCAGCGAGCGAGCTGTGAGGTGATGCCATGACGCACGAGGCATCGGACGCGGCCGAGCCGGATCGCATCGAGCTGCTGGTCGGCCAATGGGCGCTCGAGCGGCCGGACCTGGACCTGGACACGATGGCGCTGGTCGCCCGGCTGGTCAGAGTCGCGCAGCTGATCAACGGCCGCATCGACGAGCTGGCCGCGGCCAACGGGATGCACCGGGGCGAGGGTGACGTGTTGTTCACCCTGGCCCGGTCCGGGCCGCCCTATCGGCTCTCCCCGTCCCGGCTGGCCGCCTCGCTGCTGGTCACCACCGGCACCATGACCAACCGGCTGGACCGGCTCGAGCACCGGGGGCTGATCAGACGCCTGCCGAACCCGAACGACCGGCGCAGCCTCGACGTCGAGCTCGCCGGGGAGGGGCGCCGGCTGGTACACGACGCGGTCACCGTGCACGTCGCCAACGAGGCGCAGATGCTGGCCCCGTTGACGCCGGCCGAGCGGGCCGAGCTCACCCGGATCACCCGTAAGCTGATCGCCCATCTCGAGGGCTGAACGCAGGTGCCTTGGTACGGAGCTCGCGAGGTTACGCACCGGCCGCCGGCCGCGATCACCTGACTGACATCGAAGCCAGCGACAAGGAGGGCGCACCCGTGGCGACGACCGATCCGGTGCCGCCGGTCCAACCCCCCGTCCCGCGCCCCCGGCCGATCGACCTCTCCGAGGAGGAGCTCGGGTTCCGCCGGCAACCGGCGGTGCGCTGGCTGGCCCCCCGGGTGTTGATCACCACCGGAGCCCAGTCGCTGGTCGCGGAGATATTCGGGTCGTTCGCCGACAAGCGGGAGCTGCAGGGCGGCCTGCCAGCCACGGTGCACCGGTACGGCGGCACCGACGAGCTGTGGCTCGACTACGTCGCCGACCTCGGCGACGGTTTCGACGCCACCTACTCGGTCGCCTCCGTCCTCGCCCGCCCCGAGCTCGAGCTTCCCGGTGGCCCGCCGATGCCGCGCGGTCAACTGCTGATCATGGGCGGCGACCAGGTCTACCCGGCGGCGTCCACCCGGGCCTACGAGGACCGCAGCAAGGGCCCCTATCGGGCCGCACTGCCCGCACCGCAAGGAAATCCGCCCACGCTACTGGCCCTGCCCGGCAACCACGACTGGTACGACGGGCTGACCGCGTTCCTGCGGGTGTTCACCCAGCGCCGGCCGTTCGGCGGCTGGCAGACCGAGCAGACCCGTAGCTACTTCGCCGTCGAGCTGCCGCAGCGCTGGTGGCTCTTCGCCATCGACACCCAGTTCGACGACTATGTCGACGCCCCGCAACTGGAGTACTTCCGCACGGTGTCCACCGAGCTGCGCGCCGGGGACGCGGTCATCCTGTGCACCTCGACGCCGTGCTGGGTGCCGGCGGGCTGCGGTGGCGACTCGAAGGGCTACGACACCGTGGAGTTCTTCAGCCGCGAGATCATCCGGCCGCGACAGGCCACGATCCGGGTGATGCTCTCCGGCGACAAGCACCACTACGCCCGTTTCGCCGAGCACGGCGGCACCGGCCAGAAGATCACCTGCGGGATCGGCGGCGCCTACCTGTCCGCCACCCACAGGCTCCCGGAGCGCTTGGTGCTCCCGCCGCAGAAGTCCCGGGTCCGCGAGCCGTCCGAGGTCACCCGCTTCGACCTGGCCGAGCGCTACCCGGACCGGGACCGTTCGAAGGCGCTGGCCGCGGGCGTGTTCCGGCTGCCGTGGCGCAACCCCGGGTTCTGGGTACTCACCGGGATGCTCCAGACCGCGATGACGCTGGCCGTTCTGCTGGGCATCGCCGGCGGCGGCACCAGCATCTTCCGGGTGCTGGCCGACTGGGCTCCCGCGGTGCTGGTGGCCATGGTGCTGCTCCTCGGGGCCCTTGCCTTCGCCCGCCTCGATCTGCCGAGCAACGCCGTGCCGCACAACGTGGCCGGAGTGCTGCACGCGCTCACCCACGTGGCGCTGAGCGTCGGCTGGGCGCAGGTGGTGCTCTGGCTGGACCGGGACGTCTTCCCGGCCGGCGCCGCCGCCGACCTGGCGATCTTCTTCGTCGTGGCGATCGGCACCCCGCTGCTCGCCGGCTTCCTCGACGCCGAGGTCGTCGCGCTCTACCTGCTGGTGGCCAGCCGGTTCGGGATCAACGTCAACGAGGCGTTCGCCGGCCAGAGCGTAGAGAACTACAAGGGCTTTCTCCGGATGCACATCGACGCGGACGGCACCCTGTCGATCCATCCGGTCAAGATCCCCACGGTGTGCCGGCGGTGGGTCGCCGACCCCGACGGCGCACCGGAGGATCCGTGGCTGCGGCCGAAGGACGGCTCCCTCGCCGTGGTCCCGATCGAGCCGGTGATCAAGGTGCCGCGCCTCGGCTGACGCCTGAGCCGACCGGGCCAGCAGCGACCGGCGGCGTGTCGGTCAGCCCGCCGATCACGGCGGCGCCGTAGGGTTCGAACGAGTGTTCACAGACCGTGGCGGGAGTTGATGCGGTGCGCGTGCTGGGTGTCGACCCTGGGCTGACGCGGTGCGGCATCGCGGTGGTGGACGGCGGTTCGGGCCGGGAGGTCCGCTGCGTCGCGGTGGACGTGGTGCGCACGCCGGCCGACGCGGAGCTCGCGGTGCGCCTGCTCGCCGTGTCCGACGTGGTCGAGAGCTGGCTGGAGCGGCACCGGCCGGACGTGGTGGCCGTCGAGCGGGTGTTCAGCCAGTACAACGTGCGCACCGCGATGGGCACGGCGCAGGCCGGCGGGGTGGTGGCGCTGGCGGCGGCCCGGCGCGGGTTACCGGTGATGTTCCACACCCCGAGCGAGGTGAAGGCGGCGGTCACCGGATCCGGCCGGGCGGACAAGGCGCAGGTGACCACCATGGTCACCCGGCTGCTGGACCTGCCGGAGCGGCCGGCGCCCGCGGACGCCGCGGACGCGCTCGCGCTGGCCATCTGCCATCTCTGGCGGGCGCCGCTGCGGAACCGGTTGGCCGAGGCGGAGGCCCTGGCGGCGCAGCTGGCCCGCACACACCGGGCTCGGCTGGCCGCCGCGGCGAGGAACGGGACAGGCAAATGATCTCATCGGTGCGCGGGCAGGTGCTCTCGGTCGGTCTGGACCACGCCGTGGTGGAGGTCGGCGGCGTCGGCCTCGCGGTGCTGGCCGCACCGTCCACTTTGGGCACGCTGCGTCGTGGCGAGGAGGCCAGCCTGGCCACCGCGCTCGTGGTCCGGGAGGACTCCCTGACGCTGTACGGGTTCGCCGACGTGGCGGCGCGCGAGCTGTTCCGGTTGCTCCAGACGGTTTCCGGCATCGGTCCCCGGCTTGCCCTGGCCACGCTGGCCGTGCTGGAGCCGGCCCAGTTGCGCAAAGCCTTGGCGGACAGCAACATCGCGGTACTCACCCAGGTGCCGGGGATCGGCCGCAAGGGCGCGGAGCGCCTGGTCATCGAGCTGCGCGACAAGGTCGGTGCACTACCGTCCACAGCGGACCCGGTCCTCGCCGGCGGGCCGGCCGCGGGGGTGCGCTCCTCGGTTGTCGAGGCCCTGGTCGGCCTCGGCTTCCCGGCCAAGCAGGCCGAGCAGGCGGTGGACGGGGTGCTGTTGGACAACGGCATCTCGGACACCTCCGCGGTGCTCCGCAAGGCGCTCGCCGCCCTCGGCAACAAGCGCTGATGTCCGGTCACGATGAGGCTGGGGCTGGGGCTGAGGTGCGGGCTGAGGCCGGGGCCGTGACCGAGGAGGAGGAGCCCACCGAGCTCTCCCCGCTGGCTCAGCCCGGTGAACGGGAGGACGAGTCCACGCTGCGGCCGCGCCGGCTGGCCGAGTTCGTCGGGCAGCCCCGGGTGCGTGAACAGCTCGAGCTGGTGTTGCAGGGCGCGACCCGGCGCGGCGCGCCGCCGGACCACGTGCTGCTCTCCGGGCCGCCGGGACTGGGCAAGACCAGCCTGGCCATGATCATCGCGGCGGAGCTGGGCAGCGCCATCCGGATCACTTCGGGTCCGGCCCTCGAACGCGCCGGCGACCTGGCCGCCATGCTGTCCAACCTGGTCGAGGGCGATGTCCTGTTCATCGACGAGATCCACCGGATCGCCCGCCCGGCCGAGGAGTTGCTCTACATCGCCATGGAGGACTTCCGGGTGGACGTGGTGGTCGGCAAGGGGCCGGGCGCCACCTCGATTCCCCTTGAGATCGCACCGTTCACGCTGGTCGGCGCCACCACACGGGCCGGCTCGCTGACCGGCCCGCTGCGCGACCGGTTCGGCTTCACCGCGCACATGGAGTTCTACGCCCCGGCGGAGCTCGAGCAGGTGCTGCGCCGCTCGGCCACCATTCTCGGGGTGGATCTGCGGCCGGACGGTGGCGAGGAGATCGCCCGGCGGTCCAGGGGCACCCCGAGGATCGCCAACCGGCTGCTTCGCCGAGTGCGCGACTTCGCCGAGGTCCGCGCGGACGGCTGGGTGAACAGGGCGGTGGCCAGGGCCGCGCTGCGCGTGTACGACGTCGACGAGCTCGGCCTCGACCGGTTGGACCGGGCGGTGCTCGGCGCGCTGGTGCACTCGTTCGGCGGCGGTCCGGTCGGCGTGTCGACGCTGGCCGTTGCGGTTGGCGAGGAGCCAGCTACCGTTGAAGAGGTGTGCGAGCCCTACCTCGTGCGGCTGGGCATGCTTGCCCGGACCCCGCGAGGGCGGGTGGCAACCGCCGCGGCATGGACCCATCTCGGCCTCTCGCCCCCAGGCGATGTGGCCGGGCGGGTGCCACCTACCCTGTTCGACGAGAGTGACCCCGCGCACACCGCAGAGCATTAGCTGGCACACTCGTCGGAGACACTGACAAAACGGACGTTTCTCATCGAGAAAACTCCGCCGGATGGAGAAACATGGAACTGCTTCCCTTGCTACTGCTCTTCGGCCTGCTCGGTCTCATGATGTATTTCATGAGCCGGCGCCAGCGCAGGGCCGTGCAGCAGCAGCAGGCGCTACAGACCTCGCTGACCGTCGGCGACCGGGTGATGACCACCTCCGGCCTGTACGGCACGATCCTCGACACCTCGGACGAGACCACCGTCGAGCTGGAGATCGCGCCAGGGGTGGAGACCACCTGGCTGCGTGCGGCCGTGCGGGAGAAGGTCGGGCCCGAGGTGGACGTCGAGGAGTTCGAGGACGAGGAGCTCACCGATGACGTCGAGGAGACCGACGACGCCGAGGTGCAGACACCGGTCGCCGAGTCCAACGCCCAGGTGGCCGCGCCGCTCGAGCATGACAAGCAGAAGAGCTGAATCAGCTCGGTACGCTGTGACATGACCAGATGACACTGGGCTTATATCGCCCCATGTACGCTGCGCCCGCACCCACCTGTGCTCGTCGGGGTGCGGGCGTACAGCCGTGGGGGTACCGCGTGCATGAGGATCGTGCACAACCGAAGACCATCTAGAGGAGACCGACCGACCGTGGCACCTTCGGCCGGGCAGTTCCGCCCAGCGCGCTATCTTGCGATCTTCCTGTTCATCGTGGTCTTCCTTTATGCGCTGGTGTTTGCCACCGGCAACCACAAGGCGACCCCGAAGCTCGGCATCGACCTACAGGGCGGCACCCGGGTCGCGCTCACCGCGCGCACCGAGACCGGCGTCACCCCGTCCAGGGAGTCGCTCGACCAGGCCCGGCAGATCATCGAGACCCGGGTCAACGGCATCGGTGTCAGCGGCGCCGAAGTGGTCCTGGACGGCAACCAGATCATCATCACGGTTCCCGGCGAGGGCGGCGACGAGGCCAAAAAGCTCGGCAGGACCGCCCGGCTGTACTTCCGCGAGGTGGTCACCGCCACCCAGGCACCGCCGCCCGGCCAGGCCCAGCAGCCGCCGGCGTCGAGCACCGCGCCCGCGCCGCCGCCATCGGCCGGCAGCAAGCCCGGAGCGAGCACTCCGCCGCCGCAGGGCCGGCCGGCCCCGGCCATGGCCGGGCAGCCCACCAGTACGCCCGCCACCCCGCCGGCCGGCCAGCCGCCGGCGAGCCAACCGGCCCAGCCGTCCGACCCGGTGGCCGACTGCTCGAAGTACAAGCAGGACCTCGACTCCTACAACGACGACGTCGAGCACCAGCGGGCGCCGAAGGTCCAGTCGTCGGCGTTGATCACCGAGGCGAAGAAGTGCCGGCAGAACCTGCTGCTCGCGCCGAGCGCGGACAACACGACGCAGGCCGATCCGACCGCTCAGCAGGCGGCCATGGCGACGTTGGACTGCCACCCCGAGCACAAGGACCCGCTGGTCGGCAACGACGACCCGAAGCTGCCGCTGGCCACGTGTGACAGCAAGGATCCGGTGGCCTACGTGCTCACCCCGTCGTTCCTCGACGGCACCGACATCAGGGACGCCAACGCGCAGGTCAACTCGCAGGGCGGCGGGTACGAGGTGACCCTGGACTTCAAGGGCGACGGCGGCAAGAAGTGGGGCGACTACACCACCAGCCACGTCGGCAAGCAGGCGGCGTTCGTGTTGGACACCGAGGTGGTCTCGGCGCCGAGCATCAAGGAGCCGATCGTCGGCGGCAGCACCCGGATCGAGGGTGGCTCGGGCGGCTTCTCCCAGAACGAGGCCAAGGACCTGGCCAACACGCTGAAGTACGGCTCGCTGCCGCTGTCCTTCGAGTCCTCCGAGGCGGACACGGTGTCCGCGACACTGGGCCTCGCCTCGCTTGAGGCCGGCCTGATCGCCGGCGCGATCGGCCTGGTGCTGGTGTTCGTCTACTGCCTGTTCTACTACCGGCTGCTCGGCGTGCTCACCGTCCTGTCGCTGGTCCTGTCCGCCGCGATCGTGTTCGCCATCCTGGTGCTGCTCGGCCGGTGGATCGGGCTTACCCTCGACCTGCCGGGCATCGCCGGGTTCATCGTGGCCATCGGTATCACGGCGGACTCGTTCGTGATCTTCTTCGAACGGCTCAAAGACGAAGTGCGCGAGGGACGGACGTTCAGATCGGCGGTGCCGAGAGCCTGGGCGCGAGCCAGGCGCACGGTGCTCTCCGCCGACGCGGTCGTGTTCCTGGCCTCGGCCGTGCTGTACATCCTGGCGGTCGGTCAGGTGAAGGGCTTCGCGTTCACCCTCGGCATGTCCACCGTCCTTGACCTGGTCGTGGTGTTCCTGGTGACCCACCCGCTGGTGGCGCTGGCCTCGA
This sequence comes from Labedaea sp., assembly GCA_045806965.1. Lineage (GTDB taxonomy): Bacteria > Actinomycetota > Actinomycetes > Mycobacteriales > Pseudonocardiaceae > DASYTH01. The sequence continues at coordinate 36,190 of JBJMIG010000033.1, read as the reverse complement.
CGTCGAAGATCCTGTCCGATCCCAGGTTCTCCGGGTTGGGCGCGGTGCAGCGCATGGCGGCGGCGCAACGTGCGGCCGCCAAGGCGGGCACCACCACCAGCGCGAAGGAGGCGTGACGTGTCGAGCACCGACGAGAACGCGGCGAGTACGCCCGAACTGCCCGGCGAAGGCCCGGAGCCGAAGCACCCGTCCGGCGGCCGGCGGCACATGTTCCTTACCCGGCTCTACACCGGCACCGGCGCGTTCGACATCGTCGGCAAGCGCAAGCTGTGGTATTTGATCTTCGGTACGTTGTTGCTGATCTGTATCGGGTCCATGGTGTTCCGCGGGTTCAACCTCGGCATCGAGTTCAAGGGCGGCACCCGGATCCAGATGCCGGCCATCGGCGTGTCCGGTCCGATCTCCACCGAGCAGGTCACCGAGGTCTTCACCAACACCCTGAACGAGGAGCCGGCCGCGGTGCAGACCGTCGGCACCGGCAACACCCAGACCATCCAGATCAAGTCCCCAGAGCTCAACGCCAGCCAGGTGGAGCAGCTCAAGGCGGCGCTGTTCAAGAACTTCCAGCCCAAGGACCCGGCCACCGCCACGCCGAGCGAGCGGACCATCAGCGACAGCGCGGTCAGCGGGTCCTGGGGCGGCGAGATCTCCCGGCAGGCGCTGATCGCCCTCGGGGTGTTCCTGGTTCTGGTGACCCTGTTCCTGACGTTCTACTTCGAACGCTGGATGGCGGTCGCCGCGTTGATCGCGCTGATCCATGACGTGCTGGTGACGGCGGGTGTCTACTCGATCATCGGCTTCGAGGTCACCCCGGCGACCGTGATCGGTTTCCTCACCATCCTCGGCTTCTCGCTCTACGACACGGTGGTGGTGTTCGACAAGGTCAGGGAGAACACCCGGGGTCTGCTCGGGCTGACCAGACGCACCTACGCCGAGGCGGCGAACCTGGCGCTCAACCAGACCCTGATGCGCTCGATCAACACCTCGCTGATCGCCCTGCTGCCGGTGCTCGGCCTACTCGTCGTCGGCGTCGGGCTGCTCGGCGTCGGCACCCTGAAGGACCTGGCGCTGGTCCAGCTCACCGGTCTGATAGCCGGCGCGCTGTCCTCGATCTTCCTGGCCACCCCGTTGCTGGTGGACCTGAAGATGACTGAGCCCAAGTTCCAGCAGCAGGCCGCTCGGGTGTACGCCCGGCGGGAGACGCTGGCCCGCAGGGCCGCCGAGCGCGAGGCGAGCGGACGCGAGGTCCCGGTGGCGACCGGCGCGCCGGACGCGATCGAGGTCGGCGACGACGACGCGCTGGACGCGGAGGTCCGGCAGGAGCGGGCCATGGCGGCGGCGTCGAGCGTGCCGGCCCGCAACCCGAAGGCGTCCGACGCCAGACGCAACCGCCCGGCCAGCCGGACCAGCCGGCCGAGCGGCAAGAGACGCCGTTAGCAAGCCGCCGCCGGCATGACCGAACGCAGCCGGCTGGACCGCGCGCTGGACCTGGTCCGGTCGGTCCCGGACTTCCCCCAGCCCGGGGTCCTGTTCTGGGACCTGACGCCCCTGCTCGCCGACGCCGCGGCCATGGCCAGCGTGACCGGCGCACTGGACGGCATGGTCGGCGACGCCGTTCTGGTGGCCGCGATCGAGGCACGCGGGTTCCTGTTCGGGGCCGCGCTCGGCGCTCGGTCGGGCCGCGGTGTGGTCCCGGTACGCAAGGCCGGGAAGCTGCCCGTGGTCGGACACCGGCTGGAGTACACGCTCGAATACGGCACCGCCGTCCTCGAGTTGCCCGCCGGGGTGATCGAGCCGGGTCAGCCGGTGCTCGTGGTGGACGACGTGCTGGCCACCGGCGGCACCGCGGCGGCTGCCTGCGAGCTGGTCGAGCTGGCCGGCGGGCGGGTCAGCGCCGTGTGCGTGGTGCTGGAGATCGGTGCGCTGGACGGTCGCAAGCGACTGGCCGGGCGGGACGTCCACGCTCTCCGAACGGTCTGAACGCGCCGTTCAGCGCCCCAACGGCGGGTCACCGCCGGTTCCCCGGTTATCCTCGGTGTTCCAGGGTGGTGAGGTGAACCGATGGAGCGTGGGTGAGCCAGGAGGTCGAGGCCGACACGGTCGAGGAGCAGCCGGCCCAGGCTGCTTCGCGTACCCAGCCGTCGGCGACCCGCCGGGTGCGGGCCCGCTTGGCCCGCCGGATCACCGCGCAGCGCTCCGCCCCGGTCAAGCAGGTGCTCGAGCCGCTCGCCGCGGTGCACCGCGAGCTGCACCCCAAGGCCGACCTCGCGCTGCTCCAGCGGGCCTACGACGTGGCCGAGGAGATGCACCGCGACCAGCGGCGCCGCTCCGGCGATCCCTACATCACCCACCCGCTCGCGGTGGCCACCATCCTGGCCGAGCTGGGCATGGACACGGTCACGCTGGTGGCCGCGCTGCTGCATGACACCGTCGAGGACACCGCCTACTCGCTGGACATGCTCAACCAGGACTTCGGCACCGAGGTCGGCCGGCTGGTCGACGGGGTCACCAAGCTGGACAAGGTCAAGCTGGGCACCGCCGCCGAGGCGGAGACCATCCGCAAGATGGTGATCGCCATGGCCGAGGACCCCCGGGTGCTGGTGATCAAGCTCGCCGACCGGCTGCACAACATGCGCACCATGCGCTTCATGCCGCCGGAGAAGCAGGCCAAGAAGGCCCGCGAGACGCTCGAGGTGTTCGGCCCGCTGGCCCACCGGCTCGGCATGGCCACGGTCAAGTGGGAGCTCGAGGACCTGGCCTTCGCCATCCTGCAGCCGAAGAAGTACGACGAGATCGTCCGGCTGGTGGCCAACCGGGCCCCGTCCAGGGACACCTACCTGAACAAGGTGACCGACGAGCTGACCGGCCAGCTCGAGGCGGCCCGCATCCTGGCCAAGGTGGAGGGCCGGCAGAAGCACTACTACTCGATCAACCAGAAGATGATCGTGCGCGGCCGCGATTTCGACGAGATCCACGACCTGGTCGGGGTGCGCATGCTGGTCGAGGACGTGCGTGACTGCTACGCCGCGATGGGCGTGGTGCACGCGCTCTGGCAGCCGATGCCGGGCCGGTTCAAGGACTACATCGCCCAGCCTCGGTTCGGGGTCTACCAGTCGTTGCACACCACGGTGATCGGGCCGGACGGCAAGCCGCTCGAGGTACAGATCCGCACCCACGAGATGCACCGCACCGCCGAGTACGGCATCGCCGCGCACTGGCGGTACAAGGAAACCAGGGGCACGCACGAGGGCCAGGCCGTCGAGGTCGACGAGATGGCCTGGATGCGCCAGCTGCTCGACTGGCAGCGGGAGGCCGCGGACCCGGGGGAGTTCCTCGAGAACCTGCGCTACGACCTGGCCGTCCGGGAAATCTTCGTGTTCACCCCGAAGGGCGACGTGGTCACGCTGCCGGCCGGGTCGACCCCGGTTGACTTCGCCTACGCGGTGCACACCGAGGTCGGGCACCGGTGCATCGGAGCCCGGGTGAACGGCCGGTTGGTCGCGCTCGAACGCAAGCTGGAGAACGGCGACGTCGTCGAGATCTTCACCTCGAAGGCGGAGGGTGCCGGGCCGTCCCGGGACTGGCTGCACTTCGTCGGCTCGCCCCGGGCCAGAGCCAAGATCAAGCAGTGGTTCGCCAAGGAGCGCAAGGAAGAGGCGATCGAGGCCGGCAAGGAGGCGATCGCCAAGGAGGTTCGGCGGATCGGGCTGCCGATGCAGCGGCTGGTCTCGCTCGACTCGGTGACCGCGCTCGCCCGGGAGCTGCGCTATCACGAGGTGAGCGCGCTCTACGCCGCGGTGGGGGAGGGCCACACGTCGGCCCGGCACGTGGTACAGCGGTTGGTCGCGCTGCTCGGCGGGGTGGATCACGCCGAGGACGAGCTCGCCGAACGGTCCACCCCATCCACCATCGCCCGGCGCCGGCCGACCGGGGACGCCGGCGTCGTGGTCAAGGGCGCCAGCGACATCTGGGTGAAGCTGGCCCGTTGCTGCACGCCGGTCCCCGGCGACGACATCCTCGGCTTCGTCACCAGGGGCGGCGGGGTGAGCGTGCACCGCACCGACTGCACCAACGCCACCGACCTGCTGGCCGAGCCGCAGCGGCTGGTGGATGTGGAGTGGGCGCCGTCCGCGTCCTCGGTGTTCCTGGTCGCCATCCAGGTCGAGGCGCTGGACCGGCACCGGCTGCTCTCCGACGTGACCAAGGTGTTGGCCGACGAGCGGGTGAACATCCTGTCCGCCTCGGTGACCACGTCCCGGGACCGGGTCGCGGTGAGCCGGTTCGCGTTCGAGATGGGCGACCCGAAGCATCTCGGCCACGTGCTCAAGGCGGTTCGCAATGTCGAAGGCGTCTACGACGTCTACCGGGTGACCTCCGCCTCCTGAGCAGTGCTGGTGCGCCCGCTCGTTCGTCGCCCGGCGGCGGCTTCCGGGTTGCCGCCGCCGATACAGCGCGCAATGTCACCGTCATTCGTTTCTGGCAGCGGAATGTCACCTTCCGCTGTAAAGCCGGTCCGCGTAGCCGGCCCTACGACACCGTGGCGTTGGTCAGCTTCACCGGGTTCTTCGGCGCGCCGTCGCCCGAGCCGGGGTTCTGCGAGACCACACCGGCCTTGGCGATCGCGTCGACCACCTTCAGGCTGTCCGCGTCGATCGTGCCGAACGCCGTGTAGTTCGGCGGGAGCTCGGCGGTGCCGTAGCAGATGAAGAACTGGCTGCCGTTGGTGTTCGGGCCGGAGTTCGCCATGGCCAGGATGCCGCGCCCGTACTTGAGTTCGGGGAACACCTCGTCCTTGAAGGTGTAGCCCGGCCCGCCGCTGCCCTGCCCGGACGGGTCGCCGCACTGCAACACCTGCAACCCCGGGCTGGTGGTCAGCCGATGGCAGGGGGTGTCGTTGAAGTAGCCCTGCTTGGCCAGGCTGACGAAGCTGTTCACGGTGCACGGGGCGAGGGCCTTGTCCAGGCTCATCTTGAGGTTGCCGCCGTTGATGCCCATGGTGACCGTGACCGTGCCCTGCGCGGAGATGTTCTGCGTGCCAGGAGCCTGCGCGGGCTTCGCGGCCGGCTCGTTGGCGCTGGCGGGGTACTCGCAGCTGGCCGTGGCGGGCAGCGGGGTCGGACGCTTGGGCACCGGCGCCGGCTCGGTGGGGATCGAGCTCGGCGTCTCCGCAGGCGGCTCGTTGGCGTTCGATTCCGTGCTGTTCGCCGCGGCGGGCGTGTTGCTGTCGCCGAGATTGGCCAGCCAATAAACCAATCCGACGGCGATGACGACGCCAACCACGGTGACGATCACGCCGATGATCCGGCGCCGCTTGGCGCGCTCAGCCCGCCGAGTCAACTGGCGCTCGAGCTTCCGCTTGGCGGACTGGCGGCGCTGCTCGTTCGTCGGCACGGACACCCTCCCTGACCTGAACGTGTTCCTGGCAGGCGGGCAGTCTATGGGCACCCCCGGTAAGAACCGTGTGGAGGCCCACGCCACTAGGCTGAAACGTGACCAGAGTTATCCGTTCGGAGGTTCCTCGCGTGCTCGTCGTCGGCTTTCCCACCGGAGCCTTCCAGGCCAACTGCTACCTGATCGCGTCCGGCGAAGGCGAGCCGTGCGTGATCGTCGATCCTGGTCAGGACGCCGAGGAGCCGATCGCCGATGCGTTGCGCAAGCACCGGCTCGCCCCGGTCGCGGTGCTGCTCACGCACGGCCACTTCGATCACGTCTACGCGGTCACCCCGATCTGCGACGGCAACGACATCCCGGCCTGGATCCACCCGGCGGACCGGGAGATGCTGACCGACCCGCTGAAGGGGATCAGCACACAGGGGGCCGAGTTCTTCGGCGGCCGCCTGGAACTGCGCGAGCCGGCCGAGGTGCGCCTCCTGGCCGACGGCACCGTGCTCGATCTGGCCGGCCTGGAGTTCACCGTGGACCACACGCCGGGCCACACCCGGGGATCGGTGACCTTCCGCAGCGAGTTGGACGAGGGCGGCCGGTTGCTCTTCGCCGGGGATACCCTGTTCGCCGGCTCGATCGGCCGCACCGACCTGCCAGGGGGGAATCCGCAGACGATGCTGGAGACGTTGCGCACCAAGGTGTTGACCTTGGACGACGAGACCGTGGTGCTGCCAGGGCACGGCCCGAGCACGACCATCGGCCGGGAGCGGGTCAGCAACCCGTTTCTGCTGGAGCTGGCCGAGCCGGGCCGGCCGGGGCGGCGCGGGTTGTGACCACGCAACCAGCCGCGCCGCAGCAGGTTTCGCTCAACCTGGCCGAACCGGGTACGCCCCGGCGCCGGCTCGGCGTCGCGGTCGCGGTGACCGTCGTGCTCGGTGCGGCGCTCGGCGGCCTGGTCGGGCTGGTCGCCGGCCGGGTACCCGGCCTCATCACGGCTGCCGCCCTGGTGCTCCTGCTGCTCGGCCTCACCTGGCTCTCCGGCCGCAGGCGGCTCTGGCTGGAGGGCACCCGGCTGGTGGCGAAGACGATCGGGCGCAAGGCGGTGGACCTGCGGCAGGCCGAGCGGATCGAGCTGATGGTCACCGATGTGCGCGGCACCAGGACGATCGGTCTGCTGGTCAGCGCCAGCGGCAAAACGATCAATCTGCCGGTCGCGATCTACTCCGGTACCGGCGGCCGGGAGCTCGGCATCCTCGCCCTGCGTCGGCTGGCCGACGCGCTCGCCGCCAGCGAGAACACCAGCGGCCTGGTGTTCTCCGAGCTGTTCGTGGCACAGCTGCGTGCCGAGGCCAAGGGCGAGGCCGCCGCCGAGCGCCCGCTCTACCGGCTCGCCTCGCTGGCTCCGGCCGGACGGCTGGCCCAGCGGTTGCGCACCGACGCGGTCACCCGGTTCGTGGCGAGCCTGGACTGACCGCGCCCCTGACCATGCCCAGACCCCTGCCGAGCAGCCGGATCGACTCGTTGAGCGCCCGGCTCACCCCGGTCGTGGTGGCCAGCTGCCGGCGCAGCTCCTCGAGCTGGTGCTGGGTCTCCGGCAACTCCTGGGCGACGAACGTGCCGAGCCGGTCGATCCGGTCCAGCGAACCTTGTGCCGCCTGAAGCGCGGGCACCAGCTTCTCCATCGCCTCGGCGATCCGCGGGATGGCCCGCAAGGCGTCCAGTGCGACCGGCAGCACCGCGGCGCCCGTGCGTAGCGCCGAGTCCACCGTCCTGATCGGGTTGCGCAGCATCGCGATCAGGAAGAGTTCGTCGTCCCCGCGATTGTCGGTCATTGGTGCTGGATGGTAGCTCCTGCACGGCCACCGTGGCGAAAAGCGCGGTGGTAATCGCCCGAAGGTGACCGGACGGGGAACGGCGGTCACCCGCCGAGCGGGTCGGCGAACCTGAAGTGACTGCGCAGCAACGCATCGCAGGCACGGACCGCGCGCAGAAGCCGGTGTGTCCGGCTGCCGCTGAGCAGCACCCATGGCACTCCACGCTCGCGCAGCCCGCGCACGAACCGGGCCGTCATCCACTCCCGGCGGGGATCTCCCTCGCCCCGGCCGTCCCGCTCGAACCGCACGCCAGCGTGGTCGGTGAGCAGGTACAGGGCCGGGCGCCGGTCCCCGACGGCCTGCTCCACCTCCGGATAGCTTCGACCGAAGTGGTGTTCGCACCAGATGGTCGCCGCCCATGAGTCGTTGTCGCACACCAGCAACGGGCCGCCACGCGCGGCAGCGTCGTCCTCGGCCATGGCCTGCCGCCTGGCCACGTCCACGAAGTCTCCCACCGTCCACACCAGACTCGCCGGTTGCGGCGATGGCGAACCGGCAACCCTGGCCAGCGCCTGCTCGGCGGCCAGCTTCTCCTCGGTGTGCAGCGGACGCTGCTCGACCACCCGGCGGGTGTCGGCGAGCGCACCGGACCGGATGCGGTAGTGCGCGGCGAGCTGCTCGGCCAGCGTTGTCGTGCCGGTCGACTCGCTGCCGAGCACAACGACCCTGGCACACAGCCCGGCCCTGGTCGAGGCGGCCAGCTGATGCCAGTGCCCGGTCGTCTCGGCGCGCACCTCAACACCCGACACCGGATAGGCCAGGCGATGCGGGTCGACCGCGACGTGGGTCGCGCCCAGTCGCCCGGCCAGCTCGCCGCCGTACTCCTCGCTGGTGAACACCGCGTCCACGGCGGCGGAGTCCAGGTCGCCCTCCCGCATCGCGCGCCTGGCCAGGACCGAGCGGATGACGCCGAGGTGGCCGTCCCAGACCTTCTCGTCGCAGTAGTCGATCGGGTGATCGTCGATGTCCCCCAACACCGCCACGCCCGGGTCGGACCAGTGCTCGGTGGCGAGCCAGTAGACCCGGTCGGACAGCGGGATCGATTCGGCGGTCGAGGCCAGCACCGCGACGGTGGTCCGGACGCTGGATCGGGCCGCTGTCCTGATTAGGTGGTGATGTCCCGAATGGGGTGGATAGAACTTCCCGAGTACCAATGCGTGCCGATACCGCCGCACACCGAGCATGTGCCGGATCACCCCGTTCCGCGAAGGCGGTAATCCATCGTGGTGTTCGCTGGTGAGCGTCCGGCCGAACAAACAATGTGCCCCACCAGACCAGAAACGCCTGCCAACTTGCCGATGCGACCAGTGCGTCCAGCGTGAATCGTGGCTCGCCCAGGTCACCGTGTTCAGTCAATTGTCCCAGACTCGATGCTAAGTGCACGATTGACGGTTGAACAAGCCGCCACCGGCCAGCGGTGGCGGCCGGTGACGAAAGGCAGTTCCGCATGGAGCGAGTGGTTCTGCTCGACGAGCACGGGCGGGCGGTCGGTGCGGCGGACAAGGCCACCGTGCACCACCGGGACACCCCGCTGCATCTGGCTTTCTCCTGTTACGTATTCGATCCGGCCGGCCGGCTGCTGCTCACTCGGCGGGCGATCGGCAAGATCACCTGGCCGGGCGTCTGGACGAACACCTGCTGCGGGCACCCGGCACCGGACGAGCCGATCGCCGGCGCCGTGGCCAGGCGGCTGCGCGACGAACTGGGTCTGCCGGTTGGCGTGGCCAGCCGAACCGACCCGATCCTGCCCCGGTTCCGGTACCGCGCGCGGATGCCCAACGGCTTGGTGGAGAACGAGATCTGCCCGGTATTCCGGCTGATCACCCCGGCCGAGCCGGCGCCGGAGCCGGCGGAGGTCGACGCGGTGGAGTGGGTGGACTGGCTGCCGTTCTCCCGCGCCGTCTCGGCCGGCCGGCGGGAGGTCTCGCCGTGGTGTCGGCAACAGGTCGGCGAACTGCTTGTGCTCGGCCCGGATCCGCTCGCCTGGCCGGTGGCGGACCCGGCGGCGCTGCCGCCCGCCGCCGTGGTGTAGGCCGGCCTCGCGGGCCTGTTGAGTGCCGCGAATGCCTTGGCACACAACGGATTGCGCCGGCCGTCCGGATGATCGCGAATCCGGTTGACAACTGTTCGAACGTATGTTCGACTTGATCCGTGCGATGGGACAGCCAGCGGGTCGGTGCCGCCGGGGAGCAGGCTCTGCCGGGTCTGCCGGGCCTGGTACGAAGCGTACGGACGCCCGAGTTCGCCGGCATGGTTTTCCACGAGGTTCGGGCCAAATCGGTGCTCAACAAGGTTCCCGGCGGCTCGCCCATGCCGTTCGGCTGGACGGTCAACCCGTATCGCGGCTGCTCGCACGCCTGCCGGTACTGCCTGGCCGGCGACACCCCGATCCTGCTCGCCGACGGGCGCACCCGGCCGCTCGCCGAGTTGCGCCCCGGCGACCGGATCTACGGCACCGAGCGGCGCGGCAACTATCGCCGCTACGTACCGACCACGGTGCTCGATCACTGGTCCACCATCAAGCCCGCCTACCGGGTCTCCCTCGAGGACGGCACCCAGCTGATCGCCAGCGGGGAGCACCGGTTCCTCACCGAGCGCGGTTGGAAGCACGTCACCGGAGCCACCTCGGGCGCCGCCCGCCGCCCGCATCTCACCACGGGCAACAAGCTGGTCGGCACCGGCGCGTTCGCCGTGCCACCCAAGTACCTTCCCGAGTACAAGCTCGGCTACCTGTGCGCCCTGATCCGCTCCGGCGGCCGCGGTGCCGAGGCACTGAGCCGGGCCAGGGCGTACCTCGCCGAGCTCGACGTCGCCTCCAACGAGTTGGTCGACGTCCCACAGACGCATGGCACGGAGTGGGTGAAGGGCTTCCTGGCCGGCATGTTCGACGCCCGTGGCGCACACACCCGGGGGATCGCGCGGATCGCCACGCCCGCCGGCGAGCTCACCCGGCTGACCGCGAACGCCATGCGGCGCCTGGGTTTCGAGTGCGTGGTGGAGAAGGCCCGGTGGGCCGAGGAAGTGACCTGGGTACGGCTGGTCGGCGGGTTGGCCGAGCGGCTGCGGTTTCTGCACACCGTCGACCCGGCCATCGCCGAGAAACGGACGATCGACGGCACCGCGTTCAAGTCCGCCGCCCGGCTCGGCGTGGTCGCGGTCGAGCCGCTCGGTCTCGAGCTGCCGCTGTTCGACATCACCACCGGCACCGGGGACTTCATCGCGAACGGGGTGGTGAGTCACAACTGCTTCGCCCGCCACTCACACACCTACCTCGACCTCGACGCCGGGCACGACTTCGATACCCAGATCGTGGTCAAGGTCAACGTGGCCGAGGTGCTCGCCGGCCAGCTCCGGGCCCCGCGCTGGACCCGCGAACACGTGGCCATGGGCACCAACACCGATCCATACCAGCGCGCCGAGGGCCGCTACGCGTTGATGCCCGGCATCATCCGCGCCCTTGCCGAGAGCGGCACGCCCTTCTCCATCCTCACCAAGGGCACCGTGCTCTCCCGCGACCTCGGGCTGCTCGCCGCCGCCGGTGCCTCGGTGCCGGTCGGCCTCGGGGTGTCGATCGCGCTGCTCGACCGCGAGCTTCAACACACCGTCGAGCCGGGCACGGCAAGCCCGCAGGCCCGCCTTGAGCTGGTCCGCAAGATCCGCGAGGCGGGCCTGCCGTGCGGCGTGTTCGTCGCCCCTGTGCTGCCCCGGCTGACCGACTCCACCGAGGCGCTCGACGGCCTCTTCGCCGCCATCGCGGCCGCGGGCGCCACCGGCGTCACCGTCCTTCCGCTGCACCTGCGGCCCGGTGCCCGCGAGTGGTTCGCCGCCTGGCTCGGCGACCAGCATCCCGAGCTGGTGGCGGACTATCGGGAGATCTACGCCCGCGGCAGCTACGCCGGCAGCGCCTACCGCCGTTTCCTCGCCGCCCGGGTCGCGCCGCTGCTCCGCCGGTACAACCTGGGTCCGCCGCGGACGCGCACCACCAGCCCGGCCGATCCCGCCCCCGGCTGGCCCGCCGGCAGCCTGCCGGCCGGCGCCGCGGACGTTCCGGTCCGCCAGGAGCAGCTGGCCCTGCTCTGAACCGGAACCAACTCTCAGGCCTCCCTCAGCGTAAGCGCGTCAGGATGGGGTATACGCAGCTCAACGCGTGGTTTGCCCAGGAAGGACAGACTTGTGTCCCGGATCCCCATGTTCGTGCGACGGTCCGCTTTGCTCCTGCCACGCGCCGGGGCCACGGCGCTCGCGCGGGCGGCCCGGGACGTGCCCGCGGCGTTCGGCGCCCGGGCGTCGGGGGAGCGGTTGGAGCGGATGCGGCAGTCGCCCCGCTTCTGGTCCGGGATGTTCCACAACGAGGTGCCGGCAAGCATCGCACCGCCGTCCAGCGGGCCGGGCATCCTGCGGGAGATGATCCGGGACCGCGACGTGCGCAGGCCGAGGCAGCCGGTGCCGACGGTGCGGCCGGGTGCGGCCGATCTGGTGGCGTCGCCGGGCGACCGGGTTCGGGCGACCTGGCTGGGTCATGCCACCACGCTGGTCGAGATCGAGGGCAGGCACGTGCTGTTCGACCCGGTGTGGAGCGAGCGGGCGTCGCCGACCCAGTCGATCGGTCCGCGCCGGCTGCACCAGGTGCCGGTCCCGCTCGACGCGCTGCCCGAGCTGGCCGCGGTGGTCATCTCCCATGATCATTACGATCACCTGGACATGCACACGATCCGGTGGCTCACGGCCGGCCAGCGGGCGCCGTTCGTGGTGCCGCTCGGGATCGGCGCGCATCTCGAACGGTGGGGCGTGCCGGCGGCGCGGATCATCGAGCTGGACTGGGAGGAACGGGCCGGCGTCGACGGCCTTGAGCTGATCGCCACCGCGGCGCGGCACTTCTCCGGCCGGCGCCGGCCCGGCGAGAACACCACGCTGTGGGCCTCCTGGGTGGTGGCCGGACCCAACCGCCGGGTGTTCTACACCGGGGACTCCGGCTTCTTCGACGACTACGCCAAGATCGGCGCCGCGCACGGGCCGTTCGACCTCACGCTGGTGCAGATCGGCGCGTACTCGCCGCACTGGCCGGACATCCACATGACGCCGGAGCAGGGCGTGGCCACCCACCTCGCGGTGCGCGGCGGCCTGCTCGTGCCGGTGCACTGGGCCACCTTCAACCTGTCCGCGCACTCCTGGTCGGAGCCGGTCGAGCGGGCGCTGGTCGACGCCGCGGCCTACGGCGTGCGGGTGGCGGTGCCGCGGCCCGGCCAGCCGCTCGACGTCGACGCGGTGCCGGAGGCCGACCACTGGTGGCGGGCCATCGCCTGACGCCCGAAGTCGCTCCGGCCTTCCCTCTCACCCTGGGGTAGGGGCAACGCTGGTCGCATGACGACAGCACAGGACCTCGCCGGTCGAATCCGGCGAGGCGAGGTCAGCGCCGTCGCGGTGCTCGAGGAGCACCTCGACCGGATCGGGAAGCACAACCCGGAGTTGAACGCGATCGTGTCGCTGGACGCGGACGCGGCGCACCGGCAGGCCGAGGCGGCCGACGCGGCGCTACGCCGGGGCGCGGACGTCGGGCCGTTGCACGGGGTGCCGATGACCCTCAAGGACGCGCTCGACGTCGCCGGGCTGCGCACCACGGTCGGCACCCCGGTGCTGGACCGGGTGCCGGACACGGACAGCACCGTGGCGGCGCGGCTGCGGGCCGCCGGCGCGATCATCATCGGGCACACCAACGTGCCACCGTGGCTGGCCGACTACCGCTGTGAGAACCCGATCTTCGGCCGTACCTCGAACCCATGGCACCTGGCACGCACACCCGGTGGTTCCAGCGGCGGGGCGGCGGCCGCGCTGGCCGCCGGGCTCACCCCGCTCGAGGTCGGCTCGGACCTGGCCGGCTCGATCCGGTTGCCGGCGCACTTCTGCGGCGTGTACGGCCTGAAGACCACCGAGCACCGGGTGCCGGACACCGGCTTCTTCCGCCCGCCCGGCGGCGGACCGCGGCCGGTCCGGATCATGGGCAGCCACGGCCCGATGGCCCGGAGTCTCGACGATCTCGAGTTGGCCCTGTCGATCATCGCGGGACCGGACGGCGCGAGCGCCGACGTTGCGCCGGTGCCGCTCGGCAGCCGCCCGCCGCTCGAGCTCGGTGGGCTGCGCCTCGCCGTGGCGCCCACCCTGCCCGGCGCCACCGTCCAGCGCGAGCTGCGGGAGCAGGTGCGTCGCGTGGCCGAGGCGGCCGCCGGCGCCGGTGCCCGGGTCGACGAGCGGTTGCCCGAGGTCGACTGGGCGGAGCTGAACGCGCTGTTCGTCGCTCTGCTGAGAACGATCACCGGCGTGTTCGACCCTGCCGCCGAACTGGCGGCCGAGCAGCTCGGCCTGGCCTGGTACCTGACCGCCCTGGACCGGCGGGACGCCGTGATCGCGGTCTGGGAGGCGTTCTTCGCCGGTCTCGACGCGCTGATCCTGCCGCCGGCCCAGACCACCGCCTTCGGGCACGACGAGACCGGCCACGACGCCGAAGGGGCGCTGCTCGCGTTCGCCAACCTGACCGGGCTGCCCAGCCTGGTCGTGCCGGCCGGTTTCGCCGACGACGGCCTGCCGGTCGGCCTGCAGATCGTGGGTCCGAGGTGGTCAGAGCTCCGGCTGCTGGCCGTCGCCGGCGCGCTGGAGCGGGCCGGCATTCTGCCCGGCTGGCATGCCCCACCCGGGTACTGACCGCCGTTTCGCTGCCGTCTGTCATCAACCGGACCCTCTGCGTGATGTACGTTGCGGTCGTCGGCTCCCATTGGCGAGCCGACGACCGCAGGCATACGTCGGAGGGAAACTGTGGGCGGCAAGCACCGACCCGGCACACCGCGAGACCGGGCCCTCGGGGCTGAGCTACGGGCGATCCGCGAGCAGACCGGGAAGAGCCTCGCGGAGGTGGCGGGCGCGATCCAGTGGAACGTGTCCACACTGTCGCGTTTGGAGCGTGGGCAGCGGCACGTCTCGGCCGACGCGGTACGCAACCTCTCGGCGGTCTATCAGCTGCCCGACGAGCGGCGCGACGCCCTGGTCGTCAGGGCGGAGGAGCCGGTGGCGCTCGGCTGGTGGGACCGGCCGCCGGCCGGGCTCACCCACTCGCTCGGCGCCCTCGCCTCCTACGAGCACGAGGCGGTGCACCTCACCGACTGGAGCCCGGGCGTCATCCCGGGGCTGTTGCAGACCAAGGAGTACTCGATCGCGGTCATGCGCGACTGGGGCGTGCCGGAGACCGACGTGAACCCTCGGCTCGGCGCCCGGTTGCAACGCCAGGAGCTGCTGAACCAGCGCGGGATCGAGTACGACGCGTTCCTCGGTCCGACCGCGCTGCGCAACCGGCTGTGCTCGTCCGACGAGTTCGTGCGGCAGCTGCGACACCTGGTCCGGATGTCCAAACGCGACGGTGTGACGGTCCGGGTGATGGCCGCGCCGACCTCGTTCGCGCTGACCAGCTGGTATCTGATGACGTTCGAGCACATCGGCCCGGTGGTGCACCTCGAGCACCTCCGCTCGGCGACGTTCCTGTTCGACAAGGAGACCGAGCCCTACCTGGAGGCGCGGACCCGGCTGGACAAGGCGGCCCTGAGCGAGCAGGACACCCAGGATACGATCGAGGAGTTGATCGAGAGACTGATCGTGGGGAGCTGATCATGTTGGCGTTCAAGAAGTCCAGCCGCTCGGGCGGTGAGTCGAACTGCGTCGAGGTCGCTCGTACGCTGCGCCGGCTGCGGGACAGCAAGAACCCATACGGTCCGCAGCTCGATGGGGTCGATGCCCGGCGGCTGATCAACTTTGCCCGGAGCAGATGAGCCGAGGCTGAGCATCAGCGTCTTCGGGCGCCGCTCTCGGCTGTCGCAGAAGGCGTTGCGGCTCTATGACCGGCTCGGCCTGCTGACCCCGGCTGAGGTCGACGAGCGCTCCGGCTACCGCTGGTACCGGGAGAGCCAGTTGGAGACCGCGCGCTTGGTGGCCATGCTGCGCCGGCTGGACATGCCGCTTGCCCAGGTTGGCGAGGTGGTGTCGGCGGCGGCGCCGAGGGCGGCCGAGCTGATCGGCGAGTACTGGGCGCGGACCGAGCGGCGGGTCGCGTCGCAGCGGGAGTTGGCCACGCACCTGCGGCTGACGCTGGCCGGCGGCGAGGGCGTGTTCGGCTGGGACGTCCGCCAGCGCGACGTGACCGAGCAGCGGGTGCTGACCGAGCGCCGACGGGTGCTGGCCGCCGACCTTTCCGGCTGGATCGAGGCGACCATGGGCCGGCTGGTCGCGGTGGCCGAGCGGCACGGGGGAGTGGCCGGACCCGCGTTCGTCGTCTACCACGGCGAGGTCAACGAGGACAGCGACGGCCCGGCGGAGTGCTGCGTGCCGGTCGGCGCCGAGGCGGAGTTGCCCGCTGGCACGCAGGTGCGGTCCGAGCCGGCGCACCGCGCCGCGTATGTCCGGCTCACCAGGGCGCAGGTGGAGTACCCACAGATTCTGTCCGCATATGACGTCGTGGCCCAGTGGGTCGGCCGCAACGGGTACACCGTCGAGGCGGCCCCGCGAGAGGTGTACTTCAGCGATTGCGTCGCTGTATTACCCACCGACGAGGTGTGCGACGTGGCATTCCCCATTACGTCGAGCGGATGACGTCGGCCCGAGCGCGGGCCTGGCGTGCCCGAGCGCGTAACTCGGTTGCCTGAGCGCGAGACTCGCGGTGTGGGCCGGGCTAATGGGTGATCGGGCGCCCGTCCGGCCATTCCCAGCGGACGCAGAATATGCCCGGCCCGAAGTCGAGTGCCACCGCGTGGCCCCGCCCGTCCGCGTTCACCTCGACCCGGCGCCTGCTGGTGATCTGGTTGTCCGGGTCGGTGGTGTACTGCTCGCAGTAGCGCGGCAACATGCTCGGGTCGAACTGCAATTCGAGGACGAACTCGCGTACCGGCGTGGTGAACTTGCGGCAGTAGCTGTCGTCTCCCCGGGAATAGGGCGGCCCCGGGTGGGTGAGCGCGTAGTCCAGGATGACCGTTTCGCCACGGTGCAGCGACTGCTCGAGCAGGATCTCCGCGGCCACGATCCCGGCGGAATGGTCGTGGGCCACCCGGCCGATGGTGCAGCCGGCCGACGCGGTGATCTCGGGGAACGGCCGGCCGGGGCGTTCGAGGTCGTAGACCATGATCGTCCGCTCGGCGCCGTCGCGTTCCGCGCGCAGCACCTGGCGCACCCCCATGCGCTTCTCACCCTGGTCGGCGGCGATCTCCATGACGTCCTGCTGGCTGATCTTGGTCAGCGCCGCGTCCGTGGTGAAGTCGATCCGCTTGAGCAGGTTCGACACCTGCTCACTCTTCGTCCACAGCGCCTCGATCGGCAGCCGATTGGACTCGCGGTTGGCCCGGCCGCGCGGTCGCGGCGGGCCGAGCAGTGCCATCAGCGAGCCCGGAGCCACGCCGAGCACCGACTCCAGGTGGCCGAGCGCGGCGAGGGACTCCGCCCGCTCCGGCCGGCGGCGGCCGGACTGCCAGTAACTCAGCGCAGTCACGCTCACCGAGACGCCGCGCGAGCGCAGCCGGTACTGGATGCGGTCGAGGCTTAGTCCGCTGGCCTGGATAGCCGCACGCAATGCTGTGGGAAATGCATCTGCGACCAAGGTTTCCGGTTGTTCAGCAACAATTGCGCGCTGCAAACTGCCGTTTTGGTGAAGTTCACGAACTGGCTCGCGGGTGATACCGCTACCCATGTGTGCTCCCCTGGTTACCTACGCCGTGGTAAGCACAGTACGTCGTGGGCCTGCCGCTGGGTAGCGTTCGGGTTAAATCTGGGCGTAAACCGTTGGCTACGTCCCGTAATCGAACGTTGGAAACCTGCTGGACAGCGGTCACCCCCCGTTCGTTAGCCTTGGACCCAACTTCTTGCGCACAGCACCAAGAGAGGCGAGGCGTTGATCCGCACCCATGAGGCCGGAACCCTCCGCGCCCAGCACGCCGGTCAGACCGTCACGTTGAGCGGCTGGGTGGCCAACCGGCGCGATCACGGTGGGGTCATCTTCGTCGACCTGCGGGACGCCTCGGGTGTGGTGCAGGTGGTGTTCCGCGAGGGCGAGATGGCCGAGCGAGCCCACCAACTCCGCGCCGAGTTCTGCGTCCTGGTGACCGGCGCGCTGGCCGTCCGGCCCGAGGGCAACGAGAACCCGGAGCTGGACACCGGTGCGATCGAGGTGCTGGCCACCGAGCTCGAGGTGCTCAGCGAGGCGGCGCCGCTGCCGTTCCAGCTCGACGAGCATCTCAGCGCGGGCGAGGAGGTCCGGCTCCGGCACCGGTACCTGGACCTGCGCCGGTCCGGCCCGGCCAGGGCAATCCGCATGCGCAGCGAAGCCAACCGGATCACCCGCGAGCTGCTGCACGCGGAGCGGTTCGTCGAGATCGAGACCCCGACACTGACCCGGTCCACCCCGGAGGGCGCCCGCGACTTCCTGGTGCCCGCCCGCCTGCAACCCGGCTCCTGGTTCGCGCTGCCGCAGTCGCCGCAGCTGTTCAAGCAGCTGCTCATGGTCGGCGGGTTCGAGCGGTACTACCAGCTGGCCCGCTGTTATCGGGACGAGGACTTCCGGGCCGACCGGCAGCCCGAGTTCACCCAGCTCGACATCGAGATGAGCTTCGTCGACCAGGACGACGTGATCGCGCTCGGCGAGCGGGTCCTGGCCGCGCTCTGGCGAGAACTGGCCGGTCACGAGATCCAGCTGCCCATCCCGCGGATCACCTACGCCGAGGCGATGGCCAGGTACGGCACCGACAAGCCGGACCTGCGCCTGTCCACCGAGCTGACCGACCTGACCGAGTACTTCGCGGACAGCCCGTTCCGGGTGTTCCAGGCCCCCTACGTCGGCTCGGTGGTCATGCCGGGCGGCGCCAGCCAGCCGCGCAAGCAGCTCGACGCCTGGCAGGACTGGGCCAAGCAGCGCGGCGGCAAGGGACTGGCCTACGTGCTGGTGGGGGAGGACGGCACGCTCGGCGGGCCGGTCGCCAAGAACCTCTCCGAGGCCGAGCGCGAGGGGCTGGCCAAGGCGGCCGGCGCGGAGCCGGGCGACTGCATCTTCTTCGCCGCCGGCAAGGCGGCCGAGGTGCGCCCGCTGCTCGGTGCCGCGCGCCTGGAGATCGGCCGCCGGTGCGGGCTGATCGACGAGTCCGCCTGGGCGTTCGTCTGGGTGGTGGACGCGCCGCTGTTCGAGGAGGCGGAGGCCGCACGCGGCGCTGGCGACGTCGCCGTCGGCGGCGGCCGGTGGACCGCGGTACACCACGCGTTCACCTCACCGACCCCGGAGTGGATCGACCGGTTCGAGGAGGAGCCGGGCAACGCCCTCGCCTACGCCTACGACATCGTGTGCAACGGCAACGAGCTCGGCGGTGGCTCGATCCGGATCCACCGCGCGGACGTGCAGGAGCGGGTGTTGCAGGTGATGGGCATTCCGCCGGAGCAGGCCAGGGAGAAGTTCGGCTTTCTGCTGGAGGCGCTCAAGTACGGCCCGCCGCCGCACGGTGGCATCGCGCTCGGTTGGGACCGGACCGTGATGCTGTTGGCCGGGGAGAGCTCGATCCGCGAGGTGATCGCGTTCCCGAAGTCCGGCGGCGGGTTCGACCCGCTCACCGGGGCGCCCACGCCGATCACCCGGGAGCAGCGCAAGGAGGCCGGCGTCGACGCCGAACCGGCCGCGCCGGCAGGCTGACCGGCGCGCCCGAGTTCGTGATCCTCCGTGACCTCGGCGGACCGCCGCTACCCGAGTGGGCGGACGGCTCGTACTGAATCGATCGACACGGTTACCGTCGGTGCCATCGGACCGGGCGGTCGTCGCGCGAGTAGGGTCGGAGGCGATGAGTGTGGATCTCGCCGCCGACCCGCCGGCCACGCACGAGGATGCCGAGATTACGGCCACTGTGCTGGCCGCGGAGTCGTTGCTCGCCCGGAGGTTCGGCTCGCGGATCACCCTCGCCGACCCGGTGGACCTTGGCGGCAGCGAACGCTCGATCGTGTTGCGGGTGAAAGTCGCGTCCAGCTCCTTCGCCCTGCCTCGGACTTTGGTGCTCAAGCGTTATGTGCTGCCGCCGGCCGGTCAGCCGTGCGACAACTTCGTCCGCGAGGCGGTCAGCTACCAGCTGTTCACCTCGCTGGCCGCCGAGGACCGGGTCTGCCCGGAGCTGTTCGCCCACCACGGCGACAACCGGTTGCTGGTGATGGAGGACCTCGGCCGGGCGCCGACCCTGGCCGAGACGCTGATGGGCCACGACGCGCGGGCCGCCGAGCGGGCGCTGCTGTCCTGGGCGCACTCGCTGGGCCGGCTGCACGCCACCACGGCGGGCCGGGAGGCGGACTTCGACGCGTTGCAACGCCGGCTCGGCCTGCCCAGCTCGAAGGACCCGCTGGCCGTCGCCGGACCGACCGCGCTTGACGACCTGCCGGACCTGCTCGAAGTCGAGCTCGGCGTGGCCACGTCGGCCGCGGCCCGGGAATGCGCCCAGCGCGCCAAGGGCCTGCTCGGCGCCGAGCGGCCCAGGGCGTTCAGCCCGTCCGACTCCTGCCCGGACAACAACCTCATCCACAGCAAAGGCGTGCGGTTCCTCGACTTCGAGGGCGGCTGCGTGCGCAACATCATGTTCGACGCGGCCTACCTGCGGGTGCCGTTCCCCGCGTGCTGGTGCGCGTTCGCGCTGCCGGCCGGAATGACCACCGCGATGGTGGCCGGCTGGCGCGCCGAGGTTCGCGGGATGTGGCCGGACCTCAACGACGACACCGTGTTGCTGCCACGGCTGCTTGACGCACAACTGTTCTGGGTGTGGCTCACCACCTGGCAGTTGCTCACCACCCCCGACCTGGAGGGCTGCCCGCACGCCAAGCGGTCCACCGAGACCCCGGCCAGGTCGAGCGTGCTCGGCGCGCGCTGGCGGCGGCTGGCCGACTTCGCCGCGGCCTGCGGGGTGGATCCGGTGGCCGAGCACGCCATCGACGTGGTGCGTGCGCTGCAGTCCCGATTCGACGACGATCTCTCGCTGCCGCTGTACCCAGCGTTTCGCTGATCTCGCGGCACCGCTGCGAGACAGCGCGAGGTGACCTGCCGTCAATGGAAGCGAATGAAGTGACATCGCGCTGTACGGCCGGGGGTACTCGAGGGGCGACCTGGTCGCCGGTCCCTGCACGGCTGGGCGCGGCCGCGGCGGGTAGCGTCGCCGTCGTGGATGAGGGCCTCGACCTCGAGTTGTTCGAAGCGCCGGCGGACCGGAACGCGCGGGCCATGGCGAACACTCCGCTTGCGGTTCGGCTGCGGCCGCGGTCGCTGGATGAGGTGCTCGGCCAGGACCACCTGCTCGGGCCGGGTTCCCCGCTGCGCCGGCTGGTCGAGGGCGCCGCGCCGGCCTCGGTGCTGCTCTACGGCCCGCCCGGTACCGGGAAGACGACGCTGGCCATGTTGGTGTCCACCGCGATCGGCCGGCGCTTCGCCGCGCTGTCCGCGGTCTCCGCCGGGGTGAAGGAGGTTCGCGCGGTCATCGAGGAGGCGCGCCGGCGGCTGGCCCACAGCGGCGAACCGACCGTGCTGTTCATCGACGAGGTGCACCGGTTCTCCCGCACCCAGCAGGACGCCCTGCTCGGCGCGGTTGAGGACCGGACCGTGCTGCTGGTCGCGGCCACCACCGAGAACCCCTTCTTCTCGGTCGTCTCACCGCTGCTGTCCCGGTCGCTGGTGCTTCAACTGCGTTCCCTGGCCGACGAGGACGTGCGCACGCTGATCCGTCGGGCGGTGGTGGACGAGCGCGGCCTCGGCGGCCGGTTCACCCTGGCCTCGGACGCCGAGGACCACCTGGTCCGGCTGGCCGGCGGAGATGCCAGGCGGGCGCTCACCGCGCTCGAGGCCGCCGCCGACGCGGCCGGCTCGACCGGTGCCGGGACCATCGGCCTGGCCACCGTCGAGTCCACTGTGGACAAGGCGGCGGTCCGCTACGACCGGCAGGGTGACCAGCACTACGACGTGATCAGCGCGTTCATCAAGTCGCTGCGCGGGTCCGACGTCGATGCGGCGCTGCACTACCTGGCTCGGATGATCGAGGCGGGGGAGGACCCCCGGTTCATCGCCCGCCGGCTGGTGATCCAGGCCAGCGAGGAGGTCGGCATGGCCGACCCGACCGCGCTCGCCGTGGCGGTGGCCGCCGCGCAGGCCGTGCAGCTGATCGGGCTGCCGGAGTGCGCCCTCAACCTCGCCCAGGCCACCGTGCACATCGCCACCGCGCCCAAGTCGAACGCGGTGACCACGGGAATCGCCGCCGCCATGGAGGATGTTCGCAACGGCGCCATCGGCACCGTGCCGGCACATCTTCGCGACGGCCACTACGCCGGCGCGAAGAAGCTGGGCAACGCCACCGGCTACCGCTACCCGCACGACGTGCCGGAGGGGGTGCTGGCCCAGCAGTACCCGCCGGACGAACTGGTCGGACGCGACTACTACCAGCCAACCCAGCGCGGCGCGGAGCGCGCGATCGCCGAGCGCCTTCCCAAGCTCCGCAAGGCCGTTCGCGGCGAGGACTAAGCCTGGTCAGGCCCGGTGTGATCGGGCGCGGTAACCTGACGGCCTCACGCATCCCAGGCAAGGAGGGCTCGTGTCAGCAGGGCAATGGGCCGCGGTGGTCGCTGCCGGCGCGTTCGTGCTGCTCGTGGTGATCCTGGCGATCCCGTTGATCAAACTCGGTCGCACGCTGGACGAGGCCACCATCGCCATTCGCAAGGCGCACATGAACTCCGACCCGTTGTTCACCGGCGCCAACACCACGCTCAACCACGTGAACAGCCAGCTCGAGCGGGTCGACGGGATAACCGCCAACACCCAGGCGGTGACCGGCAACGTCTCCGCGCTCACCTCGGTGTTCACCGCGACGCTCGGTGGTCCGCTGGTCAAGGTGGCCGCGTTCTCCTACGGCGTGAACCGGGCGCTGAAGGCGAGGCGCAAGGCCAAGGCCGACCGCCGGCACGGCGGGCGGCCCGGACGGCGTGGGGCCGGCCGATGAGACGGCTATTTTGGCTTGGGGTGGGTGTTGCCGCCGGCGTAGCGTTGAACCGGAAGGCCAGGAACCTGGCTCGGCAGGCCACCCCGGCAGGCGCCGCCGGCAATCTCGCGACGGCGATGCGCGAGCTCGCCACCGCGGTCGGCGCGTTCGGCGCCGACGTGCGGGCCGGGATGGTCGAGCGCGAGGAGGAGTTGTCCGAAGTGGTTGAGCAGCGGTCCGGGGTGAGCCCGGTGGCGCGGCGTGCGCTCGGCGCGCACGCGGCCGGCGCGCGAGCTCGCCGGGCGAACGGCTGAGCAGCACCCGCCGTTCGCCTGCCGCGCACCTCACCCGCGATCGACCACAAAGGACACATCATGCGGACGCATGACATCAGCAACCGATTCCTGACCTATTTCAAGAACTCCGGCCATACCGAGGTGCCGAGCGCCTCGCTGATCCTGGACGATCCGAACCTGTTGTTCGTCAACGCCGGGATGGTGCAGTTCAAGCCGTACTTCCTCGGCGAGGAGCCGCCGCCGTACCCGCGCGCCACCAGCATTCAGAAATGCGTGCGCACCGGCGACATCGACGAGGTGGGCAAGACCACCCGGCACAACACGTTCTTTCAGATGGCCGGGAACTTCTCCTTCGGCGACTACTTCAAGGAAGGCGCGATCGAGCACGCCTGGAACCTGGTCACCGGGAGCCAGGCGGACGGCGGGTACGGCCTCGACCCCGGACGCCTGTGGGCCACCGTCTACCTCGACGACGACGAGTCGTTCGCGTTGTGGCGAAAGATCACCGGTCTGCCCGAGGAGCGGATCCAGCGGCGCGGTGCCGAGGACAACTACTGGGACATGGGCGTGCCCGGTCCGGGCGGTCCCTGCTCGGAGATCTACTTCGACCGCGGCGCGGACTACGGCCGGGACGGCGGACCCGAGGCCGACGAGGACCGCTACCTCGAGATCTGGAACCTGGTGTTCATGCAGGACGTCCGCGGCGAGGGCAGCCCGAAGAAGGGCCACCCGATCCTCGGTGAGCTGCCGGCCAAGAACATCGACACCGGGATGGGTGTCGAACGCGTGGCGATACTGCTCCAGGGCGTCGACAACATCTACGAGACCGACCTGTGTCAGCCGGTGATCACCAGGGCGGAGCAGCTCTCCGGCCGCCGCTACGGCACGAGCGCCCCGGACGACATCCGGTTCCGGGTGATCGCCGACCACGCGCGCAGCGGCGTGCTGCTGATTGGCGACGGCGTCACGCCGGGCAACGAGGGCCGCGGCTACGTGCTGCGCCGGCTGCTGCGCCGGATCGTCCGCTCGGCGCGGCTGCTCGGGGTGCACGAGCCGGTGCTCGGCGACTTCGCGGCGGTGGTGCGCGACACGATGAGCCCGTTCTACCCGGATCTGGCCACGGGCTTCGGTCGGATAGACGCGATCGTGCGCAACGAGGAGGAGTCCTTCCTCACGACGCTGACCAGCGGGTCGCGGATCTTCGACCTGGCGGCCGCCGAGACCAGACACGGTGGCGGCGCCGTGCTGCCCGGCGACAAGGCGTTCCAACTGCACGACACCTACGGCTTCCCGATCGACCTGACCCTGGAGATGGCTGCCGAACAGGGTCTCACCGTTGACGAGCAGGGATTCCGCCGGCTGATGACCGAGCAACGCCAACGGTCCAAGGAGGACGCCGCGGCGCGCAAGGTCGGGCATGCCGGTGGTGGCGGCTACCGGTCCATTCTGGACACCTATGGCACCACGGACTTCCTTGGTTACAAGGATCTCAGCACCGAGGCGCGGGTCGTCGGGTTGATCGTCGACGGCGAGCCGAAGCCCGCCGCGGGCGCCGGCTCGGAGGTCGAGGTGGTGCTGGATCGCACCCCCTTCTATGCCGAGGGCGGCGGTCAGCTCGCCGACACCGGGCGGATCCTGGCCGACGGCGCGGAGGTCGAGGTGCACGACGTGCAGTCGCCGGTGGCCGGGCTGAACGTGCACCGCGGCCGGGTGGTATCCGGCGAGATCATCCTGGACCAGAGCGTGCACGCGGAGGTCGACGCCACCCGCAGGCGGGCGGTGTCCCGCGCGCACTCGGCGACGCACCTGGTACACGCCGGGATGCGCCGCGCACTGGGCACCCAGGCGGCGCAGGCCGGCTCGCTCAACGCGCCGGGGCGGCTGCGGTTCGACTTCACCTCGCCGGGCGGCGCGGTGCCGCCGAGCGTGCTCGCCGACGTCGAGGATGAGGTCAACGACGTGCTGCTGCACGACTACGACGTGCGCGCCGACGTCACCACGCTGGACGAGGCGCGAAAGTCCGGCGCGATCGCCTTCTTCGGCGAGAAGTATGGCGACAAGGTCCGGGTGATCACCATCGGGGACTACTCCAAGGAGCTGTGCGGCGGCACGCACGTGCACCGCTCCGGCGAGATCGGCGTGATTAAGCTGCTCTCCGAGGCGTCCATCGGCGCCGGCATCCGCCGGGTCGAGGCGCTGGTCGGGCTGGACGCGTTCCGGTTCCTCGCCCGCGAGCACGTGCTGGTGGCGCAGCTCGCCGAGCAGTTCAAGGCGCGGCCGGAGGAACTGCCGGAGCGGATCGGCGCGGTGGTGGAGAAGCTGCGGGTGGCGGAGAAGGAACTGGAGAAGCTGCGTGGTGCGCGGCTGCTGTCCTCCGCCGGCACGTTCGCGGATCAGGCCGAGGACGTCGCCGGGGTCGCGCTGGTCGCGCTGGCCACCCCGGACGGCGTGTCCGGTGCCGACCTGCGCACGCTGGCCGGCGAGGTGCGCAACCGGCTCGGTGCGCGGCCCGGCGTGGTCGCCCTGTTCTCGGCGGACGGGCCGAAGGTCAGCTTCGTGGTGGCCACCACCGCCGCGGCGCGTGAGCGGGGCCTCGCGGCCGGCAAGCTGGTTCCGGCGTTCGCGCCGGCCATCGACGGGCGCGGCGGCGGGAAACCGGACCTCGCGCAGGGCGGCGGCGGCAACCCGGCCGGCGTGGCCGACGCGGTCCGGCTGCTGCGCGCGGCGCTTGCCGGGTGAACCCGGACCGGCCTGGAGAGAGCGATCCCGGCCCTGGCCGGCGGCTCGCGGTCGACCTGGGCTCCGTCCGGGTCGGGGTCGCGCTGAGCGATCCGGGTCCGGTGCTCGCCACTCCGCTGGTTACGCTGTCCCGCGACGAGCGGTTGGGCAGCGACCTCGACCGGTTGGCCGAGCTCGTTGTCGAGTACGAGGTGGTCGAAGTGGTCGTGGGCTTACCAAGGACATTGTCGGCGCGGCACGGCACCGCGGCCGAGCTGGCGGTCGCTTACGCAGCGCAACTGAGCTCGCGGATCGGGTCGACTCCGGTCAGACTGGCCGATGAGCGGTTGACCACGGTCAGCGCATCACGAATGCTCAGCCAGCGGGGCGTGCGCGGCCAACGCCAGCGTGCGGTGGTCGACCAGGCAGCGGCCGTGGAGATTCTGCAGGCCTGGCTGGACGCGCGGGCAGCCGTGCTGCGGAGGCGACGTGGTGACTGACGAGCTCGGATTGTTCAACGATCGGCACGGCGATCGGCGTGGCGATCGGTCCAGGACGGCCCGGCGGCGCCCCCCGCCCCGGCGCCGCAGCCGCCGCCGGGTCACCGTGTGGATCGGCGTGCTCGTGGTGCTCGTCCTGATCGCAGGCGGCGTCTGGTTCGGCCTCACCCAGGTGCTCGGCATCGACATCGGCGGCTACGACGACTACACCGGCTCGGGCGAGCAGGACGTGGTCGTCGAGATCCCGGACGGTGCCACCACCGGGGTGATCGCCGGGGTGCTGCACGACAAGGGCGTGGTGGCCAGCACCAAGGCGTTCGTCAAGGCGGCCGAGAGCGACAGCAGGGTGCTCGGCATCCAGCCCGGGTTCTACGTGATGCGCACCAAGGTCTCCGGCAAGGACGCGATCACGAAGATCCTCACGCCGGACTCGCGCAAGGGCCGGCTGGAGATCCGCGGCGGCTACCAGCTCGACGACATCACCAAGCTGGACGGCGGGATCGAGCCGGGCATCGTCACCAGGCTGAGCAACGCGAGCTGTGCCGACCTGAACGGCAAGAGCACCTGCGTTCCGGTCGAGGAAATGCGCAAGGTGGCCGAGACCGGGGATCCCGTCGCACTCGGCGTGCCCGACTGGGCGGTGCCGGACATCGCCAAGCTCGAGCCGAAGCGCCGGCTGGAGGGCCTGGTGCAGCCCGGCGTGTACGACGTGCGGCCCGGGTCGAGCGCCGACGAGGTGTGGCGCACGGTGATCTCCGAGTCGACCACCCGGTTGCAGGCCATCGGCATGCCCAAGATCGCCTCCGACACCGGGTTCTCCCCGCACCAGGTGCTGGTGATGGCGTCGCTGATCGAGCGTGAGGCGATCGAGAAGGACTTCGCCAAGGTGTCCCGGGTGACGTACAACCGGTTGGCCATCTCGATGAAGCTGGGCTTCGACTCCACGGTGAACTACGTGCTGGACCGGCCGGCCATCCGCACCAAGGAGGCGGACCGCGGCAAGGCCGGCGCCTACAACACCTATGCCAACTTCGGCCTGCCCCCCGGTCCGATCGCCTCGCCGAGCAAGGGGGCCATCGAGGCCGCGGTCAAACCGGCCGAGGGCAACTGGGTGTACTTCGTGCGTTGTCAGAAGGACGGCACGTCGTGCTTTGCCGAAACCCTGTCCCAGCACGAGGCGAACGTGAAGCAGGCACAGGCCAACGGTGCGTACTGAGCCCGGTCGGGCGGCGGTGGTCGGCTCTCCGGTCGCCCACTCGCTGTCCCCGGTGCTGCACACGGCCGCCTATCGGGCGCTCGGCCTTGACGGTTGGAGCTATGACCGGATCGAGCGCGACGCCGCCGGACTTCCCGCCCTGGTCGACTCGCTCGACTCGTCCTGGGTCGGCCTGTCGGTCACGATGCCGGCCAAGCGGGCCGCGTTAGCCTTGGCCGCGTCGGCGACGTCCAGTGCGGTTGCGGTCGGCGCGGCGAACACGTTGGTACGCAAGGGCTCCGGCTGGCACGCGGACTGCACGGACGTGGACGGGGTGGTCGGTGCGCTGCGGGCAACCCGAGGCGCGCACGGTTTCGAGGACGCGCACGGGGTCGTGCTCGGTGGCGGCGGCACCGCGTGCGCCGCGCTGGCCGGGTTGGCTGAGCTCGGCCTGAGCAGTGCCTCGGTGGTGGTCCGGGACCTGTCCCGCTCCGGTCCGATCTGGTCGTGCGCGGAGCGGCTCGACTTGTCGCTTGAGGTGTTCTCCTGGTCCTCGGCCGACTTCTCGCTGCTCGCGCACCTGGCCACTGTGCTGGTGAACACCACACCGGCGGAGGCGGTCGCGCCGCTGGTCGAGGACCTCGCCGTCGCGCCCCATGTGCTCGACGTGATCTACCACCCCTGGCCCACAGCGCTCGCCACCGCCGTGCAGGAGCTCGGCGGCAGCCTGGCTTCCGGCCTGGATATGTTGCTACACCAAGCATTTCGTCAGGTCGAGCAGTTCACCGGCCGGCCGGCTCCGCAGCCAGCTATGCGGGACGCGCTTCGGGAGGCCACCGGTGGGGTGCTCGAACTGCCGCTGCAGTCGGAGCGAGACGCCGAGGAGCGCCTCGGGTCGTTGGGGTTCGGGAACCTGGAACCCTTTGCCATCAAGGTGATCATCGAGCCGTACAACCCGGAATGGCCGGCCTGGTATGCGGCGGAACGAGCGCGGGTAACGGCCGCGCTCGGTCCGCGTGTGCTGCGCATCGAGCACACCGGTTCGACCTCGGTGCCCGGTCTCCCGGCCAAACCCATCATCGATGTCCTGCTGCTGGTCACCGATCCCGCCGACGAGGCGGCCTACCTGCCGGCCCTCGAACGGGCCGGCTACCTCCTGCGGCTGCGCGAGCCCGACTGGTACCAGCACCGGCTTTTCCACCGCCGCATCACCGAAGGCGCCGACCACGACGTCAACCTGCACGTCTTCGCCCCGGACACCGGCGCCGTGGAGATCGGCCGCATGCTCGCCTTCCGCGACTGGCTGCGTACCCACCCGGAGGATCGCGACCTCTACGCCACCACCAAACGCCGGCTCGCCACCCGCAACTGGAAGTACGTCCAGCACTACGCCGACGCCAAATCCAGCGTCATCAGCGACATCCTGGCCCGGGCCCAAAAGAGCTAGCCGGTGTCGCCGCGAACCCGCTCCGGGCGCGGATTTCCGGCGTGGCAGGATCAACGGGTGTTGCGCTGGCTGACCGCGGGTGAATCGCACGGACCGGCGCTGGTGGCTGTCCTTGAGGGCATGGTCGCCGGCGTCGAGGTGACCACGACCGACCTTGGCGCGCAGTTGGCCCGGCGCCGGCTGGGTTTCGGCCGCAGCCCGCGAATGGGGTTCGAGACCGACCAGGTGGAGTTCCTCGGCGGGGTCCGGCACGGCCGCACCCAGGGCGGCCCGGTCGCGGTTCGGATCGAGAACGCCGAGTGGCCGAAGTGGGAGAAGGTCATGTCCGCCGATCCGGTGGACAGCGCCGAGATCGAGGGCCTGAGTCGCAATGAGCCACTGACCAGGCCGCGTCCGGGCCACGCCGACCTGCCCGGCATGCAGAAGTACGGTTTCGACGACGCCCGTCCGGTGCTGGAACGGGCCAGCGCCAGGGAGACCGCGGCGCGGACCGCGCTCGGCACCGTGGCGCGGCAATTCCTCCGGCAACTGCTCGGGATCGAGATTCTCAGCCATGTGGTGTCCATCGGCGGCGCGGCGGCGCCCGATGGCGAGCCGCCCCGCCCGGAGGACCTGGGCGCCATCGACGAGAGCCCGGTCCGGGCCTTCGGCCCGGTCGCGACCGAGGCGATGATGGCGGAGGTCGAGGCGGTGAAGCAGGCCGGCGACACGGTCGGCGGGGTGATCGAGGTGATCGCCTACGGGCTGCCGCCGGGGCTGGGTTCCTATGTGCACTGGGACCGCAGGCTGGACGCCCGGTTGGCCGGCGCGCTGATGGGTGTGCAGGCCATGAAGGGCGTCGAGGTCGGCGACGGCTTCACCACCGCGACGCGGTGGGGGAGCAAGGCGCACGACGAGATCGACCGGGCCGGTGGGGTCACCGGGGTGAGCCGGCGCAGCAACCGGGCCGGCGGCCTTGAGGGCGGCACCACCAACGGCGAGCCACTGCGGGTCCGGGTTGCCATGAAGCCGATCTCCACCGTCCCGCGTGCACTGTCCACTGTGGACGTCCGAACGGGAGAGCCCGCGGTCGCCATCCACCAGCGTTCCGATGTCTGCGCGGTGCCGAGGGCCGGCGTGGTGCTGGAGTCCATGGTCGCGCTGGTACTGGCCGACGCCGCCGTGGAGAAGTTCGGCGGAGATGCCATGGCCGAGACCCGCCGCAACGCCGAGGCCTATCTCAAGGCGCTTCAGGAACGCTGGTAGCCGGTATCCTCCGCGGATGACTGCGCGCGGCCCGGTGGTGGTTCTGGTCGGACCGCCCGGCTCGGGAAAGACCACCGTCGGCAAGGGCGTCGCCGATGCGGTTGCGTTGCCGTTCCGGGACACCGACGCCGACATTGTGGCCACCGCGGGAAAGGCGATCAGCGCGATCTTCACCGAGGACGGCGAGCCGGCGTTCCGGGCGGCGGAGGAACGCGCGGTGCGGATCGCGCTCGACGAGCACGCGGGAGTGCTCGCACTCGGTGGTGGCGCGGTGCTCTCGGCCGAAACCAGGGCGCGGCTGGCCGGCCACCCGGTGGTGTTTCTCAACGTCGGCCTGGCCGAGGGGCTGCGCCGCACCGGCTTGTCCGTCGCCCGGCCGCTACTGGCCGGGGTGAACCCGAGGGCGACCTTCCGCCAACTGCTCGAGGCCCGGCTGCCGCTCTACCGCGCTGTCGCCCGGGTGGAGGTGATCACCGACCGCCGCGCGCCCGGTCAGGTGGTGCGCGAGGTGCTCGACGCGCTCGGGCTCGGCGGTACCGCCTGACGGCCCGCGTGCGCTGTGGAAGGGTTGACCGCCAGCGGACGACCCAGAGTCGATGGGAGCGATCGGGTGCAGCCGGTGCGGATTCGGGTGGCCACGGACCGGCCCTACGACGTCGTCGTCGGACGCGGCCTGCGGGCTGAGCTCAGCGATGCGGTGCGGGACTCGTCCCGGGTGGCGATCATTCACCCGCCGCCGCTCGCCGGGATGGCCGAGGGTCTGCGTGACGAGCTGGTCGGTGCCGGCGTCGACGCGCACCGCATCGAGATCCCGGACGCCGAGGACGGCAAGGCGCTGTCCGTCGCGGGGTTCTGCTGGGAGGTGCTCGGCCGGGTTGGGCTGGACCGGCTCGGCACGATCGTGGCGCTTGGCGGCGGCGCGGTGACCGACCTCGGCGGGTTCGTGGCCGGCACCTGGCTGCGGGGGGTCCGGCTGGTCAACGTGCCGACCACGCTGCTCGGCATGGTGGACGCCGCGATCGGCGGCAAGACCGGGATCAACACCGGGGCCGGCAAGAACCTGGTCGGCGTGTTCCACGAGCCGGCCGCCGTGCTGGTCGATCTGGACACCTTGGTCACCCTGCCGTACAGCGAGCTGGTCGCCGGGATGGCCGAGGTGATCAAGGGCGGGTTCATCGCCGACCCGCGCATCATCGAGCTGGTCGAAGCGGACCCGGCCGGCGCGCTCGATCCGGCCGGCGACGTGCTCGCCGAGCTGGTCCAGCGCAAGATCCAGGTCAAGGCCGACGTCGTGGCCTCGGACCTGCGCGAGTCGGACCTGCGCGAGGTGCTCAACTACGGCCACACGCTTGCGCACGCGATCGAGCGCCGGGAGCACTACCGGTGGCGGCACGGCGCCGCGGTCAGTGTCGGCCTGGTGTTCGCCGCCGAGCTGGCCCGGCTGGCCGGCCGACTCGACCCGGGCACCGCCGACCGGCACCGCACCGTCCTCGAGTCGATCGGGCTGCCCACCCGCTACGCCGCGGACGCGCTGCCCGAACTTCTCGACGGCATGCGCAACGACAAGAAGAGCCGAGCGGGCGTGCTGCGGTTCGTGGTGCTCGACGGGCTGGCCACACCCGGCCGGCTCGAGGGGCCCGACCCCGAGCTGCTCGCCGCCGCGTACGAAACCATTGCCGAAGGGGATCCGCGGTGAAGGTGCTGGTGTTGAACGGGCCCAACCTCGGCCGGCTCGGCTCGCGGGAGCCGACGGTCTACGGCGACGACACCTATGCCGACCTGGTCGCGTTGTGTGCGCGGACCGGCAAGGAGCTGGGCGTCGAGGTCGAGGTCCGGCAGACCGACCACGAGGGCGAGATGCTCGGCTGGCTGCACCAGGCGGCCGACGACGGGCATCCCGTTGTGCTCAACGCCGGTGCCTGGACGCACTACTCGATCGCCGTCCGGGACGCCTGCGCCGGGCTGACCGCCCCGCTGATCGAGGTGCACATCTCCAACGTGTACGCCCGAGAGGAGTTCCGCCAGCACAGCCACATCTCCGCCGTGGCCACCGGGGTGATCGTCGGGCTCGGCGTCCGCGGCTATCCACTCGCCCTGCGCTGGCTCGCCGAGAAGGCGGCGAGTTGACCGGCTGTCCGCCGCTACGCACCGCGCGGCTGAACCTGCGTCCGATCAGCGCGGCCGACACCGACGCGGTGGTGGCGTTGTTCGCCGACCCGGAGCTGAGCCGCTACCTCCAGGCGGATCTGACCGACCCGACGCGGGCCAGGGCGTGGTTCGCCGGCAAGCTGGCCAAGACCGCGTCCGACGGCACCGGCGACTGGGTGTTCGAACTCGGTGGCGAGATCATCGGGCTCGGCCGGGTACGGCGCTCCGGTGAACTGTCCGGAGGACTGCTCGAGGTCGGCTTCTACCTGGCCCGCGCGCACTGGGGCGCCGGCCTGGCGGGCGAGGCCACCGCGGCGATGTTGCGACACGCGTTCGGCGCGGCCGGCGCCCCCGCGGTGTTTGCCCTCGTCCACGAGGACAACGAGCGCAGCCTGGCGATGGCGGCCAGGGTCGGTTTCGTGGACGTCGGCGGCGAGCCGCATTTCGGCGCGCCGCACCGGGTGCTGGTCGCGCTGCCCGGGACCGCCGGGCGGCTGCACCACGTCGAGCTGTGGGTGCCGGACCTGGCCGCCGCCGAGGCGTCCTGGGGTTGGCTGCTCAGCGAGCTGGGCTGGAGTGAGTACCAGCGCTGGCCGCGCGGGGTCAGCTGGCGGCTCGGCCCCACCTACCTGGTGTTCGAGGACTCGCCCGCCGGCCGGGGCGGCCCGCACGACCGGATGGCGCCCGGGCTGAACCACCTGGCGCTGCACGCCGGCTCCCCGGCGCGGGTCGAGCAGCTTGCCGAGGAGGCGGTCGGGCACGGCTGGCGGCTCATGTTCGCCGATCGCCACCCACACGCCGGCGGCCCCGGCCACTGTGCCGCCTATCTGGAGAACGCCGACGGTTACGAGGTCGAGCTGGTCGCCGAGCCCCACCCCGGCTGACACCACACCCGCGAGTCGCGCGCTCCAGCAACTCCGGTCGCCGGAGCGCAGCACTCGGTTGCCGGAGCGCAGCACTCGGTTGCCGGAGCGCAGCACTCGGTTGCCGGAGCGCAGCACTCGGTTGCCGGAGCGCAGCACTCGGTTGCCGGAGCGCAGCACTCAGTTGCCTGGGCGCAGCACTCGGTTGCCTGGGCGCAGCACTCAGTTGCCTGGGCGCAGCGCTCGGTTGCCTGGGCGCGCGACTCGCGGCAGCGGGCTCCGCGCCGGCCTGGTCACTCTGGCCCGGTCGATCCTCGCCGCACCGGCTTGATCCACCGGCCGACCAGCAGGCCGATCGCCGCCGGTACGAACACCAGCAGCGCGGTGAACGCCGCACCGCCGGTGAGCGCGCTACCCAACTCGCTCACCCCGGTCTGGTCCACGAAGATCGAGCGCCCGATCACGCCGAGCACCCCGGCACCCCAGCCGGCCACCAGCGCCGAGATCAGCCAGGTGACCTCCGGCCGCTCGAGGCCCCGCCAGGTGTCCAGCACGCCCCACACCGCGGCGCAGGCGACCAGCACGCCGAGCACCAGCGCGGCCAGCCCGGTCTGCGAGGTGGGGTGGCGCACCGCGAACCAGGCGGTGAACACCGCGGCCGCGGCGTGCACCACCGCGAGCACCCCGCCACGGAGCAGCCAGAATCGCATCGTCACAGCGTACGATCCGGCTCCCGCCTAGGCTTGCGGACATGCCCGAGACTCACGTCCGCCGACGAGCCGCGCTTCGGAACGGGCTGCGGGAGTCGGGCCTGGACGCCCTGCTCGTCGTCGACCTGCGCAACATCCGCTACCTGACCGGGTTCACCGGTTCCAACGCCGCTCTGCTGGTGCATGCCGCCGACGAGCCGCACGCGGAGGCCAGGACGCTGTTCTGCACCGACGGCCGGTATCTGACCCAGTCCGCGCGGGAGGTGCCGGAGCTGGAGCGCGTGATCGAGCGGAACAGCGCGCCCGAGCTGGCTCGGCTGGCCGGCAAGGACCCGGAGCGGTTCGGGCGGCTCGGGTTCGAGAGCCAGCATGTCACCGTCGAGGGCCTGGACACGCTGGCCGACGCGGCGGGGGACGAGGTCACCCTGCTCCGTGCGCCCGGCCGGGTCGAGCTGCTGCGAGTGGTCAAGGACGACACGGAGGTCGAGGCGCTTCGGATGGCGTGTGCCGCCGCCGATCGCGCGCTGGCCCAACTGATCCAGCAGGGCGGCCTGGCCGCCGGGCGCACCGAGCGGGAGGTGGCCAGGGACCTCGAGAACCGGATGCTCGACCACGGCGCGACCGGCCCGTCGTTCGAGACGATCGTGGCCGCCGGAGCCAACTCCGCGGTGCCGCACCACCGGCCGACCGACGCCGTGCTGCGCACCGGGGATCTGGTCAAGCTCGACTTCGGCGCCCTGGCCGATGGGTACCACTCGGACATGACCCGGACGCTGGTGCTCGGCCCGCCCGCGGACTGGCAGCGCGAGCTCTACGAGCTGGTCGCCGTGGCGCAGGCGGCCGGCCGCGCCGCGTTGCGCCCGGGCGCTTCGGTGGCCGAAGTGGATTTCGCCGCCCGCGGGGTGATCGAGCGGGCCGGTTACGGCGAGCGGTTCCTGCACGGCCTCGGACACGGGGTGGGCCTGGAGATCCACGAGGCGCCGATGTTGTCCAAGACCGGTGAAGGTACGATCGCTGCGGGTATGGCGGTCACTGTCGAGCCCGGTGTGTACCTGTCCGGGCGGGGCGGCGTCCGCATCGAGGACACGCTTGTCGTGCGCGACGGTGAGCCCGAACTTCTGACGTTGACCACCAAGCAGCTCCTCGCCGTGTAGCGCTGTTGAGTACAGGAGAGAACCTTTCCGTGGCTTCCACCAACGACCTGAAGAACGGCCTCGTGCTGAACCTCGAGGGACAACTCTGGACCGTCGTCGAGTTCCAGCACGTCAAACCCGGCAAGGGCCCGGCGTTCGTGCGCACCAAGCTCAAGCACGTGCTGACCGGCAAGGTCGTGGACAAGACGTTCAACGCCGGCGTCAAGGTGGAGACCGCGACCGTCGACAAGCGCGACATGACCTACCTGTACAGCGACGGCAGCGAGTTCGTGTTCATGGACGGCGACACCTTCGAGCAGATGCACATTCCGGGCGACACGGTCGGCGACGCAGCGCGCTTCATGCTGGAGAACCAGATCGTCATGGTGGCCACCCACGAGGGCGCGCCGCTGTTCATCGAGCTGCCAACCTCGGTCGAGCTGGTCGTCACGCACACCGACCCTGGCCTGCAGGGCGACCGGTCCACCGGCGGCACGAAGCCGGCCACACTGGAAACCGGCGCGGAGATCCAGGTACCGCTTTTCCTGTCCACCGGCGAGAAGGTCAAGGTGGACACCCGCGACGGGCGTTACCTCGGCCGCGTCAGCTCCTGACGTGGGGGCCCGCAGCAAAGCCCGCAAACGCGCGGTCGATCTGATCTACGCCGCCCAGTTACGGGGCGAGGACCCGGTCGCGCTGCTCGCCGACCGGCCGTCCGGCTCGGACATCGCCCCACTCAACGACTACACGATCACCCTCGTGGAGGGCGTCGCGGCGCACCGGGACCGAATCGACGAGCTACTCACCGAGCACGCCGAGGGCTGGACCCTGAACCGGATGCCGGCGGTGGATCTGGCCGTGCTCCGGCTCGGCCTCTATGAGCTGCTCTGGGTTTCCGACGTGCCGGACCCGGTCGCGGTCGACGAGGCGGTCTCGCTGGCCAAGAGCTTGTCCACGGACGACTCCCCGCGGTTCGTCAACGGCGTGCTCGGCCGGATCGCCACGATCGCCGACCGGCTCCGCGCGACGCTCTAGCGGCCGCTTGCCGCGTCGCCGCGCACCTCGCCGGTAGCGCGCAATGTGACATTCCTTTGCTGCTGGCGGCGGAATGTCACATTGCGCGGCACAACGCGGGTAGCTCAGTCCTCTTTGGACGGCCGCGCCTCGGGCGGCAGCACGCCCCAGTCGATGAGCTGCTCGGTCAGCTCGCCAGGGGTCATGTCGTAGATGATCGCCAGCGAGCGAAGGTCCTCGGTGCGGATGGACAGCACCTTGCCGTTGTAGTCGCCGCGCTGGCTCTGGATGGTGGCGGCGTAGCGGGCCAGCGGACCCACCTTCTCGGCCGGCAGCTGTTGCAGCCGCTCCAGGTTGATGACGATCTTGGTGGCCGGCTCCGCGCCGGACGGCACCCTGCCCTCCGGGAGCAGCTCCATCACCGGGACGCCGTAGAAGTCGGCCAGTTCGGCCAGCTTCTGCACCGTCACGGCCCGGTCGCCGCGCTCGTAGGACCCGACGACAACGGCTTTCCATCGTCCGCCGGACTTCTGTTCCACTCCGTGCAGGGACAGTCCCTGCTGCTGGCGGATCCCGCGGAGCTTGCCGCCCAGCGCCTTGGCGTAGTCGCCCATGTGGCGATTCTCCATTCCCGTCGCCCCGTCGGCCGGCTTGGTGGGACTG